>CAYSBD010000001.1:0-7505 GCA_964429175.1 uncultured Marinosulfonomonas sp.
AAACCCCAGCAGGAACAGCACCCCCATTACAATCAAAAACACCTTCAGCTCATTATCAAAACTGGTCAGGAAATCCTGAATGTAACTTTCGCCACCGAAGGAAATGATGACCAGATTAAGCAATTGCGAGCCGATCAGAATGGTGAAAACCATGCTTGTCACCTTGGCCGTTTCGCGCACAATCGGCGTTAGAACCGCACCTTTGAACAAAACCCAGCAGGCGTAAAGCAAGCCGAACATGACAAACAGATAAGCACCTTTGGCCACAAAGAAGGCCAGCCAATCTTCCAGCGGCACAACATTTCGGCCGATACGAAGATCAAAATTCACCCCGACAAGGATCATGATCACAATCGCAAAAGTGGTCATTAAAACAATCTTGCCGGTGCCGCCCTCGTCTTTCAGCCTGCGATAAGCCGCCAGCAAAATTGCACCACCGGCACCAAGGGCTGCGGCCGGGGTTGGGTTGGTGATGCCGCCAAGGATCGAGCCAAGCACGGCAATAATCAGGATCAGCGGCGGGAAAACCACCGCGATAAGTTCGTTTTTAGCCAAAATCCTGGCCGCAAAAGACACGCCATAAAGCGTCATAATTGTCGGGATCGCCATCCAGAGAACCGTGGTTCCGGGGCTGGAAAGCGGCCCGACCATGGCAATATCGGCAAGCATAGCCAGCGCAACACCGGCCAGCCCGATTAAAATAGGACGCGCATCAGCCCCGGGCGCAATGCCGCGCGCAAAGGTCAGGATCAGCGCCATAAAGACAAAGAATATCGCAAGCCCGCTGCCAATAGGAGCCGCTGCCGCAACCTTGTCGGCAAGCGCCTGAGCCAGTTGTTCTTCGGACAGTTTATAGCTTTTCTGGGTGCCGCCAGCCGCATCGATTGCCGCCTGCTCGGCCACCGCGGTATCCCATTTTTCCTGACCATGCAGATCAATCATCGAGACCTGACACGGCGCCGAAACATTGGTGCGCAGCGAGGATGATTCGCGAACATCCGAAAAGCTGTCAATCGTCGTGTTTTGCGAGCCGATCACCCCGACCGTGCCCATCAAAAACATACCACCAATCAAAACCAGAGGCGCGCCCAAAAACCAGGTCAGTTTATGATTGCGCGAGGTTTTCTCACTGCTGGTTTCCATAAATGGCACCGGTGGGGCCAAATGCGGTTTGACCATCGCAAAACCAAAAGCATAAAGCGCGTAAAGCACCGCCAGCATGATGCCCGGCAAAAGTGCGGCCTGAAACAAAGTGCCAACAGAAACCACCGCCGCCTCGCCCAGAAACGTCAAAGCATCCGAGCAACCGGCCAATTGCGCGCGCTCTTCTTGCGCCGAGGAATAAAGGTCTCCGGCCAAGGTGCCCAGCAAAACAATCACGATCGAGGGCGGAATAATCTGGCCCAAAGTGCCCGAGGCCGCGATCACGCCGGTGGCCAGTTCGGGCGAGTAATTATGTTTTAACATCGTGGGCAAAGACAGCAGCCCCATCGTTACAACCGTGGCCCCGACAATGCCGGTAGAGGCCGCCAAAAACGTGCCCACAACCACAACCGAAACCGCCAAACCACCGGGCAACGGGCCAAAAACCCGCGCCATGGTCGTCAGCAAATCATTGGCAATCTTTGAGCGCTCTAGCGTGATACCCATCATCACAAACATCAAAACCGCCAGCAAAACTTCGATCGAGGCACCGGCCAGAACCTTTTCGTTCATCCGGTTAACGATGAAGCTGATGTTGGTGTTCATCGCATGTTCCCAGCCACGCGGGAACACGGCCTCGGCCACCTGCGGTAGCTCCGGGTTTCTGAAAAGCGTTATTTTATCGGGGTGCATGCCGGTCGCAATCAGCGCGTCATAGGCCTCGGACGTTCTGTCAACCGCGTGGTGAATCAACAGCCCCGCACTATCCAGCCCCGCAATCACCGCAAAGGAAATTACAGCCGCGCCACCAATAGAAAACGCCACTGGAAAGCCCGAAAGTATCCCGCCAAACAAAGACAGGAAAACGATAATCAGGCCTACTTCTACGCCATCAAGTCCAAAAAACATCTTTTATATTCCCTGTTAATGTGTGCCTTCAAAGGCTTCTTCGCCCGCACCCAAAGTGTCTTTGTCAATATTTTTACCCTCGGATAACAGTCCCTCTTTGCGCTCTAGATACGAGCGGTAGAAAAACGATATCCCGTGCAGAAAAACCAGCCCCGCATAAATCACCAGCAAAATTTTGAACAGGAAATAGCCGTCAAACCCGTTTGGCGAAAACCCGACAGTTTCAACATTCCAGCGAAAAGCCTTGGATTTCATCAACAACCGATCAAGGGTCTCGGTGGCCGATGGTTTTGGCACAATCAAATGGCGCCACATATAATACCAGCCATACATCCAGATTAAAACGGCCGTCGGCATCATGAAAAACAACGAACCAAACATATCAATATTTTTTCTGGCCCGGTAGCTGACTTTGGAATAAACCAGATCAACTCGAACGTGGCTGCCTTGCACAAATGTGTAGGTAACACAAAGGGTTACGACCAGTGCGTTATAAAACTTCAGCTCTTCGGCCCACCAGCTGACATCGCGCGTGAATGGTGCACCAAAGCCGATAGAAATTTCGGCAGCCGTAAAAATCCGCTGCATAAAAACGATGACAATCTGTTGCAGCACCATTAGCAAACCGGCCCAGGCGGCAAAGCGGCCGATGCCGTTGGCCATGCCTTCCAGCACCCGAACACAGCCCCACATAAAGCTGTTTTTCCAAATGCCGATGGCGGTGAAAACCAGAAAAGTCGTGAACACGACAAAAAAGAATTCGCTGCTGCCACCATAATAGACAAAGCGCATGATGGCTTCTCGGTCCGCCCAGTCCAGCCACAAATTCGGATGCACAATCGCATATCCGAAATTGTAAAATGACATGGCAATGTTCTGAAACACCCAGACAATTGCGTCCAACATCCTGCCCCCCGTTTTTATTTTTTAGCAAAGCTGCTAAGCAGCAAGGCCAACCCTGCCACAAACAAACCCGGGCGGGCCATTTGATGTTACAAACAGCCCGCCCGATAGCGGCGTTAGCCCATGACCCGGTCACGTTGAGCGCGGAAGATACCTTCCGAGCGCTGGATCCAGCTCGATGATTCCTTCATCGATTTTTCAACACTGCCACGGATGTTGGCAAATATTTCGTCGCCCATATGCCCGTCCAAGGTTTCTTTGGAAGCCGCGCCAAACGCATCCCAGACATCATCCGAGAATTGCAGAACCTTAACGCCACCCGATTGCAGGCGCGCCAATGCGGCACCGTTATTATTCATGAACTGCGCAAGGCTCCACTGATGTGTTTCAGCCGATGCAATTTCAATGATTTTCTGATGCGCCGGGGTTAGACCCTCAAACACTTCACGGTTTGTTGCCAAAGTCAGCGATGCGCTCGGCTCGTGAAAACCGGCGGTGTAGTAGAACTTGGTGATTTCCTGAAAACCGGCCTTTTCATCTGCCCAAGGGCCGATCCATTCGGTGCCGTCAAGCGCACCCGAGGCCAGCGCCTGATACACTTCGGAACCCGGCAGGTTTTGCACCGACGCGCCCAGTTTACCCAGTGCTTCACCACCCATGCCCGGCATGCGGAATTTCAGACCTTTGAAATCTTCGGCGCTGTTGATTTCTTTCTTGAACCAGCCACCGGCCTGTGGACCTGTATTGCCGGCAATGAATGATTTCAGACCGAAAATCTGGCCCAGCTCATCATGCAGACCTTGGCCTTCGCCGTGGTAATACCAGTTTGACATCTCTTGGGGTGTCATGCCGAAAGGTGCGGCGGTGAAATACTGATAGCCCGGGTTTTGGCCGGTGAAATAGTAATCGGCGGCGTGATACATATCGGCCTGACCTGATGTCACGGCGTCAAATACTTCAAACGCGCCAACCAGCTCGCCTGCCGCTTTGATTTCAATTTCCAGACTACCGTCAGACATGGCGTTAATCGAATCCGCAGCATGTTGAGCGGCGTCAAACACACCGGCAAGGCCGCGGCCCCATGATGTAACCATTGTCAGTTTTACATTTCCGGCCGCATAAGCGGGGGCGGCAAGTGTTGTTGCAACTGCGGCAGATCCGCCAAGTGCAGATGTTCTCAAAAATGAGCGACGATCCATTAAATACTCCTCCCAAAGAGTTTTTGATTTAGCTGCCCGATTTTTCAGGCAGATTGTTTTAGTCCCGACAGCCTAACGCCAGATTTTAAAGCAGGGAATACCAATTATTGCGTAGAAAAGCCGGATATCGACATATTTCAGGCTGATTTGGCCTATTGGTTAACCAAATATCGACAATTGACGATCCGGCCCAGCTTCTTCATTCTATGATTCGGGAATGATTTAGCAATGGCGGGCCTACAAAAAATTATGCAAAATAAGCCGTGGTTTCGCGATGGGCTTCGTTACAGCCAAAAGGTATTTCTGCTGGCCAGCCTGCCGTTATTGCTGGCGGCGGTCGCGATTGCCGTGCTGGTCACAAACCAGGCACACCAAACCGCGACCCGTGAAATTACGCGCCTGCAAGATGAGCTGATCGCAGCCAAACGGGCCGAATTAAAGAATTATCTGTCACTGGCACGCACCGCGATTATGAACGTTTATGGCCGCGCCCTGCCCGATGATGCGGGGGCTAAACTTGCAGCCAGCCAAACACTTGCGGCGATGTTATACGGTCAGGACGGCTTTTTCTTTGTTTATGATTACGATGGCAATAATTTGGTCAGCCCACGCCAAACCGACCGGATCGGGCGCAACTGGGCCGGAACGCGCGGGCCGGATGGCCAGTTTGTGGTTGACCAAATGATCGAACTCGCGCGCCAGGGCGGCGGGCATTTAAGCTACGGGTGGCCCAAACCCTCAACCGGCAGCATCGAGCGTATGGAAGCTTATGTGATCGGTTTGCAGGATTGGCGCTGGGTGATTGGGACCGGTGTATTTATCGACGATGTTCTGGCCACGGTTGCAGCGCAAAAAACCAGTGTTCAGGCCCGTGTGCAGCGCACGTTTTTATCAATTGGGGCCATCACGCTGGCGGCTTTGTTGCTGGTGTTTTTCTCGGGTGTCAGGCTAAATTTGCGCGAACGTCGCCTGTCGGATCGCAAATTAAAAGGCCTGAGCCAGCGCATTATTGACACACAAGAAGAAGAGCGCGGCCGCGTGGCGCGTGAATTGCATGACAGCATCAGCCAGATTTTGGTCGGGGTGCGCTATAAATTCGAGCTGGCCCGCAAACGGCTGCAAAACGGCGATGAACGTGCCAACACCGATTTGGGAAATGGCATCAGCAGCCTGAATTGCGCCATTCAGGAAGTGCGCCGCATCAGCCATGATTTGCGCCCCGGGATGCTGGATGATTTGGGTCTTGGCCCTGCCCTGCAAGCGTTGTTGAAAGAATTTAGCGACCGCACCGGCATAAAAACCAATCTGGAAACCGTGGTGTTTCGTAACCGGCTGGATGACGAGTCTAAAACCGCATTTTATCGCATTGCCCAAGAAGCGCTGACCAATATTGAACGCCACGCGGGCGCAAGCGAGGTTAAAATCAAGCTTTATGGCCATAAAAGAGGTAGCACTTTAGAGATAATTGACAATGGTTCGGGGTTGAAAAGAATCGGCGGGGCGCAATCGCGCGCTGGTCTGGGCCTGCGAAATATGCAAGAACGCATGGAACAGCTGGGCGGAAAATTTGGCTGTGACAGCTCGGGGGCCGGCACCCATATCGTGGCCTCCGTGCCGCTAAGCCATATTTTATCGCCGGAAGGAAAATCGAATGACTAAACAGACGCGCGTTGTGATTGTTGATGATCACCCGATGGTGACCCAAGGCATCGCGGCCATTTTGGAAACTTACGCCGATATTTCTGTTGTTGGCACCTTGAATAATGGTCAGGAAATTATTGACCGGATTGAGCTGTTAAAACCGGATGTGATTTTGCTCGATTTAAACATGCCCGGGCTAAGCGGTTTGTCGGTTATCGAAATCCTGCTGGAAAACCGGCCGCAAACCCGTGTGTTGATTTTGTCGATGCATGACAGCATTGAATACATCCAGACCGCGCTGAGCCACGGCGCAAAGGGCTATATTTTAAAGGACGTTCCGACCGAAGAAATTAAAGTTGCGATTGATGCGGTGATGGCAGGGCAGCAATATTTATGCACCGGTGCCAGCACGGCCCTGATCCCTAAAAGCAGTGATGGGCTGGAGGTTTTAACCAACCGCGAGCAAACTATTCTGCTGCAACTGGCGCAGGGAAATTCAAACAAACAAGTCGCCGCCGAGCTGGATATTTCGGTGCGCACTGTTGAAACACACCGCAAAAATATCAAACGAAAACTGGGCATTTCCACCACAGCGGGCCTGACACGTTACGCGATGGAGCACGGCGTTTTGCAAGGCACCGGTGGTCGGCTTTAAAGCACGGTGTGATGGTTTTTTGCATGGCGCATAATCAGTTTTTTCTGCAAATTGTCATCCGGTATCATGCGGGCCGAACGGGTTGTGTAAAACGGTGTTTCAAGATCAGGGAAAATAGCAGATAATTCCTCGCGGGCTTTATCGGTCATTGATTTTAGCGCGGAGCCGCCGGGAAACAGGCTTTCGCTGGGGGCGGATTCTGCATAAATTACTTCATGGGCATCAACATCCGGTGCTGGCGCGAGACCAGCAAATCACGCTTTGGCAAACCGGCCCCCAAGGCACCCGCCATGATGCGCACCGGATGAAAATTCGGATTTTGTTCATATTCTTTGGCAGAAATGACCCGACTTAAGGCCAAACGCAATTTTTTCGTGCCGCCATCATAGCTGACAACCTGCATTCCCGCGCGCAAATCTTCAACCGCCACCGGCCCCTGATCGGTTTCAATAAGCGTTCCGCGCAGAAAGCAAACCACATCAGCGTAATTCCAGCCCGTCGTGTGGCTCTGATACATGCCCAAGGTCGAGTCAACCACGAATTCTGATCCGGGCCCGGGAATAAAATACCACGCCCCGCCGGTTAGAAAGAAATAAAATTCTTCGGTATGGGCCGCACCCGAGGGGTCTGTAAAAGGCACGGTTATCGCATACGGATGCAAGGCTGAGGAATTGAACGCACCACCATTGATGCTGATGGTTTCATCCGCGTCCGCACCGCCCTGATAAGCCGCGTCATTGTCAGTTATTACGGCGGTGTGTAAGGTATTATACGTTGCGTTATAATGCGTGCCGCTCCACTGGAATACTGTAAATGTATATGATGGCATTTAGCGCGCCTCCTGCTTTTTAGCGACTATCTCGTCGGACAGTGCCTTTAGCAATTTCCGCATGCCCTGACGATCAAGCTGGTATGAAACCGCGGTTTCCCAACGTCTTTTGGGCACGCGCCAGTTTTGCGCCATTTGGCTGCGGGTTTTGATGTTGCGCCAGCATTTTGGCGAATTTTTGGTTTCCCGTTATCGCTGTCATGCCTGCATTCCTTCAAAACACAAA
>CAYSBD010000001.1:7605-52745 GCA_964429175.1 uncultured Marinosulfonomonas sp.
CGAATTTTTGGTTTCCCGTTATCGCTGTCATGCCTGCATTCCTTCAAAACACAAAATTCTGCGCGCACGGCTTTTGTTGTTTTAAATACTCTGGTTAGGCTAAGGAGCTGCTCGCCTCACCTGATTTATAAAAATTGGCGTTTTCGCGCTCTGGGTTTAGAATATATGCAGCCTGATTCATTTGCAACCAAAGCGCTTTGAAAACACGGGTTTCATTAACCAAGTGGCAAATATGCACATCCAGCAACCGCCAAAACCGGCTCAAGGCCCGAAACAGGGCCTGTTGTGGTAACAATATTCCAAAAACAGTGCCATTTGCGACATTTTGCCAAAATTGCGGTTGACGGGCATTTGCGCCACTTCTAATGTCCAACAGATAATTCAAGGAACTTTAGGCATGAACCCACTACTTGTCATTGTAAAAGATACGCGCATGGGTCTGTAACGGACAACCAGATCAACACCCATGCGCCTCCGAAATTCGGGGGCTTTTTTATGACCGGAACACCGTTTATGGCTAGGATAAAAGCAGCGGAGAGATAAAAATGGCACCTCAAATGAGCGGCGCAAAAATGGTAATGCAGGCCTTGAAGGATCAGGGCGTCGATGTGATTTTCGGCTATCCCGGTGGTGCCGTGCTGCCGATTTATGACGAGATATTCCAGCAAAACAAAATCCGCCACATTCTGGTGCGCCACGAGCAAGCCGCGCTGCATGCCGCCGAAGGTTACGCGCGCTCGACCGGCAAACCCGGCGTGGTTTTGGTAACCTCTGGACCCGGAGCCACCAACGCGGTCACCGGTTTGACCGATGCCTTGATGGACAGCATCCCGCTGGTGGTTTTATCCGGCCAAGTGCCCACATTCATGATCGGAAATGACGCGTTTCAAGAGGCCGACACCGTTGGCATCACGCGCCCCTGCACCAAACATAACTGGCTGGTCAAAGACACCAACGATCTGGCCCGCATTATTCATCAGGGCTTTCATCTGGCCACGACAGGGCGCCCCGGCCCGGTGTTGATCGACATTCCCAAAGACGTGCAATTTGCCGAGGGCGATTATACGCCTCCAAAAAAGGTGGATAATTCGCGTTATCAGCCACAAGTCAAAGGCGATATCGAGGCCATCACCGCCTTGGCCGAGCTGATCGAAAAAGCCGAGCGCCCGATCCTTTATACCGGCGGTGGTGTGGTTAATTCCGGCCCCGCCGCCAGCCAGCTTCTGATCGAGCTGGCCCATGCCACTAATATTCCGGTGACCTCGACTTTGATGGGGTTGGGCTGCTATCCGGCCTCGGGCAAAAACTGGCTGGGGATGCTGGGGATGCACGGGCTGTATCAGGCCAATCTGGCGATGCACGGCTGCGATCTGATGATCAATATCGGCGCGCGATTTGATGACCGTATCACCGGCCGCGTCGAAGATTTCAGCCCCGGATCAGTCAAGGCCCATATCGATATTGACCCCTCGTCGGTGAATAAAATCATTCCGGTTGATCTGCCGATCATCGGCGATGTTGGTCATATTCTGGAAGATCTGCTGAAGGTTTGGAAATCACGCGGGCGTAAAACCAACAAGGCGGCCATGAAAAAATGGTGGGGGCAGATCGAGGAATGGAAGGCTGTGGATTGTCTTGCCTATGAGCAGGTCGGCCAAATTATCAAACCGCAATACGCGCTGGAACGTCTGCAAGCATTGACGGCAAAACACGACCGCTACATCACCACCGAAGTTGGCCAGCACCAGATGTGGGCGGCGCAGTTTTTGGGCTTTGAGCAACCAAACCGTTTGATGACATCGGGCGGTCTGGGCACGATGGGCTACGGGCACCCCGCATCATTGGGCGTGCAACTGGCCCATCCCGACGCGCTGGTGATCAATGTTTCCGGCGAGGGATCGTGGCTGATGAACATGCAGGAAATGGGCACGGCGGTGCAATATAAATTACCCGCCAAGCAGTTTATTTTAAACAACGAGCGCCTTGGAATGGTGCGCCAATGGCAGGAATTGCTGCACGGCGAACGTTATTCCGCCACATGGCAAGAGGCGCTGCCCGATTTTGTCAAACTGGCCGAAGCCTTTGGTGCCAAGGGCATTCGTTGCTCGGATCCGGCCGATCTGGATGATGCAATTATGGAAATGATCAACCACAACGGGCCGGTGATATTTGACTGTCTGGTGGAAAAACACGAAAACTGTTTTCCGATGATACCGTCGGGTTCCCCCCATAATGAAATGCTGATGGGTGACGCCGATACCCAAGGTGTGATCGGTAAATCCGGCGCCGTTCTGGTTTAAGCTCTGGTTTAAGAAAGGTTTATAAATGTCTGCTTTAAATATAAAAAAAGGCTCGTCATCGCATTCGGCCTATGATCTGCGAAACCCAAATGCCGATGTGAGCGAAAGCCACACTTTGGCCATCACCGTTGATAACGAGACCGGCGCGTTGGCGCGGGTGATCGGGCTGTTTTCAGGGCGCGGCTATAACATCGAAAGCCTGACGGTGGCCGAAATTAACGAGCAATCGCGCCAATCGCGCATCACCATCGTCACCAAAGGCACGCCCCAAGTGATCGAGCAAATCAAGGCACAGCTGGGCCGGATTATTCCGGTGCACAAGGTGAATGATCTGACGGTTGACGGTCCCCATATTGAGCGCGAACTGGCGCTGTTCAAGGTTGCCGGCAGCGGCGATAAACGCGTTGAAGCCCTGCGGCTGGCCGATATTTTCCGCGCCAATGTGGTGGATTCCACCCTTGAAAGTTTTGTTTTTGAAATGACCGGAACCAGCGAAAAAATCGACGCCTTTGCCGATCTGATGCGCCCGCTGGGCCTGATTGAAACCGCCCGAACCGGTGTGGCCGCTATTGCGCGCGGCAACCCCCAATAAACGGCGCAATAAAAGAGGCCCCGGGTTAAGGCACTGGGGTTTTCGGGGCCTCTCTCATATTCCAAAGCGCTGCAATGCTCTGGAAAAAATCACGGGCCGGTTCGCCAAACTTGCTGCAAATCAGCAAACCGACCTGTGATATTTATGCTTAGGTTGGCAGCAAACCTGCCTCCTGCGCCAGTTTCAATTCATCCGCATCAACCGCACCATCGGCATTGGTATCAATCGCCATAAAGGCTGCTTCGGTCATATCCGGATAGGCCGCCAGCAGTTCATTATACGACAATAGCCCGTCGCCATCGGCATCGATTTCACTTTGGGCGCTCATGGCTGTTGCGGTAACTGTCAAGGCCAGAACGGCTGCGGTTTGGATTAAAATATTTTTCATCTCGTAGTCTCCTTTGGCTTTCGCCGGTTGCGTCAAAAGGCACAGTTTTGCGCCTTCAATTACAAGAGGCCCCGGCGCTGCATTTATTCCGCCGCTTCTGCGCAGATCGCCAAAACAGCTAAAACCCGCAAATCCCCGCCGAACAAGATTGCCATTTCTTGCGGAAACCAGCCCAAAAAGCCCTATTTTTCTTAAGTGGCAACAATCCCCCGTATTGCCGACAACCACCGCCTGCGCCAACATAACATGACAAAAGGAGACAAATATGAACGCAGATATAAAGACGGCCCCCCATGATCTGGTCCACTTGATGCCCGCTCTAACACGTCTTGCCCGCATTCTGGCCCCGCGCCCGGATCTGGCCGAGGATCTGGCACAGGACGCCCTGCTGCGGGTTTTGGCCCGGCTAAACAAGGGTGCAGAAATTGATGACCTGCGCCCCTATTTGATGACTACATTGCGCAACAGCTGCACAAAATGCGCCCCGCAAGATCAGGAACTGACAGAGCAAAACAGCCCCAGCCATGACGGCGAAATCTGGCCGCGTTTTGCCTGTGCCGATGTGGCCGATGCAATATCGCGCCTACCCGATGAGCAAGCCGCCTTGTTGCGTTTGCTGGCCTTGCACGGCGCAAGTTACGCAGAGCTGGCCGCGGCGTTCAAGTTGCCGATCGGCACGGTGATGTCGCGCATCTCGCGGGCGCGTGCCCAGCTGCGCGGCGAATTGGGTCTGCCAAAATCCAGCGCGGTCGAGATGCTGCTGCCGGATGCTTAAATGCGGCACGCAGAAAAACGGGGCACCCGAAGGCACCCCAGTTTCGCTGATCAGGCTCGTGATTATACCGCCCGGTTTATTTTTTGCCTGCGGCCTGATCCGCGTCGAGGGCGAGCGCACCCGCCCCGGAACTTTGCGATTTTTCCAAATATTTACTTGGAAATAGATCGCGTCTTAACTACACCCGCTGGTCCCCCCGCAAGTGTTGCATTTCATACAAGTGCCGTTGCGCACCAATGTGTAATTGCCGCAATCACCACAAGGATCACCCTCGTAGCCCTGCATTTTTGCCTTGGCGCGCGGGTCAATATCGGTGCTGGCTACAGCCGCTAGCGTGGTGTTCGCCGCCGCTTCCGGCACCAGCGTTTGCAACACCGCCACAGGATCCGTGCCAGCCTCGAGCGCAACCGTGCCCGCCTGCGCCGCCATGCCGCCCTGCAATACGATCAATTGCTGCGGAACCCGCTTGCGTAAATACCCCGTCGAGGAAATTTGTTTTAACACTTCCAATGACTTACTGGCCGCAGATCGGCTAACTTGGGTGATGTTTGACGCGCTCGCATCCTTGCCTTCATCTTCGCCCTGCCCAACATCATCAAAACACGCGCCTTGGGGTTTGACATGGGCCAGATCGGTGCGGTCCAGATAGGAAACGGCCAATTCGCGGAAAATATAATCAAGGATCGACGTGGCATTTTTGATGCTGTCATTACCCTGCACCATGCCGGCTGGCTCGAATTTGGTGAAGGTGAAAGCATCGACAAATTCCTCGAGCGGCACTCCGTATTGCAGCCCCACCGAAATCGCGATGGCGAAATTATTCATCATGGCGCGAAAACCCGCACCCTCCTTGTGCATGTCGATAAAAATTTCACCCAGCTCGCCATCTTCATATTCGCCGGTGCGCAAATAGACTTTATGCCCGCCGACATTGGCTTTTTGGGTGTAACCCTTGCGCCGTTGCGGCAATTTTTCGCGGTGGCTGCGCACGCTTTCCTTGACCACAACCTTTTCAATCAGCTTTTCAGCCAAAACAATCGCTTTTTCCTGCTGGCTGCCGCTTTCGAAAATCTCTTCGGCCTCTTCGTCATCCTCGATCAAAGCCGCGGCCAAAGGTTGGCTCAGTTTTGATCCGTCACGATAAAGCGCATTGGCTTTGACGCCCAAAGACCAGCTTAGCTCATAGGCTTTTTGGCAATCTTCGATGCTGGCATCATTGGCCATGTTAACCGTTTTGGAAATCGCACCCGAAATAAACGACTGTGCCGCGGCCATCATGAGAATGTGACTTTCGACCGAAAGATAGCGTTTGCCGCGTTTACCACAAGCATTGGCGCAATCGAAAATACTGTAATGTTTGGTGTCCAGATGCGGCGCGCCTTCCAGCGTCATGGTGCCGCAAACATGGTCATTGGCAGCATCGATATCGGCGCGCGAATAACCCAGATGACGCAGCAAATCAAACGACGGATCATTCAGCTTTTCGGCCGGAATTCCCAGCGTTTTGGCGCAGAAATCCTCGCCCAAAGTCCATTGGTTGAAAACAAAACGGATATCAAAAGCCGAAGGCAGCGCGGCTTCGACTTTATCCAGCTCGGCCTGACCAAAACCATGGCCGATCAAGGATGTGTGGTTAATGCCCGGCGCGTTGCCGATGCTGCCGTGACCCACGGCATAAGCCACGATTTCTTCGATCTGGGCCGATCCGTAACCCTGTTTTTCAAGGGCTGCGGGCACCGAACGGTTGATGATTTTGAAATAACCGCCACCGGCCAGTTTTTTAAATTTTACCAGTGCGAAATCAGGCTCGATTCCGGTGGTGTCGCAATCCATCACCAAACCGATGGTGCCGGTCGGCGCAACCACAGAAACCTGCGCATTTCTAAAGCCGTGTTTTTTACCCAGCTCCAGCGCTTCGTCCCACGCCGTTTTCGACAAGGCCACCAAACGTTTATCGGGGCAGTTGGCGTGATCCAGCGCAACCGGTTTTACCGCCAGTTTTTCATAGCCCGATGTCTTGCCATACGCTGCATTTCGATGATTTCGGATCACCCGCAACATGTGATCGGCGTTGCGCGCATAACCGGAAAACGCGCCCAGCTCACCGGCGATTTCAGCCGAAGTGGCATAAGAAACGCCGGTCATAACCGCGCTTAAAGCACCACAAAGCGCGCGCCCCCCATCGCTGTCATACGAGTAGCCCATATTCATCAGCAAACCGCCGATATTGGCATAGCCCAGACCCAAGGTTCTGAAATCATAGGATAATTGCGCAATTTCTTTGCTGGGGAACTGCGCCATTGTCACCGAAATTTCCAGTGTCAGCGTCCACAGGCGGGTGGCGTGCATGTAATCTTCGGCCTGAAATTCGCCATCTTTCAGGAAAGTCAGCAAATTCATCGAGGCCAGATTACAGGCCGTATCATCCAGAAACATATATTCCGAACACGGGTTCGAGCCGCGAATTTCGCCATCCTCGGGGCAAGTGTGCCACGCGTTAATCGTGTCGTGATATTGGATGCCCGGATCGGCACAGGACCACGCGGCATGGCCAACCTGCTCCCACAAATCGCGCGCCTTGATGGTTCTGGCAACCTTGCCATCGGTGCGGTTTAGCAGATCCCAGTCGGCATCATCCTTGACGGCTTGTAAAAACGCATCCGTTACGCGGATCGAATTGTTGGAATTCTGGCCCGAAACCGAGCTGTAGGCCTCGCTATCCCAATCGGTGTCATAGGTCGGAAATTCAATCGCGGTGTAGCCTTGTTTGGCGTAATCCAGCACCCGTTTAACGTAGGTTTCAGGGATCGAAACCTTCTTGGCTTTGCGGATGGCCGATTTCAAACTGTCGTTCACTTTGGGGTCAACCGCAGCCTCGATTTTGCCGTCCCACGCCTTGATGGCGGCAAAAATTTCGTTCAGGCGTTCTTCGTGCATTTTCGATCCGGCCACGATCGAGGCAACCTTTTGCTCTTCGATTACTTTCCAGTTGATGAATTCCTCGATATCGGGATGGTCCGCGTCACAGATCACCATTTTGGCCGCGCGCCGTGTGGTGCCGCCCGATTTGATCGCGCCCGCCGCCCGATCGCCGATTTTCAAAAAACCCATCAACCCCGAGGAGCTGCCGCCGCCCGAAAGCGATTCTCCGGAAGCGCGCAGCGATGAAAAATTGGTGCCAGTGCCCGAGCCGTATTTAAACAGACGTGCTTCGCGCACCCATAAATCCATGATGCCGCCATCGCCGACCAGATCATCGGCGACCGACTGGATAAAACAGGCGTGCGGCTGGGGATGCTCGTAAGAGGATTTGGATTTGGTCAGTTTGCCGGTTTTATAATCGACATAATGGTGCCCCTGGGCCGGCCCGTCGATGCCGTAAGCCCAGTGAATTCCGGTGTTGAACCATTGCGGGCTGTTTGGCGCGCCGCGCTGGGAGGCCAACATGTGGCGCATTTCGTCATAATAAGCGCGCGCATCTGATTCGGAGGAAAAATAGCCGCCCTTCCAACCCCAATAAGCCCAAGTTCCTGCCAAACGGTTAAAAACCTGCTTGGCCGAGGTCTCGCCGCTAACGCGTTCATCTTCGGGCAGCTCTGCCAGCGCTTTTTCATCGGCAACCGAACGCCACAAAAACTCTGGCACATTCTTTTCGCGCACCTTTTTAAGGCACGCAGGCACGCCGGCTTTGCGGAAATATTTCTGGGCAATCACATCCGAGGCCACCTGGCTCCAGGTTGCGGGAACAACGCAGTTATCCAAAAGGAACACGATAGTACCGTCAGGGTTGCGTATCTCGGAGGTTGTGGTGGTAAATTCAAGATCAGCATATGCGCCTTGACCGGATTTTGTGAACTTGCGCTCGATTTTCATGTGTTGCTGCCCTATTATTCACCGCCAAACTGCGGCGTTATTTACTATTACATAAGCCCATAAAACGGGCCTTTCGCCAAACTTGTGCCTTGCCAAATACTTAGCCAAAAAACAAAAACCAGTCCGCCAAAATCACGTTATTTGCGCATTTTAGCTGTTGAAACCCTTACAAGTCACATAAACAAAATCTTTACCTTTTCGCCCTAAGATCACTAAATCTAGTGGTCGCATCGGCTAGCTCCCACAATGTGGAGTATCACGCCCCATTAGGTCAACTTTTATATTTAGTTTTCCACAGCATTTTTCTATTGACCTTTAATTTCGAAATTTTTTCTTTTTGTTATAAAATTTATTCATTCAAAATGGCGCTCGGCTGCCCTGAATTCATACAAGGCATCGATCCGGGGAATTTATTCTTTATATCGGCAGACTTATTTGAAAAGCCTCAGATACAGCATGAAGATTCATTAAGATTAACACCGGCAAAGTTAAACTCGGGGAAATCAGAAATAATGATTCTTTGATCAGATAAAATTGCCCCACAACCTCAAGGTGTTTACACGATGCAGCCCGCCCTGCCCCAACCCAAGCGTGCGCCAAATATCACCATCACATCCAATGGTATGTAATATTAATGAGTGGTGGTGGTCGGGACGGCAAGATTCGAACTTGCGGCCTACGGTACCCAAAACCGTCGCGCTACCAGGCTGCGCTACGCCCCGAACTGACGCCTCTAATATATAGGCTTTCCGGTAATGAAAACCCCTAGAATGCGCTCTTTTCAACGAGATGCGATTATTATTGTGCCAAGCCCCTCATGGGCACGGCCAAAGCGCGATCTTACGATCAAGGCCGGGATGTCGCAACTGGCTGCCAATGCTGATTCCCAACCCTTTGGCCATGCCGCCGTTGATTTCAAGCACCATCAAGACACCATCGCCGCCATCAATCAGGGTTTCATCCAAAGGCTGGGCGTTATGTTTGATGCCCAAAACCCGACCGCTGTGATCAATAAAAACCAGATCCAGCGCAATCAGCGTATTTCGCATCCAGAAACGGGCGTGTTGGGGCGAATCGTAAATGAACAACATGCCCGAACTGGCCGCCAGACGTTCACGAAACATTAAACCTTGGGCGCGTTCATGATCATCATCCGCCAGCTCGACCGTGAAATGGGCCTGCCCCCAGTCACCGCGTAAATCAACCGCGTCCGGGCTGCACACCGTGGTCTGCGCTGCGACGGCCCCGACATTTAATACCAATATTATGCCTGATAAAAAAGCCCTCATTCATCATCCTGAAAAGAAGCATCCCACGACAAAACCTGAGACGCCATAATGCCGCGCTCGCCTTCAACCACACGCAAGCAAACAGCCTCGCCCGGCTGCAAATCAGCCAAACCAGAGCGGCGCAGCACCTCGACATGCACAAAAATATCAACAGAGCTACCGAAAACATTGGCAAAACCAAAGCCCTTGGTCTTGTCAAACCACTTCACCCGCGCCGGCTCCAATTCAGAGCTATCCGGGTCATCAAATAGCTGAAAATCATCGAATTCGGCGCCTTCTAACACCGCAGGCGGATCAATGCGTAAAATTTCGGTGGTTTGCATGCCGCGCTCGGTTTCCTGCACCAAAATATCGACCCTAGCCTGATCGGCAACCGAACTTTGGCCGAAATTACGCAGCACATTTGCGTGCAGCAAAATATCGGGGCCGCCATCATCAGACAACACAAAACCAAAACCCTTGCCCGGATCAAACCATTTGACGATTCCGGTAACCCGTTTTTCTTCTGTAATTTCTTCTGTAATTTCTTGGTCCATCTTTTACTCTTAAGTTTTGCAATTGGCATTGCAAGATTCGCTTTTACGGGTGCGTCAGCTCGTTTTGACAGACCACCTTTGTGATGCAAGTAAAAAAAATCAACCATTTAGAGAACAATATCACGTTTAAACTTTTACGGGTAAAGCCGCTGGATTTCCCAGCCATGCTCTGGCGTTTTCCGGTGCCAGACAAACCGGTCATGCAAGCGAAAGGCACCGTCTGCCCAGAACTCTATTTCGTCTGGAATAATCCGGTAGCCCCCCCAAAACGGCGGGCGGGCAGGATTCGCTCCGTGAAGAGCAGTAGCCTTTGCAGCCGCCGCCATCAAGCCTGTTTTTGAGGCAAGCGGGCGCGATTGTTTGGACACCCAGGCCCCAAGCTTGCTGTGCAGCGAGCGCGAGGCAAAATAAACATCCGCCTGTGCGTCGTTAATCTTTTCAACCGAACCACGCACGCGTATTTGGCGACGCAAGGTTTTCCAGTGCATTACAAAAGCAGCTTTTGACGATGCCGCAATTTCCCCGGCCTTGGCGCTTTCATAATTCGTATAAAAAACAAAGCCCTCCGGCTCAATATCCTTTAGCAGAACCATGCGCACATTGGGCATTCCATCGGCATCTGTGGTTGCCAACGCAATCGCATTCGGATCATTTGGCTCCGACGATTCGGCCTCGCGCAGCCATTTCTGCACGATCTTGAACGGATCATCGCCTGCAAATTTTCCTAATCTCTTAACCATTGTGTTTCCCTATAATCGCTGCGCAATATCCCCAGATTACTATAAAGACAACCTGTCTGAAAGTCAGCACAGGCTTGATGCAGCCCGCACAATCCCCTAAGGGTTGCTTTTTATATCAAAATCGGTGGAAGGCATAAAATGTCAACAGGATTACTAAAAGGTAAACGCGGGCTGATTATGGGCCTTGCAAACAACAAATCCATCGCATGGGGCATTGCCAAGGCCTGTTCCGATGCCGGCGCTGAATTGGCGTTCTCTTATATGGGCGATGCGTTTAAGAAGCGCGTGGTGCCATTGGCTGCGCAACTTGGGGCAGATAAGCTGTATGATTGCGATGCCGGTGACGCGGCCTCGCTTGATGCGATGTTTGCGGATCTGGAAAAAGAATGGGGCACGCTGGATTTCGTTGTGCATGCGATCGGGTTTTCCGACAAGAACGAATTGCGCGGCCGCTACGTTGATACCAGCCCTGAAAATTTCCGCATGACGATGGATGTTTCGGTTTACACATTCACCGCCGTAACCCAGCGCGCCGCCAAGATGATGCCGGATGGTGGCTCGATCCTGACGCTGACCTATTACGGCGCCGAACAAGTGATGCCGCATTATAATGTGATGGGCGTTGCCAAGGCCGCATTGGAAGCATCGGTGAAATATTTGGCCGAGGATCTGGGCAAAGACAACATCCGCGTTAATGCGATTTCTGCGGGACCGATTAAAACACTGGCCGCATCCGGCATTGGCGATTTTCGCTATATCCTGAAATGGAACGAGCTGAATTCACCGCTGCGGCGCAATGTCAGCCAGGACGAGGTCGGAAAATCGGCGCTTTATCTGCTCAGTGATCTGGCCTCGGGGGTTACGGGCGAAAACCTGCATGTGGATGCGGGTTATCATGTTGTCGGGATGAAGGCGGTTGATGCGCCTGATATTGACGTGGTAACAGGCAAGAAATAACCGCAATTTAACAGCCGAGGACAGCCAATGAGCACCCAACTTCCGCATGAAAAAGGTTTTCACATCAGCTGGGATCAAATCCACCGCGACAGCCGTGCTTTGGCTTGGCGGCTGGATGGCAAGGGGCCTGATAACGGCGCGTGGCGGGCGATTGTGGCCATTACGCGTGGCGGCATGGCCCCGGCGATGATCATTGCGCGCGAGTTGGATGTGCGCACCGTCGATACCATCAGCATCAAATCCTACGTTCACAAAGCCCGGTCCAAGGCCAAGGTGCTGAAATCACCCGATCCCGAAATGATGGGCGATGGATCCGGCATTTTGGTGATCGATGATCTGGTCGATACCGGCAAAACGCTGGAAGTGGTCAAGGGCCTTTACCCCAAAGCCCATATCGCCACGGTTTACGCCAAACCCCAAGGCCGCCCGATGGTGAACAGTTTCATCACCGAGGTTTCGCAGGACACCTGGATATTTTTCCCGTGGGACATGGCGCTGCAATATGTCGAACCTTATCGCGGCAAGGATTAACACAACCTTTAAGCCGGCTTCAAAACCTTGCGATCCGGTCCCGAGTCCCCTTGCCCCTGTGCCGACAACCGCCTAAACATCGCGGAACATATTTTAAAACAAGGGTGGCATCCGTGAGCAGTCTCAAGAAAAAAAGCAGCAATGTAGCGGTCTGGGTTATCATATTATTGTTGATTGCGGGGCTTGGCGGTTTCGGCGTTAGCAATTTTGGCGGCAACGCAACCGCGATGGCCACCGTTGGCGATACCGAAATTGACACGAACGAATATTACCGCGCGCTTGATCAGGAATTGCGCGGGCTTGCGGCCCAGACCGGACAGCGCTTCACGTTAAATCAGGCGATTGCATTTGGCATTGACCAAAGCGTGCGCGCCCGGCTGGTGGCCAATGCTGCACTCGATAACGAGGCCGCGCGCATTGGTTTGTCGATCGGCGATGCGCGGGTAAAGGCCGAAGTTCTGGCCTCGCCGGCTTTTCAAGGGTCTGACGGGCGCTTTGACCGTGCGGGCTATGCGCAGGCGCTTCGGCGCTCGGGCCTAAACGAATCCGAGTTTGAAAACAGCATTCGCGTCGAGACCGCGCGCACAATTTTGCAAAGCGCAATCGTTGACGGCATCGCGGCCCCTGCCTCCATGACCGATGCGTTTTTGGCCTTTAACTTGCAACAGCGCAATTTTTCATGGATCAAGCTGGATCAAACCACCCTGCCCCAGCAACTGCCCGAGCCAACGGACGCGCAGCTTCAGGCCTATTATGATGCCAACAAAGCCAAGTTTACCGAGCCTGAAAAAAAGCGTCTGAATTATATCTGGCTGACTCCGGATATGATTGTTGATCAGGTTAAGGTCGATCTGGTGGCCCTGAAAGAAGAATTCGAAAAGCGCCGCGATCAATATTTCAGCCCCGAAACCCGTTTGGTTGAACGTCTGGTTTTTCCCGATCTTGAGGCAGCCAAAGCCGCCAAAGCCCGTCTGGATTCCGGCGAGGCCACATTCGCAGAGCTGACGTCCGAGCGCGGTCTCGAGCTGCTGGATATTGATCTGGGCAATGTAGCGATTGATGATCTGGAGCAGGCTGGCGAAGCGGTTTTTGCCATGGATAGCCCCGGTGTGATTGGGCCGCTGCAAACCGATCTGGGACCGGCATTATTTCGCATGAACGGCATTTTGGACGCACAGGAAACCACATTCGAGCAGGCCCGCGTTGAGTTACAGGCCGAATTGGCGCTGGATCAGGCGCGGCGCGAAATCAATGCCAGTATCACCGATATTGATGATTTTCTGGCCGGCGGTGCCAGTCTGGCAGAGGTAGCAAACGAGACCGATTTGCAGCTTTCAAGCATTGACTGGGCCGCTGGCGACAGCACGGGCATCGCGCGCTACAACGCCTTTCGCGAGGCAGCCGCGACTGTAAGTATTGGTGATTTCGCCGAAGTTATGGTGCTGGATGACGGCGGGATTTTCGCGCTTGAGTTTAGTGAAATCATCGCGCCCGCCCTGAACCCGATTGCTCAGGTGATGCCATTTGTGATTGCCGGTTGGGAAAGCCGCGAGATTGGCACGCGCCTGACGGGCTTGTCGGAAGATCTGCAAACCCGCCTTGCCGATGGCGCGGATTTTACAGCACTGGGCTTTGAGGTGATTGCCGAGCAGGACGTTTTGCGTAGCGATATTATCGAGGGCGTTGCACCCGAATTGATACAGGCCGTTTTTGAAATGGAAAAGGGCCAGATCAAAGCCGTCACGGCTGGTGGCGGCATGATTTTGGTGCGGCTGGATGGCATTTCAACCCCCGACAGCCATGATTCTGATTTGCAGGATCAAAGGGTCGGATTGGAACAGGCCATTTCGCAATCCTTGGCGCAAGATATTTTTGCGGCCTTCAGCGGGGCGTTGCAAAACGAGGCGGGTGTTTACATTAACAGCGCGGCTGTAAACGCGGTGCATGCCCAATTTCCCCAATGATTAAAAGGCGTTAGGCGTGGCACTCACCCCATTATTCGATGACTTTTCCAAGCAATTTGATGCGGGGGAAAATCAGCTGGTTTACACAAGATTGGCGGCCGATCTGGACACGCCGGTTTCCTTGATGCTGAAATTATCCGAGGCCCGCCAAGACAGTTTCATTCTGGAATCTGTCACCGGCGGCGAGGTGCGCGGGCGTTATTCGATCATCGGCGCAAAACCTGATCTGATCTGGCAATGCCACGGCAAAATCAGCCGCATTAACCGCGCGGCCCGGATTGATCGCGATGATTTCAACGATCAGGCCGGTGATCCGCTGGATAATCTGCGCGTACTGATCAAGGAAAGCCGCATCGAAATGCCCGATGATTTGCCGCCTGCTTCGGCCGGTCTGTTTGGTTATCTGGGCTATGATATGATCCGGCTGGTCGAACATTTACCCGATATTAACCCCGACCCGTTAGGCCTACCCGATGCCATTATGATGCGCCCGTCGGTTGTGGTGGTTCTGGACGGGGTCAAGGGCGAGGTGATCGTGGTTGCGCCCGCTTGGGTTGGTAGCGGGCTGTCGGCCAAGGCCGCTTTTGCGCAGGCTGCGGAGCGGGTGATGGATGCGGTGCGCGATCTGGAACGCCAGACACCGGATGTGGCGCGCGATTTGGGCGATGCGGCGCAGGCAGGTGATATTCGCTGCAATTTCAGCGAGGATGGCTATAAGGCTGCAGTTGAAAAAGCCAAGGATTACATTCGTGCCGGCGATATTTTTCAGGTGGTCCCCAGTCAGCGTTGGGCGCAGGATTTCAAGCTGCCTCCGTTTTCACTTTATCGTTCATTAAGACGGACTAACCCGTCACCTTTTATGTTTTACTTTAACTTTGGAGGATTTCAGGTGATCGGCGCCAGCCCCGAAATTCTGGTGCGTGTGTTTGGCCGTGAAATCACCATCCGCCCAATCGCCGGCACCCGGCATCGCGGCGCAAACCAAGAAGAAGATCGCGCGCTGCAGGCGGATTTGCTGGCCGATAAAAAAGAGCTGGCCGAGCATCTGATGCTGCTTGATCTGGGCCGCAATGATGTGGGGCGGGTTGCAAAAATTGGCACGGTTCGCCCGACCGAGGAATTCAATGTCGAACTTTACAGCCATGTGATGCATATCGTTTCAAATGTGGTTGGCGAGCTGGCGGATGAGCATGATGCGCTGGGTGCCTTTTTGGCTGGAATGCCTGCGGGCACGGTTTCGGGGGCACCCAAAGTGCGGGCGATGCAGATTATTGACGAGCTGGAACCGGAGAAACGCGGCGTTTACGGTGGTGGTGTCGGCTATTTTTCGGCCAGCGGTGATATGGATATGTGCATTGCGCTGCGCACGGCCGTTCTGAAGGATGAAACGCTTTATATTCAGGCTGGCGGTGGCGTGGTTTATGACAGTGATCCACAGGCCGAATATCAGGAAACCGTCAATAAATCCAAGGCGATACGCAAAGCGGCCGAAGATGCCGGGCTGTTTGTGCGCGGACGAAATTAGGGCGCTGTGACACGGTTTTGGGACCTACCCCGCTTTAGATCACTTTAAGAAAATCTGGAATCGGCAATAATTATCTTATAAAAATAATCGGAATTGACATCTCTGACTATTTTTGTCAGATATATCCGTAATGGATTCTTTACCTGACGAAAATCTAGCCGAATTCATATGAAAGAGAGGTTCAGATGCAAACATCTTTGCGGCAAAACCAAATTGATGCGGGCAGTCATGAAAATGCTGTTCTACCCAGTTTTCTGGCGCTCTTGCAATTTTTAATGCAGGGATTATTTCCCGGCGAACAACACATCGGATCCTTACTGGACCACATAGAGGGCACATCATGAACGCGCATTCAGCCATGTCGGCGACACCAAAACAGATGCAACGCACAGAAACATTGCCAACTTATGACGCAAAAGATCTGACGCAGGATGGCGTGCAGGCGCAAATTGTTCTGAATGACCAGACCTATTTCCTGCGCATAACCCGTGCCGGAAAACTGATTTTGACAAAATGAACACAGGCAATCAGGCCCGCGGCGGTGCACCTGTTGGCAGGCTGTCCGAATTGGCACCGGTCGAGCTGGCCGCGATCCGCTGTTTGCGCCTGTGGTTTTCGGGTAACCAAAACAGGATCTGGCGTGATTTTCACAACCGACTTAGCAATTCGGCCGCAAAAGAAGCCATGGTTTCGCTAACCGCGCTGATGGATGCCGTGCAGTTTTCGGCCCGTCGCCCCCTGCTGCGCCACAGCGATCAATGCGATTGCTTTGGTGGTGATGAATGCGCATTTGCCCATTTTGTTGCCGCCGCCGGCAGCGGTAATTCGCATGATGCCATGACCTTTGGCCTGCATCTGTTTGATAGTGACCAGCCAAAAGAAATCATGGGGAATGCTGCGATCTGCGGGCAAATATTTGCAACGATGGCCGGTCTTGATTCGACTTTCCAACCGGCACATAACAGCACAATTTCAGCCGAACCAACCCACCCGATGCCAAAACGCGCGCAATAATCTGTAATAATTTACGGCCTTAAAAAACCACTTTTTTCGTGCGCAGGCTGCAAGCTACTAAAAGCCATACTTGACCTTATTAAGGCAAGCGCGTAATCACGACTTATTTACTAAACTATAAAACAAGACTCCAAATATAAACGAGAGGGACCACCATGAGAAAACTGATAACCGCAGCATTCGCCGCCACTGCTCTGACCGCAATGCCGGTATTGGCCGACAAAGCGACCGTTCTGGACACATATGCCAACATCGCCTACGCTGGTTTTGGTGACAGCCTAACATCGGCAAAGATGATGCAAACCGCGATCAACGATTTTGTTGCCAACCCGTCGGCTGCAACGCATCAGCGCGCCAAAGACACCTGGATCAAAGCCCGCGTGCCTTACCAGCAAACCGAAGTTTACCGTTTTGGCAACGTGATCGTTGACGAATGGGAAGGCAAGGTAAACGCTTGGCCGCTGGACGAAGGCCTGCTGGATTATGTAACCGACGAATATGGTGGCCCGACCGATGAAAACCCGCTGGCAGTTCTGAACATTGTTGCAAACCCGATGTTTGAAATTTCCGGCACCAAAGTCGATGCGACAACGATCACCGCCGATCTGCTGGAAAACACCCTGCACGAAGCTGGCGAAAATGAAGCCAATGTTGCAACCGGTTATCACGCCATCGAATTTCTGCTTTGGGGCATGGATAAAAGCGGCTGGGATCACGGTGCCGGCAACCGCCCCTGGACCGATTATGCCAAAGGCGATGATTGCACCAATGGCAATTGCGACCGTCGTGGTGAATTACTGACGGTTCTGACCGATCTGCTGGTTTCCGATCTGGAATGGATGACCGCACAATGGGCCGATGGCGGCGATGCACGCACGGCCGTTACGGGCGATGAAATTGCCGGTATTACTGCAATGCTGACCGGCATGGGTTCGCTTTCTTATGGCGAAACCGGTGGCGAGCGCATGAAACTGGGCCTGATGCTGAATGATCCTGAAGAAGAGCATGATTGTTTTTCCGACAACACCCACAACAGCCATTTCTTTAATGGCGTTGGCATCCGCAACGTTTATCTGGGCGAATATACCCGCACGGACGGCACTGTGGTTTCGGGTGCTTCGCTTGCATCCTTGGTTGAAGCCGCCGATGCCGGTGTGAACGCTGAAATGGTTGAAAACCTGAAGAAATCAGTCATTGCACTGGGCCGGATTAAAACGGCTGCCGAGGGCGGATTTTCTTATGACATGATGCTGGAGCCGGGCAATGATGCCGGTGCCGGCCTGATCATGGGCGGGGTTGACGCGCTGGTAACACAAACACGTTCGATCGAGCGTGCGACGGCTGTCTTGGGTCTGGACGCAATCGCAGTTGAAGGTTCCGACAGCCTGGACAATCCAAAAGCTGTTTTCGAGTAAAACTTGATAAATAAGTAATCAGAAAATGGCGGCGCAGGAATGTGTCGCCATTTTCAATTCAAAACCGGCCATTAAAACCGACACCCAAAACCGATAAAAAGACTCGTCTTTGCCGCCGCTCTCGGATAAAAACCAGACCACAACGCGCACACCAATACCAAAGGATCAACCCATGGCACTGCGCCCGCTATTGTTACTCTCAGCAATCACGATTGCCACAACAGCCAGCGCAAGCAAACTGGGGCATGACCAGCACCTGTTTCCGACCTCGCGCACCCAAACCGAACGGGCGCGCATTGATGCCGCCGTGCAACCCACCACCGATTTTTCCAAATCCGAACGCTCCGAGGCACTTTCGGCCGGCGCGGCAACCACCCCGGCAACAGATTCCGAAAAAATATTTAAATTGCCCTCGGCGAATATGGCATTCGAGCGCCGGATGGCGTTTTTGCTGGGCGAGGCTTTGTTTGAAAAACTCTGGGTTTCCTCGCCGGCCTCGACCAAAGCCTCTGACGGGGTTGGCCCGCTTTACAACGCGCGTTCCTGTGCGCGCTGCCACCCCGGCGCCGGACGTGGCACGCCGCTTGTTGCCGATGAAACGGCGCGCTCGTTTTTTCTGCGCCTGTCGATTCCCGGTGGTCCCGGCATGGCTGAAATCGACGGCTATCTGGCCAGCCTGCCCGAGCCGACTTATGGCAAACAGCTGCAAAATGTTTCGGTTAGCGGCCAAGTTCCCGAAGGCCAGCCGGTGGTCAGCTATGAAGAAATTGAAATCAAACTGGCGGGCGGTGAAATTGTCAGCCTGCGAAAACCGACTTATTCGATTGAAAATCTTGGCCACGGCCCGCTGCACCCCGATGTGATGCTTTCGCCGCGCATTGCCCAGCAAATGATCGGGCTTGGCATGCTCGAAGCGATCCCCTCCGAGGTGATCATGGCCTTTGCCGATCCGGATGACGCCGATGGTGATGGCATTTCGGGGCGGGTTCAGGTTGTGATGGATCCGGTCTGGGGCGAGCCGATGCTGGGGCGTTTTGGCCACAAGGCAGGGGCTGCCACGGTTTACATGCAATCGGCCGCGGCCTTTCATGCCGATATCGGCATTTCCACGCCGATGTTTCCGCAAGGTTATGGCGAATGCACCGAGGCCCAGCTTGATTGCCGCCGTGCGCCCGATGGCAATTCGCTGGCAAACGGTGATCTGGAGCTGCCCGCCGAAGGCATGGATGCGGTTGCGTTTTATGCCGCGAATCTGGGCGTTCCGGCGCGGCGCGATGTGGATGATCCAACCGTTTTGCGCGGCAAGCAGATGTTTTACGAAACCGGCTGCATTGATTGCCACCGGCCCAAATTTGTCACCCACAGAATG
Source organism: uncultured Marinosulfonomonas sp. (assembly GCA_964429175.1). Classification (GTDB taxonomy): domain Bacteria; phylum Pseudomonadota; class Alphaproteobacteria; order Rhodobacterales; family Rhodobacteraceae; genus Profundibacter. The sequence continues at coordinate 26,874 of CAYSBD010000001.1, forward strand.
CCCGATCACCCCGAGCAAAGTTTCCAGCTGATCTGGCCCTACACCGATATGTTGCTGCATGATATGGGCCAAGGGCTGGCCGATCATCGCCCCGAAGGGCGCGCCAGCGGTTATGAATGGCGCACCGCCCCGCTTTGGGGGATTGGTTTAACGCAGCAAGTCAGCGGCCACAGTTATTTCCTGCATGACGGGCGCGCGCGCAATCTGCTCGAGGCCGTTTTGTGGCATGGTGGCGAAGCGGCCAAAGCCCGGCAAACCGTAGTAGAAATGCCAAAATCCGACCGCGATGCCCTGATCAAATTTTTAGAAAGCCTGTAATTGGAAAGCCTGTAAAATGCACACACAAATGCTTAAAATCCTGCCCTTTTGTTTTGGCCTGCTGGCCGCCCCTGCCGCGGCCGATATTAATGCGGTGATTGACGATCACATTATCGCCAATGCCGCCGCCTTTAAACATGCCACCGCCGAAATGGCTGTGGCCGCGCAAATGGACTGCACTCCGGCTGGCGTAAAGGATGCCTATCATAATGCCTTTGATGCCTGGGTGCGGGCCAGCCACATCCGTTTTGGGCCGGTTGCAAATAATGGCGAGGGCATGGCCATTGCCTTTTGGCCCGATAAAAAAGGCAAGATCGCCAAAATGATTTTCCGCATGATCAAACACGAAAATCCTGTCGTGCATGATCCGGTGGCTTTTGCCAAATATTCGGTGGCCGCGCGCGGTTTTTTTACGCTTGAGCAGCTGCTTTATGTCGATAAATTTTCAAACTACAGCGCCGACAGCTACACTTGTGCTTTTACCCGCGCAATTACAGTTGATCTGGCCCGCATTGCCGATGAAACCCACGCCGGCTGGGTTGGTGGTTTTGACGAAATCCTGCGCACATCGGGTGCCGAGGGCAACGCGGTTTTTCTGACCGAAAAAGAAGGCCCGCAAGCCCTGTTCACCAGTCTTTTGGGCGGGCTTGAATATATTCATCGCCAGCAGCTGGGCCGCCCTTTGAATAAACTGGAACATCGCCGCCCCAAACGCGCCGAGGCATGGCGCTCAAACCGCAGCCTGCGAAATATCGTGATTTCACTGAAATCATTGCAGGAAATGGCGGGTATTCTGGCTGGTAATCAGGCTGGTAATCAGGCATGGAAAACCCTTGAATCGTTTAAAGAAACCATTATTTACGCTAAAACTCTGGAAGATGATGTGTTTAGCCGCATCAAGGAGGATTCGGCCAGCTTCCAGATTGAATATTTTCTGCTACTGGTTGACCAAACTTACGATATCACCAATACTGAACTGGGCGCGCAGATGGGTGTTGTGGCCGGCTTCAACGCGCTTGACGGGGATTAATCAGATGAAAAACCGACGCGGATTTCTGGCCGGTTTGCTGGCCGCCTCTGCCATCCCCGGCCTAAGTTGGGCCGACGCGGGCAGCCCCGCCTATCTGGCCGCCGCGCGTCAGGCCGACGGGCGTTTTGTGATGATCGGATTGGGCCGTGACGGGCAGGATATATTCACCATCCCCCTGCCCGGCCGTGGCCATGCCGCCTGCGCACACCCCACCGCCCCCGAGGCCGTGGCTTTTGCCCGGCGCCCCGGCACTTATGCGCTGGTAATTGATTGCGTCAGCGGCGAAATAACGGCGCAAATGCAGGCGCCAGAGGGGCGACATTTTAACGGGCACGGCGCTTATTTAAGCGACGGTGACACCCTGTGCACGCCGGAAAATGATTTCATCAATGGGCGCGGGGTGATCGGTTTTTGGTCGCGCAAGCAAAATTACCGGCGCATTGGCGAACAACCCACCGGCGGCGTTGGCCCGCACGAGCTGCGTAAATTGCCCGATATCGATGTTTTGGTGGTGGCCAATGGCGGCATTTTAACCCACCCTGATCGGGGCCGAGAGAAGCTGAATCTGGATGTGATGCAGCCCAATCTGGCCTATGTTGACCCGGATCGGGGCATTCTCGAGCTGGTCGAACTGACGCCGGATCTGCATCAGAATTCAATCCGTCACATGGATATTCACGCCGATGGCACCGTGGCTTTTGCGATGCAATGGCAGGGCGATTTATCCGAAGTCACGCCGTTGCTGGGGCTGCATAAACGTGGCAATTCTGTCAAATTGCTGGAGGCCGGTTTTAGCCGCCAGATGGCCATGAATGGCTATGCCGGATCGGTGTCTTATAATGGCACGGGCGATACGGTGGCGATTACCTCGCCGCGCGGTGGGCAGGTGCATTTTTACAGCCGCTCTGGTGATTATCTGGGCCACTGGTTGCGGCGCGATGTTTGTGGTTTGCGTGATTTGGGGGCCGGTTTTTTGGCCAGCGACGGCAATGGGGCCTTGCATAAAATAACGCCGCAAAGCGCCAAGCCGCTAACGGTGACGCCGCGCGCCTGGGATAATCATATCGTCGCAATTTGAATCAGGGTTAATTATGTGTTCATATTAACCGGATATGGATTTAGGACAGGTTTTATTTCGATCAACCAAAGGATTACTCTTGTGAAAACAAATCTATTGCAATTCGTAGCGGTTTTACTGCTATGTGCGTCGCCCGCCATGGCGCGGAATCTGGATGCCCGCATTTTGGTGATGGGGGATTCGTTGCTGGCGGCCCATTCAATTTCAGGACGCGCCGTTGCCCATTCTATCGCACGCACACTTGGCGAACCGGTGATAAACAAAGCGGTTGTGGGCGCGCGCATTATTTACAGACTGCCGATTACGGGTGCGCTGGGGTTGAACATTGGCAAACAATATCGCCGTGGGCAATGGGACTGGATTGTTTTAAATGGCGGCGGCAATGATCTGTGGCTGGGTTGCGGTTGCAATAAATGCGCGCGGAAAATGCAGCGGCTGATTTCTGAGGATGGCACAAGGGGTGAGGTGCCAAAGCTGGTTTCAAAGCTGCGTAAAACAGGTGCAAAAGTAATTTATGTCGGCTATTTACGCAGCCCCGGCATCCATTCACCCCTTGAAGGTTGCGAGGATGAAGGCGACAAATTCGAGGGCCGGATCAGCAATATGGCCGCGCGCGATAAAGGCGTGTATTTTTTGTCACTGGCCGATCTGGTTCCTTATAGAGACCTATCTTATCATGCGATTGATAGAATTCACCCGTCACTAAAGGCCAGTAAAACCATCGGCCAAATGGTTTCCAAAATCATTGGAAAATCGCCTGAATAAAACTAAAGTCCCGTTTTTCAAGCAACATGGTGGCGCTTGTGAAGACTAGGAAATAAGGTGGGCATCTGCAACATCAACAAGGCAAATATCATGACCAACACCGATGAGCCGCTGATTAAAGGCCTTCAAGTTGTAATCCGGGCCGCCGTTAGGGTAATGGCCGTCATGATGGTGTTTGTGATTATTATGGGCGTGGTTGATGTTGGCTGGATGATCTACCAAAAGCTCATCAGCGCCCCGGTTTTCATCCTGACAATCAGCGATATGTTGGCAACTTTTGGTGCCTTCATGGCTGTGCTGATTGCCATCGAAATTTTCATTAACATAACGGTTTATCTGCGCGATGATGTGATCCACGTCAAAATTGTTCTGGCCACAGCATTGATGGCGATTGCCCGAAAGGTAATCATACTGGATCTGGAAAAAATCGAACCGGAATTTCTTTGGGGAATTGCAGCCGTGGTTTTCGCCATTTCTTTCAGCTACTGGATCGTGTACAAAATGCCGAAATTTGATCTGGCTCTTGGCACCAAAGCAACCACGGATACCAACGAAGTAGCTAATCGATCAAACAGTCAAACCGCAAAATAACCTCTGGATTTGCCGGTCACTTTTCCAGCAAATGTTCATATCTTGCATCCGTCAGAGTTTCCATAAAAGCCACAAGCGCATCAATCCGTTGATCATCCAGCGCCGGCCCGTGGGTTAATTCCTTAACCGCAAGCGTAGTCGCAACCTCGGGAAAACGCCAAGCCTCGCCGGTTTCCGGGTTGATTTGGCGCGCTGCGGCGCGGGAATTATATTTGTTATAAAATAAAACTACCGTGCGCAAATCTGTAAAAACACCATTGTGCATATAAGGCCCGGTCACCGCGATATTGCGCAAGGTCGATGTGCGGAATTTACCCTTTTGCGCCGGATCGCCCCCCACAGCAGGATTGCCCATCAAGCCCACATCAACCGCATCAAGCGCCACCCCGTTAAACTTTCGTCCCGCGATATTGGACGGCACACCGATGTTGTAAAATTTATAATCGCTAAAGGTTTCGCCCTCGGCAATCGGTGATGTATGCAGTTGATGACACAGGTTGCAATTGGTAAATTGTTCGGAAAAAAACAACAGCTGCCCCAGTGCTTCCTGACTGGTCATTTTATATTCGCCCCGCAGATGGCGATCATATTTGCTGTCAAACGGCGCAAATTCCGGCGTCATTTCATAGGCTGCGATGCTCTGGGTCATGGCCAGATAAACTGCATCGGTTTCGTCAAACAGATCCACCCCGAAATAGGCCTGCAACGCCGCCACATAATCCGCATCTTCTTTCAAACGCGCCACCACGCTGGCTTTGTCGGGCATCCCCATTTCGATCGGATTCAGCGGCGGCCCCCCCGCTTGTGCGGCTAAATCGGCAGCACTCCCGTCTAAAAACTGTCCGCCAACATAATCACCATCTTTATTTTTGTGAAACCGGGGCGAAAACATTGCATAGGCCGCGGTTGGCGCGTTGCGGTCTCCCAGCGAATGGCCATCATCGCCCAAGGAAAAAGCCTGCCCCGCATCGGTTACGCGCACATCGACAAACCCATGCGCCGGATCATGGCAGGTGGCACAAGATTGGGTGCGGTTCCAGGAAAGGTTCACATCGAAAAACAGCGCCTCGCCCAACGCCTCGATGCTTTCGAATGTCAAATCATTGGCATCTTGCGCCGGCTCTGTGCTAACGGCGGCCCCAAACACAATTAATGCCCCACAAGCCCCGGCAGATACGGCTATTTTTCTAAAATATCTTGGCATATTTCGCTCTCTCTACTCTCCATAGATTCGCGCGCTTTAATTGTGGTTTTGTTTTTATACCTACTTGTCGGCTGCAAACTCAAGGTAATTACCTGCGTTAAATTGTCAGGAAGCAGTGGCGTTTTACGACGGTTGAAATAATTCTCTTTTGTATTTGCAGCCGACACTGTATTTCCTACCTTACATCAAAACAGGTGCGGGGAAAGAACGTGAAAAAAGATCGGATTTTTATCGGCGGCGGTGGCAAGGATTACAGTCAGTCACAAGAAATGCTGCTGAAATATGCCAACCGGCACGGGCTGATTGCAGGTGCGACCGGCACCGGAAAAACCGTGACCTTGCAAATTTTGGCCGAAGAATTATCGGCCGCCGGCGTCCCTGTTTTTATGTCGGATGTCAAAAGCGATCTGGCCGGTCTGGCCGTGGCGGGATCCAAAGATTTCAAGCTGCACGAAGCCTTTACAAACCGGGCCGAAAAGATCGGATTTAGCGACTATAATTACAACGCTTTTCCGGTCACATTCTGGGATTTGTTCGGAAAATCCGGCCATCCAATCCGCACCACAGTGGCCGAAATGGGCCCGTTGCTGATTGCTAATATGCTAGAATTATCCGAGGCGCAGGAAGGCGTTTTAAACATCGCTTTTCGGGTGTCCGATGAACAAGGCCTGCCACTGTTGGATCTGTCGGATTTGCAGGCGTTGCTGGTTTGGGTCGGCCAGAACGGCCGCGATTTAAGCTTGCGTTACGGCAATGTCTCGCCCGCTTCGGTCGGAGCAATCCAGCGCAGGCTGCTGGTGCTGGAAAATCAGGGCGGGGGCAATTTATTTGGCGAACCCGCGCTTGATATAGCCGATATGATGATGGTTGATGCCGACGGTCGGGGGCGTGTGAATATTCTGGCCGCCGATGCCTTGATGGTCTCGCCCAAATTATACGCCACTTTTCTGATCTGGCTGCTCAGCGAATTATTCGAGGAATTGCCCGAAGTCGGTGATCCCGACAAGCCCAAGCTGGTGCTGTTTTTTGACGAGGCCCATTTGCTATTTGACGGTGCCCCAAAGGCGATGATCGACAAAATCGAGCAAGTTGCGCGCCTGATCCGTTCCAAGGGTGTCGGGGTTTATTTTGTCAGCCAAAATCCGCGCGACATTCCCGAAGACATTCTGGGCCAGCTTGGCAACCGCATCCAACACGCCCTTCGCGCCTTTACCGCGCGTGATCGAAAACAGCTAAAACAGGCGGCCGAAACCTACCGCGACAACCCGCGTTTTTCCACCGAAGAAGCCATCCGCGAGGTTGGTGTTGGCGAGGCTGTGACCTCGATGTTGCTTAAAAAAGGTATTCCCGGCGTGGTCGAGCGCACCCTGATCCGCCCCCCCGGCTCGCAATTGGGACCGATTACAGACGCCCAGCGTCGCCGCGTGATTGCCGCATCGCCCGTTGCCGGAAAATACGAAACCCGGCTGGACCGTCAATCGGCCTTTGAAATGCTGCAAAAGCGGGCGGATGATGCAGCAAAAGCGGCTGCGGAATCGGAAAAATCCGAGGAAGATGCCGATCTGGCTTTGCGTGAATATAAGGCGGCGCGGCGTTATAACGCCGCGCGGGTTGGGCGCTCGAGTTCGCGTAAAATCCGCAACGATGACAGCTGGGGCAGCGCGATTGGCGGGGTGATTTTAAAAGAGCTGAAAGGCACCACCGGACGGCGCATTGTGCGCGGTATTTTAGGCGGGCTTTTCAAAGGACGTTAACCAAAAGTTAGGACGTAAATCATGGGCTATGCAGAAACATTCAAATCCCTTCACATAAAATCCGATCCGGTTATTTTGTTCAATGTCTGGGACCCGGGAACGGCCGCGATTGTGCAATCGGCCGGGGCCAAGGCGATTGCGACCGGCAGTTTTCCGGTGGCCTTGGCACATGGTTTTGCCGATGGTGAAAAAATTCCGCTGGCCCTGATGCTGGACAATTTGCACCGGATAATCGACGCCGTTGATCTGCCGGTTTCATCCGATATCGAGGGCGGCTACGGCGTGCAAACCAGCGTGATAACCGACACGGTAACGCAAGTGGTAAAGGCCGGTGCGATCGGTTTTAATTTTGAAGACCAGATCGTTGGCGGTGAGGGGTTGCATGATATTGCCATTCAAACCGGCCGCGTTGCAGCTGCGCGTGAAGGGGCCGACAAGGCCGGATCGAACATATTTTTAAACACGCGTACCGATTTGTTTTTAAAGGCAAAACCCGAGGATCACGCAGATTTGATCGATCAGGCCCTAAACCGTGCCACGGCCTATGCCGCGGCTGGAGCAAACGGTTTTTTCGCCCCGGGTTTGACGGACGAGGCCCTGATCAAACAGCTTTGTACCGATTGCCCGCTGCCTGTTAACATCATGGCGCTGCCCCATGCGCCGGCAGCATCCGTTTTGGCCGATCTGGGGGTTGCGCGTATCAGCCACGGGCCGGTGCCTTATAAAAAAATGGCAGCGTGGCTTGAGGAACAAGCAAAGGCGGCAATTTTTTACCGTTAGAAATATTAAAAACTACGGCCCTTTTTAGGCCATTTTAGGCCATTGTTAATATCTACCTGTCATTGTGGGTTTACGTTCAGACGTCTTGTCCTCTTTCGTCTGGGCATACTTCCTCCCTGTTAGACTGGCCGCGCTGAAACTCAGTGCGGCCTTTTTTTATTCAATAGGATGAATATCATAGCACAATCATAGCCAGAATAATAAAGTTGACCGGCGCAACAAAAAACCGTATCGTTTCTTTAATAATAAAATCGGTCAGTCCGATGGGGAGAGTTCATAGAAAAAAGAGTCGTGCTTGCGGCTCTTTTTTCTTTTTGAGCATTTTCTTTTTGAGCATGCCAATTGCAAATGATCGGATTGGCAAAAAACTGCCTTGCCTAGTTGCAACCTACAAATCTTACCTGACAATGCCTATTTGTCATGTTAGATGCCCTTAACGGACACTAAACAATTATGGAAAAGAACACATGCCTGATTTTCTAAAGATCATGACCCTTGCAGCCTTTGTTGCCTTTGGCAGCACGGCAATTGCACAAACGACAACTTCCCAAGAGCAGCCTGCAAAGGAAGCCACCGAAGAAGCCGCGCCAGAAACCACACCCGATACCAATGACAACGTGCTTGGTCTGGATGGCGGCCAAGAGGTTGCCGACCCCAACGCACCCGGCACCCCTTACATCCGTGAAACCCATGGCGATTGGGAATTGCGCTGCGTTCGGGCGCCCGAAGGTGAAACCGAACCTTGCAAACTGTATCAATTACTTACAGATGGCGAAGGAAATGGCGTTGCTGAAATCAACATTTTCAAGCTGCCTGAAGATCAGAAATTTGCGGCCGGTGCCTTGGTTATCACACCGCTTGAAACCATGCTGACCGAGCAGCTGACGATTACCGTGGATGGTGGGCCTCAAAAACGCTACCGCTTCACTTGGTGTGCCGCGGATGGTTGTTATGCGCGCATCGGGCTTTCGGGTGCGGATATTGCCAGCTTTAAACGTGGTGCGGGTGCCAGTATTACGATTGTGCCGATGGTTGCCCCCGACCAACAGGTTACGCTAAATCTGTCACTTACCGGATTTACCAAAGGCTATGCGGCAATGGTGGCCGCGGCTGAATAATTGCCTGTAAATAACGCGCAAAATCACGCCGCCTTATTTCAGGGCGGCGTTTTTTTTAATCGCTGTCGGCTTTGCTCAGTCGCGCTTTTAATTCGGCCACTTGTTTGGCCAGCCGCGGCAAACGGCGCAGGGCTTTTTGCATTTCGACATGGTTTTGCATTTTTACCGCAGGCGAGCCCAGCAAAATCCGGCCCGCAGGCGCATTGGTAAATATCTTGCTCGCACCACCCGCAACCACATCATCACCGACAAAAATATTATCCGAAACCCCGCATTGCCCCGCCATCACCACCCGGTTGCCAATGCGCGCGGATCCGGCAATCCCGACCTGACCGCACAGCAGACAGTCTTCGCCAATTTCAACATTATGGCCGATATGAACCTGATTATCCAACTTGCTGCCGCGCCCGATACGGGTTGAGCGGATGGTGCCCTTGTCAATTGTCACATTGGCCCCCAGCTCCACATCATCAGCAATTTCAACCGATCCAAGCGAATGAATTCGGGTCCAGCTTTGCGGGTTGGCCTGAACATCTTTGCCCAGATTTTCGCGCGCCTGCTCGACGGTGGATTTTTCCGGTGTGACAAAGGAAAACCCGTCCGAGCCAATCACCGCGCCGGGCTGGGCGATAAACCGATCACCAATGCGCACGCCCGATCCGATCCGAACACCCGCCAAAATCAAAGCATCATCGCCAATATGCGCCGCCTCGGCCACGGAAACATGGCTGGCAATGCGTGCATTCTTACCAATCCGAACGCCGCCCCCGATCACCACAAAAGGGCCAATCGCCGCCCCTGCCCCGATCTGGGCGTTTTGATCAATGATCGCGGTTTGGTGGATGCCGGCGGAAATTTGCGGGCCAGGATCAAGCAGCGCGGTCAGCCCCGACATTGCGTAACGCGGGCGCGGCACAAAAATCGCAGCCTTTAACCCCAGCGCCTGCCAATCGGCCCCGTCCCAAAGAATAGCCGCGCGCGCAGCACCGGCGGCCAGACCCTCTGCGTATTTTTCATCCATCGCCAAAGCCAGATCATCGGCCGTGGCCAAGGCAGGTTCGCTTGCGCCGCGAATGCGCAGATCAACCGCGCCAACGGCTGTGGCCGAAAGTGCTGTTGCAATTTCCAGAACGCTATAGCCCATGTGGCCCCCAACATTATTGCCGGACCAGATTTAGCCCCTAATCGCGCGCAAGACCACCCCGGCTTTGATCAGCGCATCAAATATTTTCGCGTCGCGCCCGTAAACGTCACGGCGAAATTCCATGCCACCTTTGGGTTTGCTGATGGCGGTGCGATAAATCAGGTGCACAGGCACCGGATTTTTCAAATTAACCCTGGTTTCTACACCGCTATCCAGCTTGGCATGGAAAAATGCTTTGGGATCTGACTCTTGCTTGGACAGCAAGGCATAGGCAAACTCAAACGGTTTTTGCACCCGAACGCAGCCATGGCTAAAGGCACGCACATCGCGGTTAAACAGGCTTTTGGCCGGGCTATCGTGCAGGTAAATATTGTATTTATTCGGGAACATGAACTTGACCAGACCCAACGCATTTGTGTTGCTTGGCGGCTGTTTGATATTAAAGGGGAAGGTTCTTTTGTTAAATTGCGAAAAATTCACCGAGCCGCGATCAACCGTGCGCCCGCGTGCATCCACCACATTCAAATGCCCAAGCGCATTGCGATTACGTTGCAGCTTTGGCAGATAATCTCTGACCGCAATCGAGCGCGGCACATGCCAAGTCGGATTGATCACCATATGATCCATCATATCGGAAAATTCCGGCGAGCGTTTGTGGCTTACATTTTCGCCAACCACGGTGCGCGAGAAAAACGTGGCCTTGCCGTTGTCGATAATTTTTGCGCTAAAATCGGTAAGATTAACCAGAATGTGGCGCTTGCCGCGCGGCACGTTAAACCAGCGTTCGCGCTCCATCGCGACCATGATTGATTGCAACCGGTAAGTGGCCGATTTGTTGATTTGCGCCATCGTGGCCTTGCCCGCAACACCGTCGGTTGGCAGCCCGTGATCCAGTTGGAATAACTGAACGGATTTTTGCAGAGCACCGTCATAAGATTTAGCAGCTGATTTGCGCATATAGCCCATAGAAATCAAGCGGTTACGCATTGAAACGACATGGCTGCCACTGCTGCCTACTTTCAGAGATGCGACCCCGACCTTTGGCCCGAATCCACCTTGTCCCAGCCGTTTTTCAAGTTTTAGTTTTTCTTTCATCAGGCGGGCGTATTCAGGAGTGTTGGGCAACAATTTCTTGAAAAACCCTTTGGGCGAACTTTTTGCAAAATTCTCAAGCGTTTTCAGGCGATCCCAGCGGGCGATTTTGCGCACAATGCCCTCGTCAATCTTGCTCGGGATCAGCACGCCAGAACGCATATCGCTGGCATATTGCAAGAATAAACGGCTCATCTCGACTTCCAGATGGCCCCGGCTACGCCCGGTTTTTGCAGCCTTTAATTTAGCCCGCAGCGCAGCAGGATCATAGCGGTTTTGCGGCAACCCATGCGCTGAAGCCGTTGAAAAGGCTTGTAATAATGCTTTGCGTCGCTGACTATCTTTTCCAGATTTCCCCGTCCAGATCGCTTTATAACCACGCGCCATGTAAAATTCGGCGACGGCTTTATCTTTTGACGCAGCCTCGGCAACGGCCTGCTTAAATGCCGTTACCTGTGCCTGCGCACCCGACAGTGAAAAGATAAAAGCCACGGCCGCAACCGCAACCAGTTTATGCAACATACGCATTTGAACAAGCACGCTATTCATACTGAACCCCTAAACATTTTTACCCACGGGTTGCCCCATAAGCATATTAACGCGGATAATCCTGATTTATTCCGTTAAGTCCATTCACATTTGCATTATAATGTCACAAAAACCCCAAACCACGCATGTTACCCCATGAAACAAGCGTTTTAACAACAATTTCACAATTTCAGCAAATTTCTGCCTATTTTGCTGGATAATTAGACTTGTCCTTATTCGTGACTTGGTAATTGATTCGAGATATGCGATAAGGCGGATGCATCTGGGGATGGAAAACACGTAACCGTATAAAATTGCGGATAAAATGGGCAAAGAGCAACGATGGTAAACGATCAGAACACAGGAAAATCAAGCTCCTTAATTACGCGCCGTGGCCTTATGCGCGCGTTTGCGGCTACAACGCTTGTGGCGGCCCCGACCTATTCAAACGCCGCCGGTTTTTTGCGCGGCGCTGGTGATGTCCGTCGAATCCGTATGTTTTCTGGCCGCACGGGCGAAAATATTGATACGATTTACTGGGTCGAGGGTAAATATATCAAGGATGCCATCAAAGAAATCAACTATTTCATGCGCGACTGGCGTCAGGATGAAGTCAGGGCTATGGACACCCGAAATTTTGACATTATGACAGCGGCCCATAATCTGCTCGGCACCACCGAACCCTATCTGCTACTTTCCGGTTATCGTAGCCCTAGAACCAATGCAATGCTGCGCTCGCGCTCGCGTGGTGTGGCACGAAAATCATTACATACTTTGGGTCAGGCGGCTGATCTGCGTTTAAAATCGCGCTCGGTAAGGCAGATGTTCAAGGCTGCCAAAACCTGTGGTGCCGGTGGTGTGGGTAAATATTCCCGCTCTAATTTTGTGCATATGGATTGCGGTGCCGTCCGGACTTGGGGCAGCTAAAGGCTACACGCCTCACCTTCCAAACGCAAAATTTCGTGCTGCATTCCTTGCACCAGCAAATCTGAAAACCTGTTTAACCGTTCTACCCTTTGATCATCCAGATGGCGCAGCAGATAAAAACTGCGCTTCAGCGATATTTTATCGGCCAGAACACGGCGAATACCGGGCACTGTCGGCATACAAAAATCATGCACAATCGCCAACCCCGCCCCTTGGCGCAACCAATTCACCTGCACAGCCACCGAATTTGAGGCCAAGCTCACACGATCAACGCCGGTTTGATCCAGGTAATCGACTTCTTTGTCAAAAATCATATCCGGAATATAACCGATAATCCGATGCGCTCTCAGATCCTCTAAATTATTGATCGGCATGTGCGCCCGCAGATAGTCACCGGTTGCGGCCAGATGCAGCCTGTAATCTGCAATTTTTTGCGCCATCAAACGCCCGGCCGTGGGGCGCGACAGGGTAATCGCCATATCAGCCTCGCGCCTTGACAAATTAAACACCCGCGGCAAAGCTACAATCTGCACCTCAAGCCCCGGATTTTCATCACAAATTGCGGCACAAACCTGCGGTAATAAATAATTTGCCGCTCCATCAGGCGCTCCGATGCGCACCGTGCCGCTTAGTTGACCAGCTTGGCCGTGCAGCTCTTGCCCCGCCTGCGCCATCGCGGTTTCGGCCCGCATGGCATGCTCCAGTAAACGCGCGCCTTCATTGTTCAAAACATAACCCTGAACCGATCGGGCAAATAACGCCGCCCCCAACCGGTGCTCAAGCCGCGCAATCCTGCGCCCCACCGTGGCCGGATCCAGCTTTAATTGCCGCCCCGCTTTCGACAGGCTTTCCCCGCGTGCCACCGCCAGAAAAATCCGCATGTCATCCCAATCAAATGCCATCATCCACCTTTGCGTTTTTGCAAATCATCTTTGACAAAACTCGCCTTTCCTTGGCGTTTTTGCAAGGGTAAAATACTACCAACCAAAACCCAAAGGAGGATTCTATGTCTGAAGTTCATCATTTCATTAACAGCAAAATCACAAACGGCACATCGGGACGGTTTTCGGACATCATGAATCCGGCCACCGGCGAAGTGCAGGGCAAGGTTGCACTGGCCTCGGCCGATGAGCTGAACACGGCCGTTGAAATCGCCGCCGCCGCCCAGCCGAAATGGGCCGCGACCAACCCGCAAAGACGCGGGCGCGTGATGATGGCGATGGTGCATTTGCTGAACCGCGACATGGATAAACTGGCCGAGGCCCTGTCAAAAGAGCACGGAAAAACCCTGCCCGACGCCAAGGGCGATGTGCAGCGCGGCCTGGAAGTGATCGAATATTGCATCGGCGCGGCCGAGATGCTCAAGGGCGAATTCACCGATAACGCCGGCCCGGGCATTGATATGTATTCGATGAAACAGGCACTGGGCGTAACGGCCGCAATCGCGCCTTTCAATTTTCCGGCGATGATCCCGCTGTGGCAGATTGGCCCGTCACTTGCCTGTGGCAATGCGGTGATTTTAAAACCCTCCGAGCGCGCGCCGACCGTGCCGATGATGTTGGCCGGATTATTCGCCGAGGCGGGCCTGCCTGATGGCATTTTACAAGTTGTAAACGGCGACAAAGAGGTCGTTGACGCAATTTTGGATAATGAAACAGTTCAGGCCGTCGGCTTTGTCGGATCGACCCCGATAGCGCAATATATTTACAGCCGCGCCACCGCGAATGGCAAACGCGCGCAATGTTTTGGCGGCGCGAAAAACCACATGATCATTATGCCGGACGCCGATATGGATCAGGCCGCGGACGCGATTGTTGGCGCGGGATTCGGGGCTGCGGGCGAACGTTGCATGGCTATTTCGGTGGCTGTTCCGGTGGGCAAGAAAACGGCCGATAAGCTGATTGAAAAGCTGATTCCGCGCATCGAAAAGCTGCGTGTCGCGCCTTATACTGCTGGCGATGATGTGGATTACGGTCCCGTTGTTACGGCCGCCGCCAAAGAAAATATCCTGCGCCTGATTGAGAGCGGCGTTGCCCAAGGTGCCAATCTGGTGGTCGATAATCGCGATTTCAAACTGCAAGGTTACGAGAACGGTTTTTTCATCGGCCCGCATTTGTTTGACAATGTCACCACCGATATGGAGATCTATAAAACCGAAATTTTCGGCCCCGTCGTTTGCACATTGCGCGCCGAAACTTATGAGGAAGCGCTGGCCTATGCGATGGATCACGAATACGGTAATGGCACCGCGATTTTTACCCGTGATGGCGATGCCGCGCGTGATTTTGCCAGCCGAATTAATGTCGGCATGGTGGGCATTAACGTTCCGGTGCCGGTGCCGCTGGCCTATCACACTTTTGGTGGTTGGAAAAAATCCGGCTTTGGCGATTTGAACCAGCACGGCCCTGACGCCTTCAAATTTTTCACCCGCACCAAAACCGTGACATCGCGCTGGCCATCGGGCATGAAGGACGGTGGTGAATTCCACTTTAAAGCAATGGATTAATCCGGCTTTTAACATAATTTTCAGGGGCTGCGCAAAACCGCTGCCCCTTTTTCTTGCCAAATCCTTTGTTGTCTGCTCTGCTCAAGGTAAAGGGGAAAAAGATGCAAGAACCTGATTTTACGATTGGTATTGAAGAAGAATACCTGCTGGTAGATCAAGAAACGCTGGATTTGGCCCACGCCCCCAAAGGTTTTATGGATGATTGCATGGCAGATCTGCAACATCAGGTCAGCCCCGAATTTTTGCAATGCCAGATTGAAGTTGGCACCGTTGTTTGTAAAAATATCGATCAGGCCCGTGAAGATTTGAAACATCTGCGCGCCGCGATTTCCAAACATGCGGTCAAATACGGGCTGGTCCCGATTGCGGCCTCAAGCCATCCGTTTGCCGATTGGAAAGACCAAAACCACACCGATCAGCAGCGCTATAATGAGCTGAAAAATGATCTGGCGGGCGTGGTGCGCCGGATGCTGATCAGTGGGATGCACGTGCATGTTGGTATTGAACAAAAGGATTTGCGCATTGATCTGTTAAACCAGTTAACCTATTTTTTGCCCCATCTTTTGGCGCTTTCGACCTCGTCACCATTTTGGCAGGGCGATGATACCGGTCTGGCTTCGTATCGTTTGACGGTCTTTGACAATCTGCCCCGCACCGGATTGCCGCCAAAACTGCAAAGCTGGGGCGAATATGAGCGCTCGGTTGAGGCATTAACCAGTTTGGGCGTGATTGAAGACAGTAGTAAAATCTGGTGGGATTTGCGCCCTTCATCCCGATTTCCAACAATAGAATCAAGAATTTGCGATGTTTCACCACGTCTGGAACACACGCTGTGTCTGGCGGCTCTGACCCAAAGCCTGACCCGTAAATTATGGCGTTTGTCGCAGAAAAACCAACGCTGGCGGCTTTACGATAATTTTTTGCTGAATGAAAACCGTTGGCGGGCGCAACGTTACGGGGTCAGTGGCGGGCTGATCGATTTTGGTAGCAAACGGATCGTGCCAATGCCGGAACTGATCGAGGAATTAACCAATCTTTTAGAGCAGGACGCCCAAACCTTGGGCTGTTTGCCGGAAATTCAGACCGCACATGAAATTGTGGCCAAGGGCAACAGCTCTGATCGCCAGCGCGCGGTTTTTTCGACAGCGCTACAAGCCGGAAAAACCAAAGCGCAGGCATTGCGCGATATTGTTCGCCATTTGATCCAAGAATACCACGCTGATCTGTAAGGTGGCTTGCAAAACTCTTGAAATTATTGAAAACTAAACATGCGTTCAATTCTTGTAAAACTAAGGAAATTCAATGGATTTTGCACTGACACAAGAGCAAACCCTGATATTTGACATGGCACAGGCATTTGGCCAGGAGCAGATCGCGCCATTTGCCCGTGACTGGGAAAAAGCGGGTAATATCCCCAAAGATTTGTGGCCAAAATTGGCGGAACTTGGCTTTGGCGGGCTTTATGTTTCAGAAGAAAACGGCGGTGCGGGCCTGTCAAGGTTGGACGCAACGCTGGTTTTCGAGGCCCTGTCGATGGCCTGCCCTTCGGTGGCGGCCTTTTTGTCGATCCACAATATGTGCGCGGCGATGCTGGATAAATTTGCCGGGCCCCAATTGCAGGAAAAATATCTGGCCGACGCTATCTCAATGCAGAAATTCTTTGCCTATTGCTTAACCGAACCCGGCTCTGGCTCGGATGCTGCGGCACTAAAAACAAAGGCTGAAAAAACCGATCAGGGCTATGTGCTAAACGGAACCAAAGCCTTTATTTCCGGCGCAGGATATTCCGACGCCTACATCATCATGGCGCGCACCGGTGCTGATGGGCCAAAAGGCATTTCGGCTTTGGTGGTCGATGATGGCACCCAAGGCCTTAGTTTTGGTGGTTTAGAGGACAAAATGGGCTGGAAAAGCCAACCTACCCGCCAAGTGCAATTGGACAATTGCAACATTTATGCCGGTAATTTACTGGGCGGAGCCGGTAAAGGTTTCACATATGCGATGAAAGGGCTGGATGGCGGGCGGTTGAATATATCGGCTTGTTCATTGGGTGGCGCACAGGCCGCATTAAACGCCACGCTGCAATATATGGGCGAGCGAAAGGCATTCGGGCGCCCGATTGATCAATTTCAAGCCTTGCAGTTCCGTCTGGCCGATATGGAAACCGAGCTGCAAGCCGCCCGTATATTTCTGCGCCAAGCTGCCTGGAAACTAGATAACGCCACACCGGATGCCACAAAATTCTGCGCCATGGCCAAACGTTTTGTCACCGAGACCGGATCAAAAGTTGTTAACCAATGCCTGCAATTGCATGGAGGTTATGGTTATCTGGCCGATTACGGCATTGAAAAACTGCTGCGCGATTTACGGGTGCATGAAATTCTGGAAGGCAGCAACGAAATCATGCGTCTGATTGTGGCGCGTCAAATGCTGGCGGAGCGTGGCTGATGACAGATATTAATATCCGCGTTGAAGGCCAAATTGGCAGAATTACCTTAAATCGTCCCAAGGCGCTGAATGCGCTGACTTATGCCATGTGTCTGGAAATAGATGCCGCGCTGGATGCCTGGCGTGATGATGATGCCGTCAAAATGTTGCTGATTGATGCGGTCGGTGAGCGGGCCTTTTGTGCCGGTGGCGACATCGCGGAAATCTATGCCAGCGCCAAGCGCGGTGATTACAGTTACGGGCAGAAATTCTGGCGTGATGAATACCGGATGAATGCCAAAATATTTGAATATCCCAAGCCGGTGGTCAGCATGATGCAGGGCTTTATCATGGGCGGCGGGGTTGGTGTTGGTTGTCATGGCAGTATGCGAATTGTGGGTGAAAGCAGCCAAATTTCCATGCCCGAATGCGCCATTGGTCTGGTGCCGGATGTGGGTGGCTCGTTGATCCTTGCGCGCGCGCCCGGACGGCTGGCTGAATACATTGGAACCACAGGCGTTCGTCTGGGGGCCGAGGATGCGATTTTTGCCGGGTTTGCCGATTATTTCGTAGCCGAAGACGCGTGGCCTGCGCTGGTTTCAGCCTTGATCAAAACCGGAGATCCGGCGCTGATAAAAGTGGCCTCAACCACCCCGGATAGCGGTGAAATTAAGGCGCAACTGACTGAAATAAATGAATTGTTTTCCGGTTCAACCTTGGCTGAAAATATCCTGTCACTCGAGTCTAGCAGCAGCGAATTTGCAGTGGGTGCTTTAAAATTACTACAGCGAAACGCGCCCCTTTCGATGGGCTGCACGATTGAAATTGTGCAACGGTTGCGCGGCATAAATGACATACGCAAGGCGCTGGAAATGGAATATCGCTTCACCCATCGCGCCATGCAATTTGCCGATTTTATCGAAGGTATTCGCGCCGCAATTATCGACAAGGATCGCAAGCCAAAATGGAAACACGCGCTAAATGACGATATCACGGCAGATATCGAAAACATGCTGAGGCCTCTTGGGGCGAAGGCATTAAAACTTTAGGGGAATTAGGATGAAAATCGGATTTATTGGCCTTGGCAATATGGGCGGCCCGATGGCGGCAAACCTGGCCAAGGCAGGCCACGAAATTAGCGGCTTTGATTTGCAGGCCCCCTGCCCTGACGGCGTCGTAAAATCGCCAAGCGCTGCGCAAGTGGCCACCGGCAAGGATGTGGTGATAACCATGCTGCCAAATGGCGCAATCTTGCGCAGCGTAGCCGATGAAATCATTGCGGTAATGGATAAGGGCGCCGTTTTTCTGGATTGCTCCACTGTTGATGTTGAAACCGCCCGCGCTGTGGCCGCGCAAGCCCAAGCCGCAGATCTGATGGCCATTGATGCGCCCGTTTCCGGCGGGGTTGGCGGCGCGGCGGGTGGCACATTAACCTTTATGGCGGGCGGCACGGATGCCGGATTTACCAAAGTTGCGCCTTTGTTTAAGGTTATGGGTCAAAAATCGGTGCATTGTGGTGCATCCGGTGCCGGCCAAGCCGCCAAAATCTGCAACAATATGATCCTTGGCGTCACCATGATCGCCACCTGTGAAGCCTTTGCTTTGGCTGATAAATTAGGGCTGGACCGCCAGAAAATGTTTGATGTGGTCAGCACTTCGTCGGGTTACAGCTGGGCGATGAACGCCTATTGTCCGGCCCCCGGTGTTGGCCCGAAATCGCCGGCCGATAATGATTACAAGCCCGGTTTTGCCGCCGAATTGATGCTAAAAGATTTGCGCCTGTCCCAGCAGGCCGCCATTTCTGTAGACGCCGACACGCCGATGGGGCATTCTGCCAGCCAGCTGTATGAGCAGTTTGTAGAAACAGAAGGTGGCGAAGGAATGGACTTTAGCGCAATGCTCCCCCGTTTTGAAAAACGCCAAAGAGGTTAATGGGCTGGGTTGAATCCGCCCCTGATCTGGCGGATCTGGATAGCAAAACCGCGGCCAGATTAAATGAGATAATCCCGATGCAGGTGCCTGCCGGCACGGTGCTGTTTTCCCCCGGTGACGCGGTCAAGGGCTACGTTATTGTGTTAAAGGGACGGGTTTCGGTATCTTTAACCGGCACGACGGGCCGCGAAATTTTGCTTTATTCCGTGACCCCGGGGCAATCTTGCATTCAAAGCACTTTGGGTTTGATGGGCGGTGAGGATTACACAGCCGAGGCAGTTTCCCAAGAAAATAGCACCTTAATCTTACTGCATAAGAGCTTGTTTTTAAACCTTATAAATGACTCTAAAGCGTTTCGAAACTTAGTCTTTTCCACCTTTTCACGCCACATGCAAACCATGATGCATTTACTGGAACGGGTCGCATTTCAGCGGGTGGAATGCCGTCTGGCATCTTATATGCTGGATCGGGCCGATCAGGACGGATTGCTGTTTGCCACCCAACAGGAACTGGCCAGCGCTGTGGGCAGTGCCCGCGAGGTGATATCGCGCAAACTTGATGTCTGGTCGCATCAAGGTTGGGTGAAAACCATGCGCGGTAAAGTTCAAATTTTAGATAAATCTGCTCTGTTGGCGTTAACCAATGACCTTGTGTGACCTAGTCACAGACCAAAGCGTGCGAATCCCTTAATTAATGGCATATGGACGCATTAAAGGAGAAATTCGATGCTTAAGAAAAACGTTGGCGGTATTGACCGCATTCTTCGCCTTGTGGTTGGTGCCGCACTGATCATTGCATATTTCATGATGGAAAATGCAAGCCCGTTTTTGCTAATCGGGATCATCCCGTTGGCGACCGGCCTGATTTCCAGCTGCCCGCTGTATTCGATCATTGGCTTGAAAACTTGCAAAGCTTGCGACGACAAATAAACAACTGGCCCCACTTTATAAGTGGGGCTTTTCAATTCATTACAACAAGTCTTTAAGGTAACTTCCCGTGTAACTTTTTGGCTGATCTGCAATCTGTTCCGGCGTGCCCACAGCCACGATTTCACCGCCGCCATCCCCGCCTTCAGGGCCAATATCGATAACCCAGTCAGCGGTTTTAACCACGTCCAGATTATGCTCGATCACAATCACCGTGTTACCCTGATCGACCAGCTCGTGCAGCACTTCAAGCAATTTGCGCACATCTTCAAAATGCAAACCCGTGGTTGGCTCGTCCAGAATATAAAGCGTGCGACCGGTCGAGCGTTTGGCCAGTTCCTTTGACAACTTCACACGCTGGGCTTCGCCACCCGATAACGTGGTCGCCTGCTGGCCAACTTTAATATACCCCAACCCAACCCGCATCAGCGCATCCATCTTTTCACGAATGGTCGGAACGGCCTTGAAAAATGTTTGCGCATCTTCAACCGTCATATCAAGAATGTCCGCTATGCTCTTGCCTTTAAAGCGAATTTCTAAAGTTTCACGATTATAGCGTGCGCCTTTACAAGTTTCGCAAGTCACATAAACATCGGGCAAAAAATGCATCTCGATCTTGATCAAGCCATCGCCCTTACAGGCTTCGCAACGCCCGCCCTTAACGTTAAAGGAAAACCGGCCGGGCTTGTAACCACGGGTTTTGCTTTCGGGCATTCCTGCAAACCAGTCGCGAATTGGCGTGAATGCGCCGGTGTAAGTGGCCGGATTTGAGCGCGGCGTGCGCCCGATCGGACGTTGATCAATGTCGATGACCTTGTCCAAATGCTCTAACCCTTTGATGGTTTCGCAAGGTGCTGGCGTTTGACGCGCCCCGTTCAGGCGCATCGATGCGGTTTTAAACAGGGTTTCGATGGTCAGGGTCGATTTCCCGCCGCCAGAAACACCGGTAACACAGGTGAATTTGGCCAGCGGAAATTCGGCGGTGACCGATTTCAAATTGTTGCCGGTGGCCTTTACCACTTTGATTTTTTTCTTGTTTCCCTTGCGCCGCGTGGTGGGAACCGCAATTTTTCGCGCGCCGGTTAAATATTGCCCGGTCAGCGAGTCCGGATCATTTGCCACCTGATCCGGCGTGCCTTGGGCCACCACCTGACCACCATGCACACCCGCGCCCGGACCGATGTCAAAAACATAGTCGGCACTGCGAATTGCTTCCTCGTCATGCTCGACCACAATCACCGTATTGCCTTGATCTCGCAGGTTTTTCAGAGTTTCCAGCAGGCGGCCATTGTCGCGTTGATGCAGGCCGATTGATGGCTCATCCAGCACATAAAGTACTCCCGTCAGGCCCGATCCGATCTGGCTGGCCAGTCGAATACGCTGGCTTTCGCCGCCCGATAAAGTGCCCGAATTTCGGCTGAGCGTCAGATAATCCAGACCAACATTGTTTAAAAAACCTAATCTCTCGATGATTTCTTTTAAAATCGCCTTGGCAATTTCGTTTTTCTGTTTGCCCAGATGTTTTGGCACCTCACCAAACCACGCAAGCGCTTCTTTGATCGACATTTGCACCACTTGGCCGGCGTGCTGACCGTTAATTTTTACCGCCAATGCTTCGGGGCGCAGCCGAAAACCGCTACAAGATCCGCAAGATCGGTTGTTCTGGTAACGCTCGAATTCTTCGCGAATCCAGTTGCTATCGGTTTCACGATAACGGCGTTGCATATTCGGAATTACCCCTTCAAAAGAACGGCTTACCTCGTAAACTCGCCCCCCGTCATCATAACGAAATTTGATTTCGTTATCACCAGATCCATAAAGGAAAACCTTTTTCACCTCTGCGGGCAGCTCTTTCCACGGCTTGTTTTTGTCAAAGCCGTAATGGCGCGCGATCGATTCAATTGTTTGCAAAAAATAGGGCGATTTTCCTTTGCGCCACGGGGCCAGCGCGCCGTTATAAAGCGTGAGCCGTTGGTCGGGCACCACAAGACGTTCATCGAAAAACAGCTCGACCCCCAGCCCGTCACATTCAGGGCAAGCACCAAACGGAGCATTAAAAGAGAACAGCCGAGGCTCGATTTCCGGGATCGTGAAACCCGACACCGGGCAGGCAAATTTTTCGCTAAAAACGTGGCGTTCGGGCGCATCCGTTGCGGTCTCTAAAATGGCAATGCCATCGGCCAGATCAAGGGCCGTTCGAAAGCTGTCGGCAAGGCGGGTTTGCAGGCCATCGCGCAGCACCAGACGGTCAACCACCACGTCGATATCGTGGCGAAACTTTTTGTCCAATGTCGGTGGCTCATCCAGCTCGTAAAATTCGCCGTCGACCTTAATACGCTGGAATCCCTGCTTGCGTAACTCTATGAATTCCTTGCGATATTCACCCTTTCGATCCCGCACAATCGGGGCCAAAAGATAGGCGCGCAACCCCTGCTCCATCGCCATCACACGGTCCACCATATCCTGCACCTGCTGGGCCTCGATCGGTTTGCCGGTAGCGGGGCTAAAAGGTGTGCCAACGCGGGAAAATAACAGGCGTAAATAGTCGTAAATCTCAGTCACGGTGCCAACGGTCGAGCGCGGGTTTTTCGAGGTGGTTTTCTGCTCGATCGAAATGGCCGGAGACAGGCCGGAAATGTGGTCGACATCGGGTTTTTGCATCATGTCCAAAAACTGACGGGCATAGGCAGATAGCGATTCCACATAGCGGCGCTGGCCCTCGGCATAGATCGTGTCAAACGCCAGCGAGGATTTACCCGAACCGGAAAGCCCTGTGATCACCACCAGTTGATTGCGCGGAATATCCACGTCAATGTTTTTCAGATTATGTTCGCGGGCGCCGCGCACCTCGATGTTTTTCTGCTCTGCCATATTCTCACCTGTTCACCAGTTCTTAACCGTTACTGCAATTTGCGTCGAAGGCCAATGGAAAATAAAGAACAAAGAAGGAACTTGAGTGAGCGCGTGAGGCTTCAAAAAAAGCCCTTGATATATTCCCTGATCCGAATGTATCAAGGGCGAACCGGGTGGCCGGTTGTTTTTTATAAACGGGATACAGATATGTTTGGACTTTTTGGTGGTGGCGCGGATAAAATTTCTGGCGTCGATGCGGTTTCACAGGCCAAAAACGGCAAACTGATTTTGCTGGATGTGCGTGATGTGACTGAAGTTAACCAATCAGGCAAAGCCAAAAATGCGCTGCATATTCCGCTGATGTTGTTGCGTGGACAGGCCGACCCCTCCAGTTCTGAGTGCAATGCCAAGCTGTGCGTCGACACACCGATCGCGATTTATTGCGCCACCGGTGCCCGCTCTGGTATGGCGGCGCGCAGCTTAATCAAGATGGGTTACAAAACCGTTTACAATATGGGAAGTTTGGCTAATTGGGCCAATGCAGGCGGAAAAATCGTGCGCTAAACCGCCCTACATGTGAATAACGCGCCCGTATGCATCCAGCACGGATTCATGCATCATTTCCGAAAGAGTCGGGTGGGGAAATACCGTATTGATCAAATCTTCCTCGGTGGTTTCAAGTTGGCGGCCCACAACAAAACCCTGAATAAGTTCCGTGACCTCGGCCCCGATCATATGCGCGCCTAATAATTCGCCGGTTTTTGCGTCAAATATGGTTTTCACCAACCCCTCCGGCTCGCCCAAAGCAATCGCCTTGCCGTTGCCCATAAACGGAAACCGTCCCACCTTTATGCTGTAACCCAACGCTTTGGCCTTGGCCTCGGTGTAACCAACGCTGGCCACCTGCGGCGTGCAATAAGTGCAGCCGGCGATGCTTTCGGGCTTAATCGCGTGCGGTTTTTTGCCTGCGATTAATTCGGCCACCATCATACCCTCGTGGCTAGCCTTATGCGCCAACCAAGGTGCGCCCGCGATATCGCCGATTGCATAGAGACCCGCCACGCCGGTGCGGCAATATTCATCGGTCACAACATGGCTGCGATCCAGTTTAACACCCAGTTGTTCCAGGCCCAGACCTTGCACATTTCCAACAATTCCGACAGCCGAGATTACCGTGTCAAATTCGTGCTTTTCAACTTTTCCAGCCGTCTCGATATAGGCTGTCACCTTGGCCTTGGCGCGGTCCAGTTTTTTAACAGTGGCATTTTGCATAATTTTCATGCCCTGCTTTTCAAACTGCTTCTGGGCCAGTTTAGAAATCTCCTCATCCTCAACGGGCAGCACCCTATCCATCACTTCAACCACGGTCGTTTCAGATCCTAAAGCGTTGTAAAAGCTAGCAAATTCAATACCAATCGCACCTGATCCGATCACCAATAACTTTTTGGGCATATGCGGCGGATCCAGCGCATGTTTATACGTCCAAACCCGTTCGCCATCGGCCTCAAGCCCGGGCAATTCGCGTGCGCGCGCGCCTGTGGCAAGGATGATATTCTTTGCCTGCAATTGCTCAACTCCGCTGTCTGTTTTCACGTTGACGCGCCCTTTGGCTGGCAAAACTGCCTGCCCCATAATCACCGTAATCTTGTTCTTTTTCAACAAATTCCCAATACCGCCCGATAATTGCGCGGCCACTTTGCGCGAACGCTTGACCACCGCGCCCAAATCAAAATCAATCTTATCCGCAGACAGCCCAAACTCGGCCGCACGCTGCATCAGGTGGAATATTTCAGAGGATCGCAGCAACGCCTTGGTCGGGATGCAGCCCCAGTTCAGGCAAATACCGCCCAGATGCTCACGCTCGACAATCGCGACTTTCAGGCCCAACTGCGCTGCACGGATCGCGGCCACATAGCCCCCCGGACCGGCCCCGATAACTACCACATCCCATAGGTTTGAATTGGCTTTAGTTGGCATCATCACTTCTCCGGTCAATAATTTAGTTTGATACTAAACTATCCAGAGCAACGCATCAATGCAGTTACAACCGGCACAACCAAAAATAACGCAAGACACTGTAAAGGCTTGAGAAATTCTTATATTTTGATTGCTTCAAAAACCGTCCCGTAACCGCCTTGCTCATGAAATGAGATTTCCGGATCGGTATCACGACGTTTCAGCGGGGCATTTCGGTAAGGAAACCGGCCAAACTGACGGATAACTTCACGATGCGCTTTGGCATGGGGATACAGCGCATCGCAGCGCTCTGGCATGCGCGATTTAATAAGGCGCAAGCAACGGTTCTGATCACTTAAATTCTCGGAATGCATCATCGGAAGATAGAAAAACTGCCGCTCTGGCTCAGGTATTCGCATATCCCACAAACAATCCACCGATTTTTTGGCCGCACTAAGCGCCATCTTATCAGTTACGTAAGCTTTTGGAGTGCCTCGAAACATATTCCGTGGAAACTGATCCAGTAAAATCAGGTAAGGTAGCAATTTTTCGGGCCGTAACTTCCATTCGGCATACTGACCTGCACGGGCCTCCTCCCAAACAGTGGAAAACCGGTCATGAATCTCAGCATCAAGTGCGGCATCCGCATTGTACCAATTATCCTGCCCAACCTCATTCAGCCAAAAATCTGTCACCTGATCCGCGTTAATCATAGGCCTCTCCCTTGCACCTATTTGGACGTTACAAAATTTTCATAATTTGGCAACTCTTTTTTAATCTTCCTCCTCATCGTCCTGTGCGGCCTCGATAAACACCTCTTGGGCCAAGCCCATAGCCACCGGTGATGCTGTCGGGGTAATCGCGGCGTAAGCGCCTGTTTTATCAATAGGAATTGCCGCGCGGCGGGTCATTCGGTAAACGGCATAAGTAGCCAGAACAAACA
>CAYSBD010000002.1:0-2810 GCA_964429175.1 uncultured Marinosulfonomonas sp.
TTAAGGCGGCAACGAAAATAGAAGGCTTATTGCAAAATCCAAACGGGTTGACGTTGATTGAAGAACTGGGCGATATTTTCCTTACACAAGCTGGCGTTATTTCAAAACAAAGCACGCCAACCAAAGATGTCGCTATCGCTCTGGGTGACCTTTTCCAGCCTCTCCAAGATTTAAAGACAAGGGTTGAGCAGGCCAGAGGTCTAAAAAACAGTCTCTATTCTGCCCAAAAGACCCTTGTTTTACATCAGTTTGCTGAAATATTTTTACCGCTTTATGCAAAACATAAAATGCAGCGAGGCTGGTTGGACTTTGACGATTTAATTTTACGGACGGCCAATTTACTTAACGATCAATCCGTGGCCCAATGGGTTTTATTTCGTCTGGATGGCGGGATTGATCATATTCTTGTGGACGAAGCACAGGATACCAGCCCGCAACAATGGCATGTCATTCAGCGCCTTGCACAAGAATTTACCGCTGGCGAAGGTGTGCAACGCGACAGGCTGCGCACTATTTTTGTTGTCGGAGATAAAAAGCAGTCAATTTATTCCTTTCAAGGCGCTGATCCTGATGAATTTGACCGGATGCAAGAGCATTTTTCCCAAAAGCTTTCTGATGTGAATACGCCCTTAAATAAATTACAGCTGGCACATTCTTTCCGTTCTGCTGAACCAATTATGCGCCTGGTTAATTCTACTTTTCAAGAACACGCCGATCTGGGCATGGGCAACGACACCAAGCATATTGCATTCAAAGACGAAATGCCCGGGCGCGTTGATCTATGGCCAATTATCGAAGAACACGAGGCGACCGATCAAAAAGCATGGCATGATCCGGTAGATCAACTATCCAACAACCACGAGAAGATTATTCTTGCCCGACAAATTGCCGAAAATATTTACAAAATGTGTAATGATGGCAGTTTGATTGCGCAGGAAATTGGCAATACCGGAAAATACGAAATGCGCCGTATTAACGAAGGCGATTTTCTGATTCTTGTGCGCAATCGAATAGGCCTATTTCCTG
Source organism: uncultured Marinosulfonomonas sp. (assembly GCA_964429175.1). Classification (GTDB taxonomy): domain Bacteria; phylum Pseudomonadota; class Alphaproteobacteria; order Rhodobacterales; family Rhodobacteraceae; genus Profundibacter. Next base: position 1,027 of record CAYSBD010000002.1, read on the forward strand.
AAATCATCCGCGCGTGTAAATCTGCCGGTCTTGCTATTGCTGGTGCGGATCGCCTAAAAGTCAGCGCGGAATTGGCGGTAAAAGATTTAACCGCATTATTGTCATTTCTTGCGACTCCCGAGGATGATCTGTCATTGGCCGCAGCCTTGCGTTCACCGCTGTTTGGCTGGGATGAACAGGCGCTGTTTGACTTGGCGCATAATCGGGAGAAAGGCAGCTTTTTATGGGCCGCGCTTCGCAATCGTAACGATGATTTTAAAGGCACCCTTACAATTTTAAATGACCTGCGCAAAAATACTGATTATCTGCGCCCTTACGAATTGCTTGAGCGTATTTTAACGCGGTTTAATGGCCGTAAAAACCTGCTGGCGCGGCTGGGCGATGAAGCCGAAGATGGCATTGACGCGCTACTTGATCAGGCCATGCATTATGAGCGGCTGGATGTGCCCAACCTGACGGGTTTTATCACTTGGTTGCAATCTGAAGAAGTTGAAATCAAGCGCCAAGTCGATAGTGCGGGCAACCAGATCAGGGTTATGACCGTGCATGGTGCCAAGGGCCTGGAATCGCCCATTGTGATCCTGCCCGATACAGCCGAATGGAAATTGCAAATTCGTGATCAGATTTACGAAACTGATGGCGGTGTCATGTGGCAAGTTGCGCAAAACAGCAGCCCGAAAATAATGAGTCAAGCGCGCGAAAATCTGCGCTGCATCCAAGAAAAAGAACGCATGCGACTATTATATGTTGCAATGACGCGGGCTGAAAAGTGGCTGATTGTTTGTGGTGCCGGCAAGCTGTCAAAGGACAGCCAGTGCTGGCATAAAATAATTGAAGCCGGAATGAATAAGGCCGGGGCCGAAGCCTATAATTTCAAAACAGGCATGGGGCTTCGGCTTCAATCGGGTAATTGGGAGGGCCATTTGGCCGCTGAAAAACCAATATCTGAGGACGCTAAAACAACCTTGCCAAATTGGGCTAAAACCCAAGCAGCCATTCCAAACAGGCCAAGCAAGCCGCTTTCTCCATCAACGCTGGGTGGTGCAAAGGCGCTTTATGATGACAGCGATAGCTTATCGGAAAAGGATGCGATGAGAAGGGGCAGCCAAATACATTTGTTGCTGGAGCATCTTCCCGATCACTCGGAAACTGATTGGCTGAAACATGCTAAATTATTACTGCCTGAAGCTACCGACACAGAATTTCAAACGGTATTTGATGAGGTTTACACCGTGCTTACAAACCCTGAATTAGCGTTTATCTTCAAGCCCGACACATTGTCGGAGGTTCCGGTTTCAGCCAATATTACAGCCTTGGGTGGTCAGCGCATTTATGGCGAGATTGACCGCCTGATTATTTCTCCCAGTCACATTCTGGCTGTAGATTTTAAATCAAACGCTATAATTCCGGATTCTGCCAGTAATGTTCCTGATGGGATTCTTCGCCAATTAGGCGCTTATCAGGCCGCATTAGAGACTATTTACCCCGATCACACTGTTGAAACAGCGGTTTTATGGACACATAATGCGTGCCTTATGCGCATAAGGCACGAAGCTGTTATTGCAGCATTGCACGCAACCACTGTATCTTGACCTTAAACGGGCATCTACTTAGGTTGCCCACAAAACATATCTCAAGGAGAGAATATAATGGCGACAGTAGCAGTATCCGACGCGACCTTCGAAGCCGAGGTTTTGAAATCCGAATTGCCCGTTGTGGTTGATTTCTGGGCAGAATGGTGTGGCCCGTGCAAGCAAATCGGCCCGGCATTAGAAGAACTTGCC
>CAYSBD010000002.1:2820-47318 GCA_964429175.1 uncultured Marinosulfonomonas sp.
GAATAAAGCCCGAAGACATTAACGCTGCCCTATCTGAAATTACTGTCTCTTGACCTTAAACAAGCATCTACTTAGGTTGCGCATAAACAAACCCCTAGGAGAGAAATTATGGCCACAGTAGCAGTTTCTGATGCAACTTTTGATGCAGAAGTATTAAAATCCAATTTGCCCGTTGTAGTAGATTTTTGGGCCGAATGGTGCGGCCCATGCAAACAAATAGGCCCCGCATTAGAAGAACTTGCCGCAGAAATGGGCGACAAGGTTAAAATTGTTAAGGTCAATGTTGATGAAAACCCGAATTCACCTGCACAAATGGGTGTCCGCGGAATTCCTGCGCTTTTCCTGCTGAAAGGTGGCGAAGTCGTTGCCAACAAAGTTGGTGCCGCGCCCAAAGCTGCGATTCAAAGCTGGATCGAAGAATCAATTTAGAACGATAAGAATAACCGGATCAGGGGTGCAATTTGCGCCCCTTTTTCATGGATAGCTTGTGTTGCATTGCCCATATGGCCATATAGGGCAGAACCAAGCAGGAGCGCACGATGGCAGATAATCAATTTCCCGGATGGCACGGCACCACAATTATTGGTGTAAAAAAAGATGGCGAAGTGGTGATTGCCGGTGATGGTCAAGTCAGTATCGGCCAAACCGTCATGAAGGGCACGGCCAAAAAAGTGCGCCGCCTTTCCCCCGGCGGCTTTGATGTCGTGGCAGGGTTTGCCGGCTCGACTGCCGATGCCTTCACTTTGCTGGAACGCCTTGAGGTCAAACTCGAAGCAACGCCGGGGCAGTTGGCCCGCGCCTCGGTGGAATTGGCCAAAGATTGGCGCACAGATAAATACCTGCAAAAACTCGAGGCAATGTTGATCGTCACTGACGGCAAAGACATTTTTGTGATAACCGGCGCGGGCGATGTGCTAGAGCCTGAGCACGATGTCACGGCCATTGGATCTGGCGGAAATTACGCCTTGGCGGCTGCGCGGGCTTTGATGGACAGCAAATTATCCGCCGAGGATGTGGCCCGTAAAGCCATGGCCATCGCTGCCGATATTTGCGTTTATACCAATGGCAATCTGACCGTAGAAACAATTAAAGGGTAAACAAACTTGAGCGATTTTTCCAAAGATGACATTCGTGCGGCCGTGGCTGCCGGAATAATAAACGAAGCGGCGGCGGTTAGTTTGATAACTTTGGCCCAAGAACGTCTGGGTGTGCGCGATGGATTGGTAAATGAAGATGAACCATTTGAATTTTTCAAAGGTTTTAGCGAGATTTTTGTGACCGTTGGCCTGTGGCTATTGTTTAGCGGGATTTTGGCCTTTGGCGCGATTATTGGCGGTGGATTTGGCATCGCCATATTTGGCATAATTCTAACGTGGGTGTTTGCGCTTTATTTTACCAAAAAACGCCGCATGAGCCTGCCGAGCATATCATTGGCTGCCGGGTTTGGTTTTTTTACCGGATCGACTGTTTTAATCATCCCCCTTGCTGCGACGGGCAGCAGTATCGACGCCAAACATTTAATCATTATGTCGATAATCGGAATGATCGCAATGTTCATATATTTCCGCGTTTTCAAGCTGCCTTTTTCGATGTTTGTTTTCGGGCTGTTTGGTCTAATCCTGATCTATTCGATAATGGGTAGCCAAGGCACAAGCATGCCGTTTTATAACTTCCCCAGAGGCTTGTTTGATCTTGGCCAAAATTCAAATCTTGCTATTGGCTCTTTGGTTTTTGGCCTCTTGGCTTTTGCTTTGGGCATCTATTTTGATACAAAAGATCCGCACCGTATCAGCCGTTATTCTGCCACCGGTTTCTGGCTGCATATTCTGGCGGCCCCTGCGATTGTCAACACAATGGCACTAACCCTGTTTAATAGCGGCGGCACATTGGGATATTTTTTAACGGCCATCTTGTTGCTCGCCGTAACGATTATTTCGCTTGTCATCGATCGACGTTCTTTTCTAACCGCGGGTATCGGCTATTTTGGTGCAATTATGGTTTTGATGTTTAGCACTAATTCTGGCACTGATGGTGGTGCGGGAATTGTGTTTACCTTGCTTATTCTTGGCGTCTTTATCACTTCCCTTGGCACATGGTGGGTGCAAATTCGCGCCTGGATTATGCGCCATCTACCTGACTTCCCTTACAAAAACCGTTTCCCTCCTTACACCCGAGGTAATAATGACTGATCTGACTCCGCGTGAAATTGTTTCCGAACTTGACCGTTTTATCATCGGCCAAAATGATGCCAAACGTGCCGTTGCCGTTGCGCTGCGCAATCGTTGGCGTCGCAAGCAGCTTGATGATGATCTGCGCGAAGAGGTTTACCCCAAAAACATTCTGATGATCGGCCCGACCGGCGTTGGCAAAACCGAAATCAGCCGCCGTTTGGCAAAACTTGCGCGCGCGCCTTTTATCAAGGTCGAGGCCACCAAATTTACCGAGGTCGGTTACGTTGGCCGCGATGTTGAGCAAATCATTCGTGATCTGGTCGATAGCGCCATCAGCATGACGCGCGAGCAGATGCGCCAAGACGTAAAAGCAAAGGCACGCAAAGCCGCCGAAGAGCGCGTGATCGAAGTGATTGCCGGAAAAGATGCCCGTGAGGCCACCCGTGATATGTTTCGCAAAAAGCTTAAATCGGGCGAATTGGATGATACAATAATTGAGCTGGATCTTGCAGATAATTCCAACCCGATGTCGTCGTTCGAAATCCCGGGTCAGCCCGGACAAAACATGGGCATGATGAACCTTGGCGATATTTTTGGATCCGCCATGGGCGGGCGCACCACACGGCGTAAATTAACCGTATCTGAAAGTTACGAGCTTTTGGTCGCTGAAGAGGCTGATAAGCTGCTGGACGACGAAAGCATCACCCGCATCGCCATAAATGAAGTCGAGCAAAACGGCATCGTTTTTCTGGATGAAATCGACAAGGTTTGCGCGCGTAAAAACGCCGGTGGTGCCGATGTATCGCGCGAAGGCGTGCAGCGCGATTTGCTGCCATTGATCGAGGGCACAACCGTTTCAACCAAACACGGGCCAGTGAAAACAGACCACATTCTGTTTATTGCCTCGGGGGCTTTTCACGTTGCCAAGCCCTCTGATTTGTTGCCGGAGCTTCAGGGTCGTTTGCCAATCCGGGTCGAGCTGCGCGCTTTGACCGAAGAAGATTTTGTGCGCATCCTGACCGAAACCGACAATGCGTTGACGCTTCAATATTCGGCCCTGATGGCGACGGAAAAAGTTACCGTCGAATTTACAAAAGACGGCATTGCAGCCCTTGCGAAAATCGCCGCCGAGGTAAACCATTCGATAGAAAACATCGGCGCGCGACGTTTGTATACGGTTATCGAGCGGGTCTTTGAGGAGCTGTCGTTTAACGCCCCTGATCGCGGTGGCGAAGCTGTTATGGTCGATGCCGATTTTGTTGAAAAAAATCTGGGCGAGCTTTCGCGCTCGATGGATGTTAGCCGCTATGTTCTTTAAAAAATGGCCCTGCTTTGGCGTGCATTTGCTATTTTAAGCGTCAGTTTTCTTATGGCGTGCACTCCGCGCGGGGCGATTACAGTTTTTCCCGATGCGGCAGAAATTGGACAAGTGCGCAGCATTTTTGTGGGCAACACAAGGGGTATAAATGCAGATGGCACCTTCAATAATAAACGCGCGGATCATATTTCATTTCATCGCTACGATATTTCTGTACCGCCGGAACATGAGGCAGGTAAAATTGACTGGCCACGCGCAAATCCCGACCCGTCAAGGCATTTTCTGACGACGCGTATTGATCATTTCCCTTCAAAAACCAACTTTAAATCCGAGCTAGAAAAATCACTGCATGCCCGGCCCAAGGGACAGCGCGAAATTGTACTTTTTGTTCACGGGTTTAATAATAATTTCGCCGAAGGGATTTACCGGCTTGCACAGCTTTCCAATGATATGGATTTACCTAACCCCACGATACATTATTCATGGCCCAGCGCCGCAAATCCGCTTGGATATGTTTACGATCGCGATAGCCTGTTGTTTGCCCGCGATGGTCTGGAAGAGCTTATAAAAGCCGTTAAATCCGCAGGGGCCGAGCAGATATTACTGGTAGGTCATTCAATGGGAACCCTGCTGATCATGGAAACTTTGCGCCAAATGGCAATTGCCAACAGGCAAGGCTTCAAGCGCGATATTAGCGGGGTTGTGCTGATTTCGCCTGATATTGACGTTGATTTATTTCGCAGACAGGTGGCAAAAATTGGCCCGCTTCCACAACCGTTTATTATCTTCACCTCAAAGAAAGACCGCGCATTGCAGCTATCGGCGCGCCTTTCGGGTAAGCACAAACGCTTAGGTAATGTGCAGCATATAGCTGAGCTGGAAAATTTACAAATTACACTTATCGATATTACGCGTTTTTCCAGCGGTGCTACCGGGCATTTTACGGCTGCAACCTCTGCGGCCCTGCTGAAAATGTTTAAAAGAATGCATGGTGTTGATGCCGCTTTTCGCACTGCTCGCGCAGGCAGAACGGGGTTGTTGCCCGGCACTATTTTAACGGTTCAGCAGGCAACGAAAATTATTCTTGCGCCCATTGCTGGCTTGCCGAATTAACAGCTATTTTTGACGCCTGAGATAAACATAATATGCGCCATCGCCACCGTGTTTTTGATGGGCCGGTGTGATCTGTAAAATAACAGAAGCAAGCGGTGGCGTGGTCAGCCAATGCGGAACCTGTTGGCGCAGCACCCCGCGCATTTCGGGAATTATATTATTGCCAAGCCCCGGTTTTCCTTTGCCGGTCACGACCAAAACCAAGCGCTTTTGTTGTGCGCAGGCAGATAAAATAAACCCGGTCAACGCAGGGTGCGCGCGGGCAAGTGTCATGCCGTGTAAATCAATTTTTCCCTCTGGCCCCAGCTTTCCGCGCGTCATTTTTCCATAAGATTTTCGATCCATGTGGATTGGACCACCTCTAAGATGCTCAGAAATATGGGGTGTCAAATTATGAGCGGGCGCCAGTTTAGAAAGCTTTTGACCTATCCTGAAATCCTGAATTATCTGGCTTGTTTGTGGTTTGTTTATTTGCTCAATCGCCTGTTTTACCGGGTGAGGGCGCGCAGGGTGCAGTGCTTGCGACTGCTCGGCCACCCGTTGCCATAAATCGCGCTCTTCAGGCCGCAATCCACGCGGCTTTCTTCTCATTGGGTGTCCTCGGGGACCAAGGAAAATGCTGTCTCGACGGGCATCAAAACCACCATTCGCCCAGGATCGCGAATGCGCCCGGCCGCACGGCCAGCCTTATCGCCAGAGCCAAAGAAAATATCGGCACGCTGCGCCCCTTTGATCGCCGATCCGGTATCCTGTGCAATCATCAAACGGTGCATTGCGTCTTGGCCCGCCTTTTCAATCCAGACAGGTGCGCCCAACGGGGTGTAGCGCGGATCAACTGCAAGTGTTCGCTGGCCAGTAATCGAGCGGTTCATTGCCCCGACCGGCCCCTTATCTGCGGATACTTTGGTGACTTTGCGAAAAAAAAGAAACGAAGGGTTGTGGCGCAATAATTGTGCACCCTCATGCGGGTTTCGTTTTACCCAATTCTGGATAACTTGCGCCGAAACCTGATGTTTTGAAAAAATACCGCGCCGGACAAGCTCTTGACCAACCGAACGCGCCTTATGCCCGTTTGAGCCGCCATAGCCCACACGCAGCAACTGACCATTCGTCAATCGAACCCGACCCGAACCCTGAATTTGTAAAAAGAAAAGCTCGACAGAATCGTCAACCCAAGCCAGCTCTAGGCCGCGGCCTTTCATCACGTCCGTTTCTTCTATCTGGCGGCGGGTAAGCCATGGTCTTGTGGCCTTAGCCTCTGGCGGTTTTCGATATATGGGGTAGCGAAATCGGGGGCCGGGGGTGAGTGATCCGTATAATTCAGGCTCAAAATATCCGGTAAAAAGCGCGTTTCTGCCATCCTCGATCAACACAGGGCGGAAAAACATTTCAAAATACGTTTTCGCGTTTGGTTCGGTTTTGGCGAATTTACATAATGCCGGCCAATCGCCTTTTTTATTAATGGAACAGGTAACCAGAAACGCTTTTAATGCCTGCGCGTGGTCGTCTTCTTCCCAGCCGTCCAAATCCTTGAAGGCCAGCAATGAATACTCGGTAGCGTTGCTTTCAGACGTATTGGCCATGGCTATCGTCGCCATCACCAACACCGCTTGCAAGAGCTGTTTCATTCGCCTGTTGCAACCAGCTTCCAGTTTGGATCATTGGAATCCATCGTGCGCGCAAAGGTCCAAACGTCTTTTTGCCGCTTTATCTCGGTGGACGAGCCTTCAATAATATTGCCGGATTTGTCATGTACCACCGAAGTCATTTCGCCAATAAATCTGACCGTCAATTCGCCGAGGCTGTTTGTTTTAAGGTGTTTGGCTTTCAGCAATTTTGTTTCGCGCACACCAATAAAAGTTGCGTTTATCGTAAAGCCCTGCTTTTCGCGCGCCTCTACAACTTCGGAAAATGTCTCGAAAACATCGTCTGATAAAAAGGGTTTGATTGCATCCATATCGCCGCGCTCAAACGCCATCAAAATCATTTCATAGGCACCTTTTGCACCTTGTAAAAACTCACTGACCGAAAAGTCTGGGTCCGTATCTTTCATTTTGCCCAGCGTCTTGGCGATAACGCTATCTTCTTTAACGTGATCTGTAATATCGCGATCCAGACCGCCCTCGATGACTTCAAATTGCGGGGCTGCTTTGGCTGGTTTATTATCGATTTGCTCGGGGGGCTTTTCAAAACCCTCGCGCGTGCCTAAAACACCTTTGAGCTTTAAAATCAGGAATATAGCAATTCCGAGCAAAATAAGTAGCTGGATCGTGGGGGAGTTCATTTAGAACCTCATTTGTAAAAGTAAAGCATGGAAACATGTGTTGTTCGCACATATGTTGTATGCGTTGGGTGTAATCAAGTCCACCATGGGCTTATTTTCTATATGAGGATGAAATGTGGTTATTTCTACTATTTGTTGCAGTTCCGTTAATAGAAATTGCGCTATTTATTAAACTGGGCGGGATTTTCGGCCTTTGGGCGACGCTTGGAATTGTGATTGCCACCGCTTTTTTAGGCACTTGGCTGGTGCGCACCCAAGGGGCGGCGGCGCTAAATCAGGTGCGCGGGTCATTTTCTGAAATGCGTGATCCAAGCGAGCCGCTGGCAAATGGTGCAATGATTTTATTTGCAGGCGCATTATTGTTAACGCCGGGGTTTTTCACTGACGGGGTTGGATTTTTATTACTGTTTCCACCATTTCGTGCAGCAGCCTTCCGATATTTTAAAAAGCGGGTCAAAGTTCAGAGTTTTGCGGCTGAAAATAGCCGGGCGCGTCAACAAAATCCGGCACCGAACATCATTGAGGGTGAATTTACCGAAGTTTCGCCCAAAAAATCACCGCCAAACAAACCTTCGGGCTGGACCAAGGATTGAGGCCGGTTAACGGACCTGCTAACACGCTATTAACGTAATTCCTGACAGGAGAAATAACATGGCCGAAAACGGCGCAGATACCCCGCAAGTGAAAATGCAAGTGCTTGCACAATTTATTAAAGATATGTCTTTTGAAAATGCCGTAGCCCAAAAAGGTATCGATGGCGAAGTTCAGCCCGATATTCAGGTTCAGGTTAATCTGGACGCCAAAAAGCGGCCGGTTGATAACCAATACGAAGTTGTGACCAAGTTCAATATCACCTCAAAAAACAAAGAAGGCCAGCAACCGCTGTTTTTGCTAGAGTTGGAATATGGCGGGATTTTTCACATTGAAAACGTGCCGGAAGATCAACTGCACCCCTTTTTGTTAATCGAATGTCCGCGGATGTTATTCCCGTATGTGCGCCGAATTGTTGGTGATATCACCCGCGATGGTGGTTTTCCGCCGCTCAATCTGGAAAATATCGATTTTCTTGCGCTGTATCGTTCTGAATTGGCCCGGCGTGCAGAAACCGAGACCGAAACAGAAGTAAAAGCCGACGCTTAAAGTTTAGACCAAATCGCACCGTCGCCCATGGTTTGCAAAAACTTGTCATGGGCGGCGGATTCTTCTTTGGTTAATTTAGAGGCAAGCGCTGTTGGGCGCTGCTGCGCTCTCCAGCTATTTTGTGAATTATTATTGGCGCTTGATGCATCGCTGCTTAACGCAAATCCAGATTGCCGACCGCCGAGTAATTCAAGATAAACCTCGGCCAGAATTTCAGAATCCAGCAACGCGCCGTGCAAGGTTCGCGATGAATTATCAATATTAAACCTGCGGCACAAACCATCAAGAGATGCGTTCGCCCCGGGGAATTTTCTGCGGGCTATTGCAAGCGTATCAAGGGCTTGGGTCATTGGAATAGCTGGCCTGTTGACCGATTTTAATTCCGCATTCAGAAATTTCATATCAAATGACGCGTTATGAATTACCAGCGTTGAATCCTGAATAAAATCAAGAAATGCTTGTGCGATATCTTTAAATAGCGGCTTGGCGGATAAAAATTCATCGCCCAATCCGTGCACCTTAAACGCGGCTTCCGGCATTGCGCGCTGCGGGTTGATATATTGATGATAGGTTTTTCCGGTGGGCATATGATTGAAAAGCTCGACCGCGCCAATCTCGACAATCCGGTCGCCCTGACTTGGCTCAAAACCTGTGGTTTCCGTATCCAATACAATTTCACGCATCTTTTTGCTTTCTGATTTCCTGTAAGATTTCTAGCACCTGCACCTTGGCAAGATCCAGCGATATTGTTTCGATAACATAATCCGCGCGCGCACGTTTTTCTGCATCCGGCATCTGTTTTGCAAGTATGGATTCAAAATGTTCAGCCGTCATTGCGTCTCTGGCCAACACCCTTGCGCGCTGGATTTTTGGCGGGGCAGTGGCCACAATAATTACATCCATATCCGTATTTAGCCCTGTTTCAAATAACAGGGGGATATCCAGCACGATTATATCAGAGCTTGTTTTATCAATAAAATCAACACGATCAGCAGCAACCAGCGGGTGCACAATTTGTTCAATCTGTTTCAGCGCTGTCGGGTCTTTGGCAATCCGGTTTTTTAATACTTCGCGGCTAACGGCACCCGAAATTATAGCATCCGAGTATAGTTTTTGTATCGGATCAACCGCCAAACCGCGCGTGCGATACAATCTGTGAACCGCCTGATCCGCATCCCAAACCGGAATGCCCAGCGCTGCAAACATTGCGCCAGTCGTGGATTTTCCCATGCCGATCGACCCCGTTAGGCCAATTAACAGAGGCCGCTTTTTCATGCGGATAAAACGGCGTTGCGTAGATCTTCGTTAACCTCGGGGCGCTGCCCAAACCAACGCTCGAACGCCGGAACAGCCTGATGCAGCAACATGCCCAATCCATCAACCGTTTTACAACCTTTTTCGCGCGCTTTAACTAAAAACTGCGTATCAATCGGGGCATAAACCAGATCCGTTACAACCGATTTAGACGATAGGGCATCTAGCGGTATCCGAAATTCAGGCTTGCCCACCATGCCCAGCGAGGTTGTATTAACGACCGTGGCAGCGCCCTCCAACATATTTCCGGCCTTTACCCAGTCATAAACATGCAGCTTTGAGCCAAATTCGCATTGCAGGTTATCTGCACGATTACGAGTGCGGTTTGTTAACCTGATTTCAGTAGCCCCAGCGTCGAGCAGCGCCGTGATTACCGCACGCGAAGCGCCGCCGGCACCTATAATGGCTACAGGACCAGTTTCCGGTTGCCAATCTGGTGCGCCGTGGCGAAGATTTTCAATAAAACCATAACCGTCCGTATTATCCGCATGGATTTTTCCATCTTCGCAAAAAATTAATGTGTTTGCGGCACCCATAAGGGCGGCGCGATCTGTAACCAAATCTGCAAACCCTAATACCGCTTCTTTATGCGGAATAGTAATATTAACCCCGACAAACCCCATTTTTGGAAGCATACCGATTACATCTGCCAAATCATCCCTTGTGACATCCATCGGGATATAATCACCTAGAATACCGTAATTTTTTAACCAATATTTATGCAATACAGGTGATTTACTATGCGCAATGGGCGAACCAATAACACCAGCTAGCGGGATTTTTTTGACACTCATGATTCCAGTTTTCCCTGTTTTAAAAGATATGATAACATTTCTAGCTAAGACAGTCCAAAACGACAAATTCACACAATATTTTTGCCTGACCCATGCTTTAAATACAAGAATATTACCACGGGTCATAATAATAACTTGTGGATAAATCATAAGAAAATTTACGGACAAAGTTACGGAAAACTTTACACCTTCTACTGCCTGTTTAAAACTGCGCCTTTGTGAACACGATCAGAATAGTTACACACCGTGGAAAAGCATAACCTTCTAGCCAGTATATTTTTTATATTTAATTTTACTCACATTTCTAAAACTTAATATATTAGGTAAAAAATACCGTTATAAAGCTTTTTCCACATATTTTTTAACATTTTTAAACTTCGGGATAAAATCGGTATAATTATTTAATCCCCAGAAAATCTGGATACTACTAAATCAACATCTTTTCTTTTCTATATATATTATTAGATAAGGGTTATCAAAGTATGAGGGTAAACCTAATGTGGGAAATTTTTACCAATTTTCTTTCAGATTATTATTTCTGGATTAAAGCGCTTCACCTTGTTTCTGTGATAGCTTGGATGGCAGGAATTTTTTATTTACCTAGGTTATTTGTTTATCACATTGAATCAATTGAGCGCGGTATAGAGCCGGATGATATTTTTCATACAATGGAACGTAAACTTCTAAAAATGATCATGAATCCGGCTATGCTGGCCTCATTGGTTTTTGGCGGGTTATTATTTATTACGCCAGGTATTGTAGATTGGTCTGCTATTTGGGTTTGGGTAAAACTAGTATCTGTTTTTTTAATGGTTTGGTTTCATTTTTGGCTAGGGTATCGAAGGCGTGATTTTGTTGCTGGGAAAAATACCAGAACTGGAAAACACTATAGAATGATGAATGAAATACCTACAATTCTGATGTTTATTATCGTTTTTTCGGTTGTATTAAAATTCTAAAAACATTGACTCCAAAGATTTGTCAGCCTATTTATCCGTTAAACCTGCCGTCCGGTGGGGATTTTTCACATGAATATAAAATATGGCATCCTTTATGGGATGTTTAAGGACTTGTTTACATGATTCAAGAAACATTAAACCTTGCCGATCTAAAGGCTCAAACACCAAAAGATTTATTGACTATGGCGGAAGAACTCGAAATCGAGAATGCTTCAACCATGCGTAAAGGCGAGATTATGTTTTCTGTTCTTAAGGAGCGTGCAGAGGATGGTTGGGTAATTTCAGGGGACGGTGTGCTTGAAGTGCTTCAAGACGGGTTTGGTTTTTTACGTTCAACCGAGGCCAATTATTTACCCGGACCAGACGATATTTATGTATCACCTGATATGATTCGCCAGCATTCTCTGCGCACTGGTGATACGCTTGACGGTGTTATTAAAGCACCAGATAATAGTGAACGCTATTTTGCAATGATTGAGGTCACAAAGATTAATTTTAGTGACCCGGAAAAAAACAAACACAAGATTAACTTTGATAACCTTACACCACTTTACCCGGATGAGCGTTTTAATCTTGAGCTAAAAGACCCAACTGTAAAAGATAGATCTGCCCGGGTAATTGATTTGATTGCCCCGATTGGTAAAGGTCAGCGTTGTCTTATCGTTGCGCCGCCAAGAACCGGTAAAACTGTTTTATTACAAAACATTGCAACCTCGATCGCTGAAAACCACCCTGAATGTTATTTGATTGTTTTGTTGATTGATGAGCGCCCGGAAGAAGTTACGGACATGCAGCGCAGCGTTAGGGGCGAAGTGGTGTCTTCAACTTTTGATGAGCCTGCATCGCGCCATGTTGCCGTTTGTGAAATGGTAATCGAAAAGGCTAAGCGTTTGGTTGAGCATAAACGCGATGTTGTGATTTTGCTTGATTCTATCACGCGGTTGGGCCGCGCCTTTAACACGGTTGTGCCTTCATCCGGTAAGGTCTTGACAGGTGGTGTGGACGCAAATGCCCTACAGCGCCCTAAACGCTTTTTCGGCGCTGCACGAAACATTGAAGAAGGCGGTTCGCTGTCTATTATTTCAACAGCCCTGATTGATACGGGTAGCCGAATGGACGAAGTTATTTTCGAAGAATTCAAGGGCACGGGGAATTCCGAAATTATTCTGGATCGAAAAGTTGCGGATAAACGTGTGTTCCCTGCGATGGATATCTTGAAATCCGGCACGCGAAAAGAAGAGCTTTTGGTTAATAAAATTGATCTTCAGAAAACATATGTTCTGCGCCGTATTTTGAACCCGATGGGTACAACAGATGCTATTGAATTCTTGATATCGAAGTTAAAGCAAACCAAATCAAATGCTGACTTTTTTGATTCAATGAATACTTAATTAACTGTTTAAAAACAATTAGTTAGATTAAAAATGGAAACGATTTATGCTTTAGCAACAGCCCCGGGAAAGGCCGGTGTGGCTGTGATTCGGTTATCGGGTCCTCAGGCTTTGATGGCGGCTGAAAGGCTGGCTGGATCTCTGCCCGATTTCCGCGTTACAGGGTTAAGATCATTGCGCGATGCTGATGGGGGGCTGCTGGATAAGGCTTTGGTTTTAACCTTTTCCAAAGGGCATAGCTTTACGGGTGAAGATGTAGCAGAATTTCACCTGCACGGTGGTCCAGCCACGATAAAAGCTGTGCTGCTGACCTTAGCTAAAATTAGTGGGCTTCGTATGGCAGAGCCTGGAGAATTCACCCGAAGAGCACTTGAAAATGGTTGTCTTGATTTGGCCCAAATCGAGGGGCTTTCGGATTTACTGGAGGCAGAAACAGAAGCGCAGCGCAAGCAGGCACTGCGTGTTTTTTCCGGGGCTCTTGGAAAGATAGCTGAATCATGGCGTAAAGATTTAATTCGTGCGGCCGCGCTTTTAGAAGCTACCATTGATTTTGCTGATGAGGATGTTCCGGTTGATGTAAGGCCAGAAGTATCAGAATTGATTAGTAGAGTGGTGAAGTCCCTGATTAAAGAGGCTAATGGTGCGCGTATTTCCGAACGTATTCGGGATGGCTTTGAGATTGCGATTGTTGGTGCGCCAAACGTAGGAAAATCGTCGTTATTGAATAGGTTAGCTGGTCGGGATGCGGCGATAACCTCGGAATTTGCTGGAACTACGCGTGATGTAATTGAAGTGCGGATGGACTTAAGCGGGTTACCTGTTACGTTTTTAGATACGGCTGGGTTGCGTCAAACGGATGATAAAATAGAAAAAATTGGAATTGAGCGCGCGCTTATGCGTGCAGAAAATGCTGATTTGCGTGTGTTTTTATATGAAAATCTGCCACAAGATTTACCGATAGAGCTAAAATCCGATGATATTATTGTGCGGAGCAAGGCGGATTTAGTTGATATTGACGTTTTTTCTATATCTACAAAAACAGGCGCTGGTATAGAAGATCTGATATTACAGATTAGCGAAGCTTTGAAAAAAATGGCAATGGGCGCCGGGACTGCAATAAGAGAGCGTCACAGACGTGCTATTTTGCAGGCGATTTATGCATTAAAACAGGTTAATAATGAGGTTGATCACCCAGAGTTGGCAGCAGAGGAATTGCATAATGCTATTCGTGCCTTAGATAGTCTGGTAGGTCGTGTAGGGGTAGAGCAGCTGCTGGATGAAATTTTTTCTAGCTTCTGCATTGGAAAATAAGGATTGTTTCACGTGAAACATCGAGATCTTGATGTTATTGTTGTTGGTGGTGGCCATGCAGGAACAGAGGCAGCCCATGCTGCCGCTAGAATGGGTGCGCGAACAGCATTAATTACACTGTCTGAATCCGATATTGGAGTATTATCCTGCAATCCTGCAATTGGTGGTTTGGGTAAGGGTCATTTAGTACGTGAAATTGATGCCCTTGATGGGCTTATGGGTCGAGTTGCTGATGCAGCTGGGATCCAATTTAGGCTTTTAAATAGACGTAAAGGGCCCGCTGTTCAGGGCCCGCGCGCGCAGGCGGATCGGAAGATCTATCGGCAAGCGATGAAGGCAGAGATTTTTTCATGCGAAGCCTTGCAGGTTATTCAAGGTGAGGTCGTTGATTTAAAGTTAAAAAACGCCATAATTACAGGAGTTTACCTTGCAGATGGGTCTGAAATTATAGCTCCCACGGTAATCTTGACAACGGGAACTTTTTTGCGCGGAATTATTCATATTGGGTCTGTTTCCAAATCAGGAGGAAGGATGGGTGATCCGCCATCTGTAAAGCTTGCAGAGCGCCTCGATAGTTTTGGGCTAGCGCTTGGGCGCTTAAAAACGGGGACTCCGCCGCGTTTGGATGGCCGAACAATCAATTGGGATATATTGCAAAGCCAACCGGGTGATGATGACCCTGTTATGTTTTCCTTTATGTCAGAAAAACCTATTATTAGGCAGGTATCTTGTGGAATAACTCATACAAATAGCATCACACATGACATTATCCGGGATAACCTAGAGAGTTCGTCAATGTATGGGGGGCATATAGATGGTGTTGGTCCACGTTACTGCCCTTCTATAGAAGATAAAATTGTAAGATTTGCTGATAAAAGCTCACATCAAGTGTTTCTCGAGCCAGAAGGGCTTGATGATTATACTGTTTACCCAAACGGTATATCGACTTCTTTACCGTTAGAAATACAGGAAAAATATGTGAAATCTATTGCAGGCCTTGAGGGGGTAAAAATTTTACAACCGGGTTATGCGATTGAATATGATTATGTTGATCCGCGAGCACTTACAGCAACATTATCCGTGAAAAACATTAAAGGTTTATATTTTGCTGGGCAAATAAACGGCACAACAGGTTATGAAGAAGCAGCGGCACAAGGGTTGGTTGCGGGTTTGAATGCCGCAAACTACGCTAATGGGTATCCTGAAGTTAACTTTAGCAGATCAGATTCTTACATCGGAGTTATGGTAGATGATTTAATAACCCGCGGAGTATCTGAGCCGTATCGAATGTTTACCTCGCGTGCGGAGTTTCGACTTTCGTTACGGGCAGATAATGCGGATCAAAGGTTAACACCGAAAGGAATAGAAGTTGGGTGTGTTGGTAATGATAGAAAAAAAGTCTTTGAAAATAAGATGTTACATATAAATGCAACATTAGAAAATATACGAGGAATGGTTTTTACTCCGAATGAAGTTTCTGGACAAGGCGTTAAGATCAATCAAGATGGAAAGCGAAGAGATGGGTTTTCATTACTTTCGTTTCAGGGCGTGAGTTTTGCAACACTTATTGCACTGAGGCCAGAGTTAAAGAGTGTGCCTACTAATATTAAACACCAAATTGAGTGCGACGCACTTTATGCTAACTATGTAAAGCGACAAGGAAAAGATGTTAAGGAAATGAGGCGAGATGAAGCACAAAAAATACCAGACTTACTTGATTATGCGGTAATTGTAGGCTTGTCGAATGAATTACGAGCAAAGCTGCAAAGCGTTAGGCCTGCTACTTTGGGGCAAGCTGGCCGCATCGACGGGATGACGCCAGCTGCACTTACATTGCTTTTAGCTAAAATAAAGCAGCTTAATAGAAAGAATCGAGCATAGTGAATACTGAGTACCGAGCAGATTTTATAGATAGATTCAATGTTTCACGTGAAACATTGGTGCGTTTGGATGCTTATGCAGAGTTACTAAAAAAATGGAATCCTGCAATTAATCTTGTATCCAAAGGCTCCGTAAGCGCTCTCTGGCAGCGACATTTTTATGATTCCGCGCAAATATTCGGTTTGAAAAGTAAAGAATCTTGTAGTTGGGCCGATTTGGGGAGCGGTGGGGGGTTTCCTGGATTAATGCTGGCCATACTATCCTCTGGTACAACACCGGATTCTCAGTTTACACTTGTTGAAAGCGATGTGCGAAAATCTATGTTTTTACGAACTGTAATTCGCGAGCTAGAGTTAAATGCAAAAGTAATGACTAAAAGGATTGAGTGTATCGAGCCGCTTGAGGTGGATATTTTAACAGCTCGCGCCCTTGCGCCGTTGGATAAATTACTTGAGTATGCCAGACAACATCTCAAACCTGACGGCACCGCTGTTTTTCTAAAGGGTGAAAAGTATAAAGCTGAATTAGACAAGGCTTTTGTTCGTTGGCGCTTCAACCTAGAAGAAATTGCGAGTGAAACAAACCCGGGTGGTGTAATTTTGAAAGTTCGAGGTATATCGCTTGTCTGATCCGAGCCGCCCTAAAGGGCCAAAAATAATATCGATTACAAATCAAAAGGGCGGTGTTGGTAAAACAACTACCACGATAAATCTTGGAGCTGCTCTTGCCTCTATGAACTATAAAGTATTGCTTGTTGATTTAGATCCGCAGGGTAATGCGTCTACGGGGCTTGGTGTTACTTTAGAAGATCGTGAATATAATACATATGATCTACTGTTGGGCGATATTCCACTTGAAGACTTAGTGCAAGAATCAGATGTTTCAGGTTTGCGAATTATTCCAGCCACGACGGATCTTAGCTCGGCAGATATTGAATTATTTTCAACTGAAAAACGCAGCTTTTTGTTGCATGATGCGCTACGCCAGCCTGCTATTGATCAATATAACTTAGACTATATATTGATTGATTGCCCGCCTTCTCTAAACCTTTTGACTGTTAACGCAATGATTGCATCCAATTCTATTTTAATCCCCCTACAAAGCGAGTTTTTTGCATTGGAAGGATTATCACAATTAATGCTATCGATTCGAGAAGTGCGTCAGACAGCAAACAGAGATTTGCGAATCGAAGGTGTTGTCCTTACGATGTATGATAAAAGAAACAAATTATCCCAGCAGGTAGAAGCAGATGCGCGCAATAGTTTAGGTGATTTGGTCTTTCAGACAGTGATTCCGCGGAATGTTCGTGTTAGCGAGGCACCGTCGTTTGCGATGCCGGTAACGGAATATGACCCGAAGTCAAAAGGTAGTGAGGCTTATTTTCAGCTTGCAAAAGAACTGGTTAAAAAGAACAAAGGTCAAAATAACTAAAGGGAAATTGGTATGGTTAAGAAAAAAAGCGAACGGCGTGGGTTAGGTCGTGGCTTATCTGCATTAATGTCGGATGTGGCAATTGATAATATTGTTAGTAGCAGTATAAAATCTGAAAAACCGGTTGATCAGTTTATCCCAATTGAACAAATTTTTCCGAATCCAGAGCAGCCAAGACGAGATTTTTCCAAACAGGATTTGGATGATTTAGCTGCGTCTATTCGAGAAAAGGGAATTATTCAGCCATTAATTGTTAGAAGAAAGCCAAATAAGGCAAAGGGCTATGAGATAGTAGCTGGCGAAAGGCGCTGGCGTGCTGCGCAAATGGCAAAGCTGCATGATTTGCCTGTAGTAATTAGATCCTACACAGATACTGAAGTGCTGGAAATTGCTATAATTGAAAACATTCAGCGTGCGGATTTAAATCCGGTTGAAGAAGCAGCCGGTTATCGACAGCTAATGGATCGTTTTGGCCATACACAGGAAAAACTGGCAACAGCATTGGGTAAAAGCAGAAGTCATATCGCAAATCTTATGCGCTTACTTCACTTACCCGATGAGGTTCTTGAGTTGGTGCGTAGTGGACAACTTAGTTCGGGGCATGCGCGTGCATTAATTACCACAGAAAATGCAGCTGAACTGGCGCGTATGATCGTAAAAAAAGGTCTTTCTGTTCGAGAAACCGAACGATTGACAAAGACAGCCATAGTAAAGCCTGCAAAAAGAGTAGCAGAAAAAGATGCAGATACGCGTGCTTTAGAGGGCGATTTATCTGCAAACCTAGGTATGAAAGTTCTGGTAGATCACAAGCAAGGAAAAGAATCTGGAAAGATTACAATTAGTTATAAAACACTAGAGCAGCTTGATGATTTGTGTCGAGCCTTAACGGTTACGCCATTGGGCGACTCCAGATAAATACCAGCACTGACCCAAGTGCAATGAACTGAATTGCCAGAACCACTACCTTTAGCCCCATTATTAAGGATAGCCCGAATACTGCTACAACTGAAACGGTAGAGTAGATTTTTGCGCGCTTGCTTATTGAGCCATTTTCGCGCCAGCTTTCAATGAAAGGACCGAACGTCTGATGTGTAAGAAGCCAGTCGTGTAAGCGCTCTGATGATTTTGAAAAGCAAAAGGCGGCTAATATCATAAGGGGAACCGTTGGCAATAATGGCACAATAATGCCAATTACACCAATTCCGACAGATAATAACCCTAATATGAGCCATAATGTTCGCACGATTTACTCCGTTAATAATTCTCGTATTATAGCGTTTAGCAGAGGCCGACCTTGAGTGGTAGCACGAAGCCGGTTATTGCCAATCACAACCATGTTAATATCTTTTAGGTGGTTGATTTTATGTAAGTTAATCTTTTTTCTAGAAATATTTTCGTACCGTGTGATATCAATACCGTCAGTAATGCGTAAGCCCATCATTAAGTATTCATCGGCATGTTCGTTTGTAGAAAGTGGGCTATACGATAAATCTCCGCTGCCATTACTCTTAACGGCACTCATCCAAAGAGAAGGACTGGAAATAGCTTCGGTGGCTATTCGTTTATTATCGATAGTAAGGCGCCCATGCGCACCAGGACCAATCCCAGCGTAATCTCCAGCTTGCCAGTAAATCAAGTTATGACGGGATTCATAGCCAAGTTTCGCATGATTAGAGACCTCGTAAGCGCTAAAACCTGCTTTATCTGTCAGCTCTTGCGTTAAATCATACATATCGGCTGATAGATTTTCTTGAGGTAGACCGCGTAAACCACCAGCCGCAAATCTATCAGCAAATGCAGTTCCGTTTTCAATTGTTAGTTGATAAAGTGATAAATGGTCGGCAGACATTTGCAGCGCGTCAGTTAATTCTAAATGCCAATCTTCCAGAGTTTGGTCTTGTCTTGCATAAATTAGGTCAAAACTGATCCGGTCAAACACTTTTGCAGCAGTATCAAAGGCTTTTCGTGCATCTGCAACGGTATGCAGGCGCCCTAATTTGCGTAAATCGAGATCATTTAGCGCCTGTACACCAATAGAAACACGATTTACGCCAGCGTCTTTATACCCGGAAAATCGGCCGATTTCGACAGAGGTCGGGTTTGCTTCCAGCGTAACCTCTAGATTGTTACTAACTGCCCAAGTTTCGCGTATTTTAGTCAAGATGATGTCAACGGTGTCCGGGTCCATCAAGCTTGGAGTCCCTCCACCAAAATATATAGATTTAAGCGGTTTAGGGCCTGTTATTTTCCCGACGCGCTCAATTTCACTGCAATAGGCCTGCGCCCATTCTTTTTGGTTTACTACCTTTTTAACATGTGAGTTAAAGTCACAATATGGACATTTGGATTGGCAAAAGGGCCAGTGAACATACACTCCAAACCCACCATGTTGCCAGTCTTCAAGCAAAACAGCCATCGACAAGCTTTGCAAAGGCATCTGCACGATGGCTTATAGCTTTTTTACGTTTTGGATCCATTTCACCAAAAGTCATCTCTTCGCCGGCAGGTAAGAAAATTGGATCAAACCCAAAACCTGTATTCCCCCGCATTGGCCAAACCAAACGGCCAGATACGCGCCCTTCGAATATTTCATCATGCCCGTCGGGCCATGCCATACAAAGTGTGCAATTAAATGCAGCCGTGCGTGGTTCGGGGGCCTTTTTATCTTCGAGCAGATCCCAGACCTTTTTCATAGCCATAGGAAAATCCCGACCTGTGGGCGTTTCAGCCCAATCTGCCGTATAAACACCCGGTGCACCACCTAATGCATCAACCGTAATTCCGCTGTCGTCAGACAATGCAGGAAAACCACTGGCTTGAGCGGCAAAATGCGCCTTAATGCGCGCATTTCCAGCAAACGTGTCTTCGGTTTCATCGGGTTCCCTCAGTCCCAGCTCGCCAGCAGATATTATAGTCGTCCCAAAAGGGCGCAGCAGTTCCGTTATTTCAACTAACTTACCTTTATTGTGGCTCGCAATTACCAGCCTTTCACCACAAAATTTGCGCATCTATTCGACGGCCGCTTTTTGTGCCTGCATTAACTCTGCAACACCTTTTTCGGCTAAATCCAGCAAGCCGTTCATTTGATCGCGCGAATATGTAGAACCCTCGGCCGACATTTGCACCTCAACCATTTGGCCATTACCAAGAATCACAAAATTACCATCAACACCGGCTTCGCTATCTTCGGGGTAATCCAGATCCAGCACATTTTGGCCTGCATAAATACCGCAACTAACGGCGGCAATAGGCTCTATTAAAGGATCTGAAGTTACATCACCGGCTTTTAGCAGTTTATTCACAGCAAGGCGTAGCGCAACCCAGCCGCCTGTGATCGATGCACAACGGGTGCCACCATCGGCTTGAATGACATCGCAATCGACAGTAATCTGGCGCTCGCCCAAAGCAACACGATCAACGCCGGCGCGTAAGGAACGCCCGATCAGGCGCTGAATTTCCTGAGTGCGCCCGGATTGGCCATTTTTAGCCTCGCGCCGCATTCGCGTATTTGTTGCACGCGGCAACATTCCGTATTCCGCGGTTACCCAGCCAAGCCCGGTGCCCTTCAAAAAGCGCGGAACGCCCGGCTCGATTGTGGCGGTGCAAAGCACATGCGTATCGCCACATTTTATCAGGCAAGAGCCCTCGGCGTGTTTGGTGATTCCGGTTTCAATTGAAATCGGCCGCATTTCGTCTATATTTCTACCTGATGGGCGCATGGTATGTCCTTTATTAATGAGTTATTCTGAGATACCTGCGCAACTGCTGCAAAAGCAACCTGAAAGTGCCCCTATGACTGACGGCAATGAAATATTTAGCGATATGAGCGCCCGCAGTCGCGAGGTTTTTCGACTTGTGGTTGAAAGTTATCTGGAAACCGGCGGGCCGATTGGGTCGCGCACATTAACGCAGGCTTTAAATGAAAAGGTAAGTGCGGCAACTATCCGAAATGTGATGCACGATCTTGAGCATCTCGGGCTGTTAAATTCACCCCATGTTTCTGCCGGCAGGATCCCTACCCAAACAGGGCTTCGGATGTTTGTTGACGGATTGTTAGAGGTTGGTAATTTACAAAATGATGACCGCCAAAAAATCGATGAAAGTCTGGATGGTGAAAATAGCGATGTTGCCAGTATGCTCGATCGGGTTGGCTCTGCGCTTTCGGGTATGACACAAGGCGCTAGTCTGGTGCTTGCCCCTAAACACGAGGCACCGATAAAGCATATTGAATTTGTAAGCCTTGCGCCGGGTCGCGCCTTGGTGGTTTTGGTGTTTGCAGATGGGCATGTCGAAAACCGTGTCTTTACTCCGCCAGCTGGTCAAACACCTTCATCTTTGCGCGAGGCTGCTAATTTTTTAAACGCGCTGGCAGAAGGTCGCACGCTAAGCGAGTTACGAAATAGCATTGGTCACGAAATTAAAACACGCCGTCAGGAAATTGATAGTTTGGCGTGCGAGCTGGTAGAAAGCGGTTTTGCGCTGTGGGATAATCAAGGCGGAAATTATGAGCGTTTAATTGTCAGGGGTCGCGCGAATCTATTAGAAGACGGGCCAGAATCCGGTGATCTGGATCGTATCCGCCAACTGTTTGATGACCTTGAACGCAAGCGTGATATTGCCGAATTTCTGGAATTGGCAGAAGATGGCGAGGGCGTTCGCATTTTTATTGGCTCAGAAAACAAATTATTTTCACTTTCGGGTTCCTCTTTAGTGGTTTCACCCTATATGAATTCCGAACGAAAGATTATAGGTGCGGTTGGTGTGATCGGCCCAACACGTCTAAATTATGGGCGGATCGTTCCGATTGTGGATTATACGGCGCAACTGGTTGGGAAACTGATTTTTGATCAGGGTTAAGGAAAAAATATGACGAACGAAAATAAAAACGAATTTCTGGATGATATCGACGCTTTGGAAGATGAGCTAAATCGGATTGAAGAAAGCGATGAAGCGCAGGAAGTTAACGAGCTGGAAGAAATGCGCGCCGAGCGTGACGAATTTAAAGACAGATTTATGCGCGCACTTGCCGATGCTGAAAATTCGCGCAAACGCAGCGATCGTGACCGTCGTGAGGCAGAAAATTATGGCGGCTCAAAGCTTGCCCGCGATATGTTGCCGGTTTATGATAATATGAAACGCGCACTTGAGGCCGCAACAGCTGAGCAGCGCCAAAATGCAGCCGCTTTGTTTGAAGGTATTGAGCTGACAATGCGCGAATTGCTGAATGTATTTTCAAAACATGGCATCATAATCATTGCCCCGGAAATTGGCGAACGTTTTGATCCCAATATTCACGAATCAATGTTTGAAGCCCCTCTGTCGGGCACAAAATCAGGTGATATTATTCAGATAGCCGCCGAAGGTTTTATGCTGCACGATCGGTTGTTGCGCCCGGCCCAAGTTGGTGTTTCGTCTGCGCCGAAATCTTAAAATGCTGTAATTGGCCAGCGATTGTAGAAATCCATTACTGTAAATCGGCGAATGCTTTTTGCAGCCGTTCAATCGCTTGCTCGACGACGGCCCTTGGGGTTGCAAGGTTAAAGCGTAAAAAAGATTTGCCACCTTTGCCAAATGTTTCGCCGTGGTTGACTGCAATTTTTGCAATTTTTTCAACGCGGTTCGTATATTCAGATTGCGACATGCCGGTGCCGGAAAAATCTACCCACGCCAGATATGTTGCTTCAAGCGGCATGGATTTCAGACCGGGAATGCCATTTATAGCATTATCAAAAATTCGCCGATTTTCAGTAAGGTATTCACAAAGTTCATCTACCCACTTTGCGCCTTGCGGGCTGTAGGCCGCGGTTACCATAAATAAACCAAAAGAATTTGGAGACATACCAAGAGCCGCCATGCTTGCTGCAAATTTAGCCCGTAGCTTTGGGTTTTGGATAATCACATTGCCGGTGTAGACCCCTGCGATGTTAAATGTCTTGCTGGCTGCGGTCATTATTACCAGCCGCTGGTCAATGGATGGGTCAACCAATGCCATCACGGTGTGTTTGGCCCCTGAAAACACCAGATCGTGATGGATTTCATCCGATACCAAAGTTAAATCGTGGCGTTTTGCGAAATCGGCGACAGCTTGCAATTCGTCACGCGTCCAGACGCGGCCACCCGGATTATGCGGCGAACAAAGGATAAGCATCTTTTCGTTGCCTGTCATTTGCGCATCATAAGCCGCAAAATCCATTTCATAACGCCCGTTATTATTTACCAAAGCGCACTCAACCACTTTTCGGTTCGAGGCTTTAATCACTTTGGCAAAGGCATGATAAACCGGCGTAAACAGAACCACGCCATCACCCGCATCGGTAAATGCATCCAGGCATAACGCCGTGCCGTTCACCAACCCATGGGTCGTAAAGATTGAATTCGTGTCAATATCCCAGCCATGGCGGTTTTTCATCCACCACTGTATCGCCGTATTATAGGCACTAATATCGCCAAAATAGCCATAAAGCCCGTGATCAAGCATTTTCTGCAGCGCGTTCTGAATACATTCAGGCGGCCGAAAATCCATATCGGCTACCCACATGGCAATGCCCTCATCAGCAGGCACGCCATAAACGGGCTGCATCATATCCCATTTGGCGCAATGTGTGTTACGCCGATCTATAATCTCGTCAAAACGCATGGTGTTTGGCCTTTTTATGTTTTCGATAAGCTAGCAGTTTACTTTACAGACGCAAGGGCGTTGCAGCTTGGCACATCATGTCTTAAATGAAACCTATGAGTATTAGACCAATCTTGATCCATCCCGATCCACGCCTGAAAAAGATTGCCGAGTTTGTTGATTCGGTAGACGATGAAATGCGCAAGCTATCGCACGATATGCTGGAAACCATGTATGATGCCCCCGGAATTGGGCTGGCCGCCCCGCAAATCGGGGTTTTGAAACGCTTGATTGTAATGGATTGCATCAAGCAAGAAGGCGCCAAGCCTCAACCAATGGTTATGTTCAATCCCGAGGTGGTTTGGGCTTCAGATGATTTGAATGTGTATGAGGAGGGATGCCTCTCAATCCCTGATCAATACGCAGATGTTAAGCGACCGGCAGAAGTTAGAGTGAAATGGATGGATGTGGATGGCGCTGCTTGTGAAGGCACGTTTGATGCTTTGTGGGCGACCTGTGTTCAACATGAAATTGACCATTTGGAAGGCAAGTTGTTCATTGATTATCTGGGGCCATTAAAACGCCAAATAATCACCCGGAAAATGATGAAACTGAAACGCGAGCGGGCACGGGAATGAGCCGCAATTTCGTTGCCTACCCTGACAGACGTTTGAAAACGGTATGTGCGCCGGTTGATAAAATAACAGATCAGATCCGTATAATCTGGGATGATATGATCAGCACGATGGAGGCAATGCCGGGTGTTGGATTGGCCGCGCCACAAATCGGAATCATGCAGCGTTTGGCCGTGGTTGATGCATCAGAAGCCCGCGGTCAGGCCGTTAAAATGGCCAATCCGGTAATTTTACACTCCTCGGCCAAATTGCATGAACATCTGGAAGCAAGTCCGAATTTACCGGGTGTTTCAGCCAAGATTGAAAGGCCGCGTGCGGTAACCATTCAGTTTTTAAATTGCGCAGGCCAGCAGGAAACACGTGATTTTGTTGGGTTATGGGCAACATCTGTTCAGCATCAGATTGATCACCTGAATGGTAAAATGTTTTTTGACCGGTTATCAAAAATGAAACGCAATATTTTGCTCCGCAAGGCGCGAAAGGAAAAACGATGAAAATTGTTTTTATGGGCACACCGGATTTTTCGGTTTCGGTTCTGGATGCGCTGGTTAATGCTGGTCATGAAATTCTTTGCGTCTATTGTCAGCCCCCTCGGCCTGCGGGTCGTGGCAAGAAGGGTCGGCCAAGCCCAATTCAGGCGCGGGCCGAGGCTTTGAATTTAGAAATACGATATCCAAAGTCATTAAAGAGCAAAGAAGAACAGAAGAAATTCGCAGCATTAGAGCCTGATATTGCGGTTGTTGTGGCCTATGGCCTAATTTTACCGCCAGAAATTTTGGAGACCCCTGCGTTGGGATGTCTAAATATTCATGCGTCTCTTTTGCCGCGATGGCGTGGTGCGGCGCCTATTCATCGGGCGATTATGGCCGGGGATGAAGAAACCGGTATTTGTATAATGCAAATGGACGCAGGGCTTGATACGGGTCCGGTGTTATTGCGCGAGTCACTTGCGATTGGCGCCGAAGAAACAACGGCGCAATTACATGATCGTTTGTCACTGCTCGGCGCAAAGCTAATTTTGCAAACATTAGATATTTTGCCAACATTAGAGCCACAAACGCAGCCAGAAACAAACGTAACCTATGCAAATAAAATCAATAAATCCGAGGCGCGGATAGATTGGAAAAATTCGGCAATTCAGGTTGATAGGCTTATTCGCGGCCTATCGCCATTTCCTGGCGCCTGGTGCATGGTTGATGGTGAGAGGCTTAAGTTATTGGAAAGTCGCGTAATTGACGATGACGGTTTTGCGGGTCAGGTTCTAAACGGGTTTCAGATTGCCTGTGGTCAAGGTGCTGTAGAAATTTTAAAAGCTCAAAGACAAGGCAAGCGCCCGATGCGCCCCGAAGAATTGTTGCGCGGCTTTGAGCTTGGAAAACAATTAGACTGATATTGATTGCAATTACCGACAAGGACACCATATTTACCTTATGCCAGTTATTTTTTTAATCATAGTGGGTGCCGCTGCCGGGTTTGTCGCCACGCGGATGATGAACCTGAAAACCGATGTCGTGACTACCGTTTCTATTGGCGTGTTTGGCGCTTTGATCGGCGGTCTTCTTTTGCGCCTTATTTTGATGCTTGGCGGTATCGCTTTTGGCTTTGTTGGGGCGGTATTGGGTGCCGTATTTCTGATTTGGGCTTATCGCACTTATATTAAAAAATAGGCTCTAACCGGCTTTAAAAGGCTCCATTCCGCGCCGCGCCAATTCATCGGCACGTTCATTTTCCGGATGCCCTGCGTGGCCCTTGACCCATTCCCAAGTTACTTGGTGACGCGCTTGGGCCTCGTCAATGCGCTGCCAAAGCTCTACGTTTTTCACGGGTTTTTTATTTGAGGTGCGCCAACCGTTGCGTTTCCAGCCATGAATCCAGATTGTCACACCGTTTTTTACATAAGCGCTATCTGTGATAACCGTAATGATCGCCGGGCGTTCCAATGTTTCAAGAGCATGAATCGCACCCAGTAATTCCATCCTGTTATTGGTGGTGTGGGACTCGCCGCCACACAGCTCGCGTTCTTTCAAAACGGTATGGCCATCACGCGCAATCATTAATGCACCCCAGCCACCCGGACCCGGATTGCCCGAACAGGCGCCATCGGTGTAAATAAAAAGTTTAGGCGCAGCGCTGTTGGAAGCCGCGGCGCTCATGCCGGTGCTCTTAAAATACGGGGCACCTTGAATTCAATATTTTCCTGTGCAGTTTCAACGTATTCAACGGTAACATCATAACGGGTGCGAAAGGCGTCGATGACTTCATTAACCAGCACTTCGGGCGCAGATGCACCGGCGGCCAGACCCAGCGCCTTGATGCCCTCGATGGCGCGCCAGTCGATATCAACGGCGCGCTGCACAAGTTGGGAATAGCTACAGCCGGCAGCCTTGCCGACTTCGACCAGACGTTTGGTGTTGGATGAATTTGGCGCGCCGATTACCAGAATAGCGTCAGATTTGGTGGCGATTTCTTTCACGGCTTCTTGGCGGTTGGTTGTGGCGTAACAGATATCTTCCTTGTGTGGACCGACGATTTCGGGAAAGCGTTTTTGCAATGCAGCAACAATCTCGGCGGTGTCATCAATCGAAAGAGTTGTCTGGGTGATGTAGGCCAGCTTTTTCGGATCCTGGACCACAAGCGTGGCCACATCATCTGCCGTTTCCACCAGCACAACTTCGCCTTCGGGCAATTGGCCCATGGTTCCGACGGTTTCGGGGTGGCCTGCGTGGCCGATCATAACCATTTGCAAACCCTGCACAGAGTGGCGCTTGGCCTCGAAATGCACTTTGCTCACCAGCGGGCAGGTCGCATCGACATAGGTCATTTCACGGGCTTTGGCCGCGGCGGGCACAGCTTTAGCCACCCCGTGCGCTGAAAATATTACCGGACGATCATCGGGGCAATCGCTTAATTCCTCGACAAAAATAGCACCTTTTTCGCGCAGCTCGTCAACGACATATTTATTATGCACAATTTCGTGGCGCACATAGACCGGCGCACCCCATTTGTCCAAAGCCATTTCTACAACTTTGATCGCGCGTACAACACCTGCGCAAAAACCGCGCGGAGCGGCAAGATATAACATTAGCGGTGGTTTGCTCATAATCGCCCTGTTCCGTTGGCTTACAAATAGGGTCGGTTAGCGGGCGCGTCCAGCCCTTGGATTGAAAAAGCCGGAGAATTGAAAAAGCCGGAGCAAATTTTACCCCGGCTTTATCATTAAACTTCTGCCTTGGCGCTTACAGGCTCGGCCACCGGATCGCGTGGAGAGCGCCCGATAACATCGCGCAAATCATCCAATTCGATGAAATTATCAACCTGACGGCGCAAATCATCCGAAATCATCGGTGGCTGTGAACGCATCGTGGAAACAACGGAAACCCGCACACCTTGGCGTTGCAGGCTTTCAACCAAGGGACGAAAATCGCCATCGCCCGAAAAAATCACCATGTGGTCAACATGCGGGGCCAGCTCTAGCGCGTTAACCGCCAGCTCGATATCCATATTTCCTTTGACCTTACGACGGCCCATCGAATCAGTATATTCCTTGGCGGGTTTGGTCACCATGGAATAGCCGTTATAATGCAGCCAATCGACCAAAGGACGAATAGGGGAGTAATCATCATTTTCCAGCAAGGCGGTATAATAAAACGCCCGTAGCAATTTTCCGCGCCGCATAAATTCGCTGCGCATCAGTTTATAGTCGATATCGAACCCCAGCGATTTGGCCGCTGCATACAAGTTCGCTCCATCGATGAACAGCGCAAGCCGCTCGTCTTTGTAGAACATTAAATCTTCCTTCCGGTAGGTGGTATCGGTGTAAAGTTTCGTGAGTGAGTGGTGGTTTTTCTAAAAATATGTCAAACTGATTATTAGACTAATATCTAGGGATTATTTTAAATGTTGCAACCCTGTCTGGAGCAATCTCAACCTAAGCTGGCAATTATTGGCCTAGGGGCAAATCTTTTATCAGATATTGGCAAACCCGAAGAAACAATTCGCCATTCATTGTCGTTATTAATTGAAAAGTCTATTGAAATTCAATCGGTTAGCCAGCTTTATAATACGCCCTGCTTTCCAAAGGGATCGGGGCCGGATTATGTTAATGCGGTGGCTATTCTGACAACATATCTAACCGCACCTGCATTTTTGTCACACCTGCATGCCATTGAGGATTTGATGGGAAGACAGCGGCTTGTGCGCTGGGGGCAGCGTGTGCTGGATCTGGATTTACTGGCGTTTGGCGATGAAATCAGCCCCGATCTGGCAAGTTTTCAGCAGTGGTATAAATTGTCGCCTGACCAACAGGTAAAAATAGCGCCCGAGCAGTTGATTTTGCCGCACCCTCGCCTACAAGATCGCGCCTTTGTTTTGGTGCCTTTGACCGAGATCGCGCCGGATTGGCAGCACCCTGTTTTGCAACGCAGCGCCCGCCAGTTATTGGCCGGTCTGGATCGCGCTGATGTAGCGCAAATTGTGCCAATATAATCTGGCTTGATTCAGTGCTTGTCAACACGCGGCAAAGCCCCTAAATAGGCGTCTTCTAATAGCTATAGATATATTCAGGAGTCGCCCATGGCCCGCGTTACGGTTGAAGATTGTGTTGATAAGGTTCCAAACCGGTTTAATCTGGTGATGCTTGCGGCCCACCGCGCACGCGAAATTGCGGCGGGTGATCCGATTACGGTTGAGCGTGACAATGATAAAAACCCGGTTGTGTCTTTGCGCGAAATTGCAGAAGAAACGCAGCTGGTCAGTGATCTGCACGAACGGATGATCGAAAGCCAGCAGACCCAGATCGAAGTTGACGAGCCCGAAGAGGATGCGATGGCATTGCTGATGGGTGCCGAGGCAGACAAACCCGAAGACGACGATATGTCTGAAGAAAAACTACTGCGCGCATTGATGGAAGCGCAAGGCCAGCCATAACGCTGGCCAGCTCGCAGAAAGGCGCGAACCGGATGCCAGATACGATCACAGTAGAAGATCTGATCGGGCTGGTGCGCAACTATAATCCCAATACAGATGCAGAACTGATTCGTCAGGCCTTTGCCTATGGTGCTAAAATGCACGATGGGCAATTGCGCCATTCAGGCGAGCCATATTTCACCCACCCCGTTGCTGTTGCCGCCATCCTGACCCAGCAGCGTTTGGATGATGCCAGCATTATCACCGCTTTATTGCATGATACGGTCGAGGATACAAAATCGACTTACAGTGACATTAAGGATTTATTCGGTGTCGAAATTGCCGAGCTGGTTGACGGGGTCACAAAGCTGACCAACCTGCAATTATCGTCATCCGAAGCCAAACAGGCCGAGAATTTTCGCAAATTATTTATGGCAATGTCCAAGGATTTGCGCGTTATTTTGGTTAAATTGGCGGACCGGCTGCACAATATGCGCACAATTAAATCCATGCGCCCTGATAAACAGGCGCAAAAAGCGCATGAAACCATGGATATTTTCGCCCCTCTGGCGGGTCGGATGGGCATGCAGTGGATGCGCGACGAGCTGGAGGATCTGGCGTTTTCGGTGCTTAATCCAGAGGCGCGAAATTCAATTATGCGCCGGTTTATCACTTTGCAAAAAGACAGCGGCGATGTGATTGAAAAAATCACCGATGACATTCGCTTTATTCTGCGCCGCGACAAAATCGAGGCCAAGGTATTTGGTCGGGCTAAGAAACCCTATTCCATCTGGCGCAAAATGGAGGAAAAAGAGCAAGGCTTTTCCCGCCTGTCCGACATTTACGGCTTTCGGATTATCACGGATAACGAGCCGGATTGTTATCGTATTCTAGGCACGATCCACCGACGCTGGAGTGCCGTTCCCGGCCGGTTCAAAGATTACATCAGCCAGCCAAAATCCAATGGTTATCGCTCTATCCAGACAACGGTTTCAGGGCGTGACGGCAAGCGTGTCGAGGTGCAAATTCGCACGCACCTGATGCACGATGTTGCCGAATCCGGCGTTGCGGCGCATTGGTCTTATCGTGACGGGATGCGCTCGGAAAATCCGTTTGCGGTTAACCCGGCCAAATGGGTTTCGGGGCTAACCGAGCGGCTGGATTCCTCTGGTGATCATTACGAGTTTCTCGAGTATGTAAAACTGGAAATGTATTCGGATCAGGTGTTTTGTTTCACCCCCAAAGGCGAGGTGATAAAATTGCCCCGCGGCGCCACTCCGCTGGATTTTGCCTATGCGATTCACACGCGTATCGGTGATGGTTGCGTTGGCGCAAAGGTGGACGGCATTCGGGTGCCTTTATGGACGCGCCTAAAAAATGGGCAATCCGTAATAATCACCACGGCCGAGGGTCAGCGCCCGCAAGCAACCTGGATTGATATTGTGGTTACGGGGCGGGCGAAATCATCGATTCGGCGTTCGCTGCGCAGTGAAGACCGGCAGCGGTTTGTCAAACTGGGCTTTGAGCTGGCCCGCGTTGCCTTTGAACATATTGGCCGCAAGGTAACAGACAAAGCATTGGCGACCGCCGCTAAAAATATGGGCCTGCCCGATATGGGCGAATTATTGGCCCGCCTTGGCAGCGCGGAAATAAACGCGCGCGCAATGGTCGAGGCATTATACCCCGAACTGACCACCAGCCCGGGTGACGAGATCTCGCCATCACATGCTATTGTCGGGCTTGGGCAGGGTCAGGCATTTGGGCGCGCGGCCTGCTGTCAACCCGCCCCCGGCGAGCGCATTGTCGGGATCAGTTATCGGGGCAAAGGTGTTATTGTGCACGCAATTGATTGCCCGGTTTTGTCCGATTTCGAGGATCAAACCCACCGCTGGGTTGATTTGCAGTGGCACAGCGGTAAACATTCGGCGGTAAATACCGTTACCTTCAGGATTACCATCAGCAATGATGCCGGTGTGCTGGGGCGTATTTGCACATTAATTGGTGAACATAATGCAAATATTGCCGATTTAAAATTTCTTGATAGAAAACCGGATTTTTACCGATTACTGGTAGAAGTCGACTTGAGAGATGTAGAGCATCTGCATAATGTGATGATGGCGCTTGAGGCAGACACAGATGTGGCCATGATTGAACGCCATCGCGACCCTGCTCGCAAACCATAAATACGTGCGCAAATATAGATAGGAATAAATAGTTTGGTTTTTAAGCGGCGTGATAAAAGACCATTCTTGCGTAAGCTGTGGGAGCTGGTTTACCCCAAAGGCGGCTGGCGCAGGGCTGCGTATTACGTTTGGTATCGATTGCGCAGATTGCCCGACCCGCCACATAGAATTGCGCGCGGTATTTTTGCCGGGGTATTGGTTAGTTTCACACCTCTGTTTGGCATGCATTTTGTTGTTTCTGCGACGATTGCGCTTTTGATCCGTGGAAACCCGATTGCTGCTATTATGGCTACCTTTTTTGGCAACCCCATAACGTTTCCCTTCATTGCGGTGGGCGGTATGCAATTGGGCCACTGGGTATTGGGCACCACATATGACGAAGGCGTTAAGCATTCCCTGATGCACAGCTTTGCGGGGGCATGGTATGATTTAAAGCATAATTTTATGGCTATGTTTAATCAGGAAACGGCGGATTGGGCTGGGCTTAGCATCTTTTTTAATGAAATCTTTTTGCCCTATCTGGTGGGTGGTCTGATATTGGGGCCAATTGCCGCGGTTATTTGTTATTATTTAAGCCTTCCGATTATTACGGCTTATAAAAACCGCCGCAAAGGGCGACTGAAAGATAAACTGCTTGAAATACGTGCAAAAAAATCCGCAAAGAAGGCTGAAGATGCCGATAAAACCGATTAGGTTTGAAAGAGTTTAAAATAGGAATCTGTGATGGATCACAAGCCATTGGGCAAGCTTCGGCTTGGAATTAATATTGACCACGTTGCAACGGTGCGAAATGCGCGTGGCGGGACGTATCCCGACCCTTTGCGCGCCGCCAAACTGGCCCAAGATGCCGGCGCCGATGGCATTACCGCGCATCTTCGCGAGGACCGGCGTCATATTTCGGATGCCGATATTGACGGGTTGATGGAAATCCTGTCGGTGCCGCTTAATTTTGAAATGGCCGCAACGGATGAAATGCAGGCCATAGCATTGCGCCATAAACCCCACGCGGTTTGCATTGTGCCGGAAAAACGCGAAGAGCTGACGACCGAAGGCGGGCTGGAAGTTGCGCGTGAAGAAAACCGTTTGGCCCATTTCATCGCACCGATACGCGAGGCCGGTTGTCGTGTTTCGCTATTTGTTGCAACCGATATGCGCCAAATTGATGCGGCCTCGCGGATTGGCGCGGATATTGTTGAGCTGCATGCAGGATCATATTGCGATTCTTATTCCGAGGGTAATTTTGACAATGCCGGTATCGAGCTGAAAAAGCTGTGTGAAATGTCGGCCTATGCGCACTCATTGGGGCTTGAGGTTCATGCGGGGCACGGCATAACTTATGATACGGTCATGCCAATTGCCGAATTTCCGGAAATCCTAGAGCTGAATATCGGCCATTTCCTGATTGGAGAGGCAATTTTCATGGGGCTGAAACCCGCCATTCACAAGATGCGCGATTTGATGCAGGCGGCGCGGCCAAAAACTTGACTCTGGCGGCGCGCTCCCCCATGTAGCTCTAGTGTTAAACCCAGCAGGAATATTCAAGATCATGGCTAAAAATGCAGAGAAACCAGAAGGCATCTGGGAATTATTTAAAACAGTATTCTGGGCGCTGATCATTGCGGGCATTTTTCGCACCCTGTTTTTCCAACCCTTCTGGATTCCGTCAGGCTCGATGAAAGACAATTTGCTGATCGGCGATTTCCTGTTTGTGAATAAAATGGCCTATGGTTATTCCAGACATTCCTGCCCGTTTTCCGCCTGCCCGTTTCCGGGGCGTATTTTTGGCGTAGAGCCTGATCGCGGCGATGTTGTGGTGTTTCGCCATCCGGTAAATGGCAGCGATTTTATCAAACGCCTGGTTGGCCTGCCCGGAGAAAAGATCCAAATGAAAGACGGTGTGCTGCATATCAATGGCGATGCGGTAAAACTGGAAACTGTCAGCGAATTTGAAGAACTCCATGAAAGACAAGGATCGGCGGGTAGTTTTCCGCGTTGTGAAAACACCTCTGGTGTGGGCGGGACGTGTAAAAAAGGCCGGATGATTGAAACCTTGCCCAATGGCACTTCGCACAGCATTTTAAATATTTCCGATCAGCCCAAGGATAATACCGGAATTTTCATTGTTCCCGACGGGCATTACTTTTTTCTGGGCGATAATCGCGATAATTCCACCGACAGCCGTTTTCCGCAAAATGCAGGCGGTCTTGGTTACGTTCCGTTTGAAAACCTTATCGGTCGGGCGGACCGGATTATGTTCTCGTCGGCTGGAAATTCGCTGTTTTATTTCTGGACTTGGCGTTCGGACCGGTTTTTCAAGGCGGTTCATTGAAACTTTCTACGGAATTAAAAACCTTTGCCAACCGCATTGGTTACACATTCAAACGGCCCGAGCTTTTGCATCGGGCCGTTACCCATTCATCGATGTCATCGCCCACGCGTGATGATAATCAGCGGATGGAATTTTTAGGCGATCGGGTGCTGGGCTTGGTTATGGCCGAGGCGCTGTTCATGGCCGACAAAAACGCAACCGAAGGCCAGATGGCACCGCGATTTAATGCTTTGGTGCGCAAAGAAGCCTGTGCCGATGTTGCGCGCGAATTTGATTTGGGCGCTGTGTTAAAGCTGGGGCGCTCTGAAATGTTATCGGGCGGGCGGCGCAAAGAGGCGTTGCTGGCCGATGCGATGGAGGCTGTGATTGCCGCGGTTTATCTGGATGGCGGCTTTGATGCGGCCCAAATGCTGGTCGTTCGTTTGTGGGGCGCGCGGATAACACAGGTTGATACAGATGCTCGCGATGCTAAAACGGCCCTGCAAGAATGGGCGCAGGCACGCAAATTTTCGCCGCCTGCCTATGTTGAAGCAGCCCGAACCGGGCCGGATCATGCGCCGATTTTTACGATCAAGGCACAGCTGGAAAACGGTGAAACCGAATTCGCCAGTGCAAATTCAAAACGTCAGGCCGAACAGGCCGCGGCCAAATTATTATTGGACCGGTTGGAGAAGATAAAATGACAAACACACGCGCCGGTTTTGTAGCCCTGATAGGCGAGCCGAATGCAGGTAAATCAACCTTGCTGAACCGGATGGTTGGGGCCAAGGTTTCGATTGTTACCCATAAGGTTCAAACCACCCGCGCCCGCATTCGCGGTGTGGCGATCGAGGGTGACGCGCAACTTGTGTTTGTTGACACTCCCGGTATTTTTGCGCCGCGTCGCCGGCTGGATCGCGCCATGGTTGCCGCGGCCTGGAGCGGTGCGGCGGATGCGGATTTGGTGGTTTTGTTAATCGAAGCACATCGGGGAATAACGGCTGGAGTAAAGGTAATTATCGATGCGTTAAGTGCGCGCGCAGGCGGGCGTCCGGTGGCTTTGGCGATCAATAAAATTGACAAAGTTAAAGCGGATAATTTGCTGTCTTTGTCGCGTGAATTGAATGGGTTATACGATTTTAACGAAACCTTTATGATCTCGGCTGAAAAAGGTCATGGCGTTAATCATTTGCGTGAATGGCTGGCTGGGCAGGTTCCTGCGGGGCCGTGGCTTTACCCCGAAGATCAGATTGCGGATTTGCCTTTGCGGATGATTGCCGCTGAAATGACCCGTGAAAAATTGACCTTGCGATTGCATCAAGAGCTGCCTTACCAGTTGACTGTCGAAACGGAACAATGGGAAGATCGCAAAGATGGGTCAGTCAAAATTGATCAGCTGATTTATGTGATGCGCGATGGGCATAAAGGGATTCTGCTGGGCCATAAAGGCGAGACCATCAAGGCGGTTGGCAAGGCGTCGCGCGAGGAATTGGAAGAATTTCTAGGTCGCAAAGTGCATCTGTTTTTGCAAGTCAAAGTGCGACCCAACTGGTTAAATGAAGCCGAGCGTTATTCGGAAATGGGTTTGAATTTCAAGGACGGTAATAAGTGATCCGGCTGACTGCAGAATTCTGGGTTCAGGCCTATCTGCAGCGGCTTAATCTGGTAAATATTCCCGCCTTTGTTACCCAAAAAGGTGATTTGACAGCGGGGTCAATTTTAATCAAATTAAATACACTGGATGGGCGCGCAGAATTATTTGAGCGCTCTTTTAATCTGGAAACCGGAAAACGTGCGTGGCTTAATGTCTTAACGGGATCTGAAACCGAAATAGATGTGTCGGTGGAAAAGCAAAAATCTTTTGATTCTGATCTGTGGGTGGTTGAAATAGAAGATAAGCAGGGGCGCAATTTATTGGACGATCCGGGGTTGCAATAACGGGTAGAATTTATGGAATGGCGCGATAAAGGTGTTCTACTAAAGGTGCAAAAGCACGGCGAAACATCGTCTATTATCGAAGTTTTTACAGCCGATCATGGCCGTCATGCCGGTGTTGTTCGTGGTGGCGCCGGGCGTAAAATGGGGCCGATTTTACAACCTGGTGCACAGCTTGATTTAATTTGGCGCGCCCGGCTTGAAGACCATTTAGGCAGCTACACGGTCGAGCCAATTCGCAGCCGCGCGGCAAGTTTAATGAGTGACCGGCTTACTTTGGCGGCCTTGAATTCGGTCTGCGCCTTGCTGGCTTTTGCCTTGCCAGAACGCGAAAAACACGCCGCATTGTATCACCGCAGCACGGCTTTATTTGATCTAATCGGAAACACCGAAGGCTGGCCCTTGGCGTATTTGCGTTGGGAGTTGGCGTTGCTTGATGATCTAGGTTTTGGCCTGGATTTACGAAGCTGTGCTGTAAACCAAAGCCGTGATGATTTGGCCTATGTTTCACCAAAATCCGGCCGTGCGGTTAGTGTCGAGGGGGCAGGCGAGTGGGCGGCTAGGTTATTACCTTTGCCGCTGTGTTTGTTAGGACAGGGACCTGCGCCAGACAATGAAATCAACGATGGGCTGCGTTTGACCGGTTATTTTTTGACCCATTGGATGGCGCACTCTTTAGGAAATAAACCTTTGCCTGCCGCACGTCAGCGGTTTGTCGATGCGTATTTACGTTACGCATAGGATACCTTAATAATCCAGTTGCGAGTCATTCGCATTTACCCTAATAAGTATTTGCGAATGATTCGCATTTTCTTTAGCAAGATCACAACTGAAAAGGATTAACCGGATGGGACGACAAATGATGAAACTGAGGCGAATTATATTGTCCAGCGTGGGTGTTGCAATTTTAGCCACCGGGGCCTATGCCGAAGATACGAAATTCAAGGCCATCACAACCTTTACGGTGTTAGCCGATATGGCGCGCAATGTAGCCGGTGATGTGGCAATCGTTGAAAGCATTACCAAGGCGGGCGCCGAAAT
Organism: uncultured Marinosulfonomonas sp.; assembly: GCA_964429175.1. Taxonomy (GTDB): domain Bacteria; phylum Pseudomonadota; class Alphaproteobacteria; order Rhodobacterales; family Rhodobacteraceae; genus Profundibacter. Next base: position 39,551 of record CAYSBD010000002.1, read on the forward strand.
ACACGGCTATCAGCCAACGCCGCGCGATATTCTGCGGGCGCAAGATGCCGATTTGATCTTGTGGAACGGCCTTAATCTTGAGCTTTGGTTCGAACAGTTTTTCGCCAACCTGTCGGATATCCCAAGCGTAACGCTGACCGATGGCATTGATCCGATGAGCATTTCCTCGGGCGAATACAAGGGCAAACCAAACCCGCATGCCTGGATGAGCTTAAGTAGCGCTAAAATTTATGTCGATAATATCCGTGATGCGTTTATCAAGCATGACCCGGAAAATGCCGATGTTTACCGTGCCAATGCCGAGGCGTATAAAAAACAGATCAGCGAAGCCATGATCCCGCTTATTGCCAAAATTCAGGAGGTTCCTAAAGAGCAGCGCTGGTTGGTCTCTTGTGAAGGTGCCTTTAGCTATCTGATCCGGGATTTTGAAATGAAAGAGCTGTATTTGTGGCCAATGAATTCTGATGTTCAGGGCACACCGCAACAGGTTCGCGGGGTTGTCGACACGGTGCGCGCCAACAATATTCCGGCGGTGTTTTGTGAAAGCACAGTATCCCAAGCGCCGGCCCTTCAGGTGGCGCGTGAAACCGATGCGGTTTACGGCGGCATGCTGTTTGTGGATAGCCTGAGCAAAGCAGATGGCCCTGTTCCAACTTATCTGGATTTGCTGCGTGTGACCACCGAGACCATTGCAAAGGGTTTGACAAAGTGATCCAGACAGCAGGGATCGTGGCGCAGGATGTTACGGTTACATATCGCAATGGGAACACCGCATTGCGCGATGCAACATTTGACATTCCTACCGGCACGATCACTGCGCTGGTTGGCGTGAACGGGGCGGGTAAATCGACCCTGTTCAAGGCTATTATGGGTTTTTTACCGGCGGCCAAGGGCAAAATATCTGTGCTTGGCATGCCGGTAAAAGAGGCTTTGAAGAAAAATATCATTGCCTATGTGCCGCAATCCGAGGAGGTCGACTGGAGCTTTCCGGTGTTGGTTGAGGATGTGGTGATGATGGGCCGTTACGGTCATATGGGTTTTTTGCGCCGCCCTAAATTAGCAGATCACGAGGCCGTTACAGCAGCGCTTGGCCGGGTCAGCATGACAGATTACCGGCATCGCCAAATCGGTGAATTATCGGGTGGTCAGCGCAAACGGGTTTTTCTGGCCCGGGCCTTGGCGCAAGATAGTCAGGTCATTTTGCTGGACGAGCCGTTTACCGGCGTCGATGTTAAAACCGAAGACGCAATTATCAAACTTTTGCGTGAAATGCGTGACGAAGGCCGCGTGATGCTGGTTTCCACCCACAACCTTGGCTCGGTGCCGGAATTTTGTGACCGCACGGTGCTGGTCAAGGAAACAATTCTGGCTTTTGGTCCGACCGAAACGGTCTTTACCCGCGAAAATCTGGAAATTGCCTTTGGCGGTGTGTTGCGTCATTTTGTGTTGGGCGGGTCGGATTTGCACGATGATGATGACAGCCGCAAAGTGCATGTGATCACGGATGACGAGCGCCCTTTTGTTATCTATGATGATAAAAACGGAGCCAGCAAATGATTGAGCAGTTGCTGTTGCCATTTTCCTATAATTACATGCTAAACGCCATCTGGGTCAGCACGCTGGTTGGCGGGATTTGTGCTTTTTTATCGGCGTATCTGATGCTGAAAGGCTGGTCGCTGATTGGAGACGCGCTTAGTCATTCCATCGTGCCCGGCGTGGCTGGTGCCTATATGCTGGGCCTGCCATTTGCGCTTGGGGCTTTTGCGGCGGGTGGTCTTGCGGCGGGGGCCATGCTGTTTCTCAGCCAGCGCTCGGGGCTGAAGGAAGATACGATTATTGGCCTGATCTTTACCTCGTTTTTCGGGCTTGGCCTGTTTATGATTTCGCTTTGGCCGGCCTCGGTTAGCCTGCAAACTATCACCATGGGTAATATTTTGGCGATTTCACCGTCTGATACCTTGCAGTTGGCAATCATCGGTTTTGTGACGCTGGCGGTGTTGCTGGCAAAATGGAAAGATCTGATGGTAGTGTTTTTTGATGAAAACCATGCCCGTTCAATCGGCCTTAACCCCGAGCTTTTGAAGATTGTGTTCTTTACCTTGCTGTCGGCCTCGTGCGTTGCTGCGCTGCAAACTGTCGGGGCCTTTTTGGTTATTGCCATGGTCATCACCCCCGGCGCCACGGCTTATTTATTGACAGACCGGTTTCCGAGGTTGCTGATATTAAGCGTCGCAATAGGCTCTATTACAAGCTTTGTTGGTGCATATCTTAGCTTTTTCGTTGACGGAGCTACCGGTGGTCTGATCGTTTCCCTGCAAACCCTGATCTTTCTGACGGCTTTTTTTCTGGCCCCTAAACATGGCTATCTGGCCGCGCGTCGCCGTGCGGTTCGGGCGTTGGAGCCAAGCTGATGGATGTTTTGCTGCACCCCTTCCAGTTTGCTTTTATGAACAACGCCTTTGTAATGGTGGCAATTATTTCGCTGCCGACCAGTCTGCTGTCTTGCTATCTGGTGCTAAAGGGTTGGTCATTGATGGGCGATGCTATCAGCCATGCGGTTTTGCCCGGGATTGTGCTGGCTTATCTGTTGCAGATCCCGTTGATTATCGGTGCATTTATCGCCGGTATGTTTTGCGCGCTTGCTACCGGTTTTTTATCGGAAAACAGCCGTGTTAAACAGGATACGGTGATGGGTATTGTGTTTTCCGGTATGTTTGCCGTTGGCATTGTGATGATCACCAAAATCAGCACCTCTATGCATTTGGATCACATCCTTTTTGGAAATATGTTGGGGGTTGGGCCGACCGATTTGTGGACTTCGGGCCTGATTTCGCTTTTTGTAACACTGGTTATTGTTGCCAAACGGCAGGATTTTCTGCTGCATGCGTTTGACCCAATTCAGGCCCAAGCCGTTGGTTTGCGCGTTCGCTGGCTACATTACGGACTGTTGGCGCTGATTTCACTGGCCATTGTTGCAACCCTGTCTTCGGTTGGCATCATTTTAGCGATTGGCCTGCTGATTGCACCGGGCGCGATTGCCTTTTTACTGACCAAACGCTTTGAGCTAATGCTGCTGATCGCGGTTCTTACCACCCTGTTTTCAGCCCTTTGCGGTGTTTATCTCAGCTTTTATATTGATAGCGCGCCTGCTCCGACCATTATCTTGATCCTCACGTTGATTTTTATTATTGTGTTCATTCGCGCGGGCATCATAACGCGGCGCCAGTCCGGGCTAAAGACAACAATTTCGTAAAGACAGAAAACTGGAAATGATAGCGATTAATTGCAAGCACCACAGTTTATGCAGTTGCCTCTACTGAAAGAAAATTAACAAATAGATTACAAATTCACAAAACTGTCTTACACTCGTGAAACAAGCCCGAAATATGGGCTGGGTTATACCGTGAAAACATGTCCGGTAGACCAAACGCAAAATAGGGATAATATCAATGACGACATTTAAATCGGCTGCGCTTGCGGCTGTAATGGCAATTTACGGCGCAACAAATGCGGGCGCGGGCGAGTTGACGGTTTACACCGCAAGCGAGGCCGAAGATCTTAAAAGATACGCCGCCGCTTTTAACGAGGACCACCCGGATATTAAAATCAACTGGGTGCGCGATTCTACCGGCATCATCACTGCCAAATTGCTGGCCGAAAAAGACAACCCGCAGGCTGATGTGATCTGGGGCCTTGCCGGCACATCGTTGCTATTGTTCAAAAGCGAAGGCATGTTGCACCCTTACGCACCTGTCGGCGTTGAAAAGCTGGATCCGAAATTTGTCGACACCGCCACACCGCCACATTGGACCGGCATGGATGCTTGGGTGGCCGCGATTTGTTACAACACTGTCGAGGGTGAAAAAAACGGCGTTCCGGCCCCGACAAGCTGGATGGACCTGACCGATCCGGTTTATAAAGGCCATGTGATCATGCCTAACCCAAGCTCGTCTGGCACGGGCTTTATGGATGTTTCCAGCTGGCTGCAAATATTTGGCCAAGACGGCGGTTGGGAATTTATGGATGCGCTGCATAAAAACATCGCACGCTACACCCATTCCGGTTCTGCCCCGTGTAAACTGGCGGCTTCTGGCGAAACGATTGTTGGCATTTCCTTTGCTTTTCGCGGTGCCAAATCCAAAGCAGCCGGCGCGCCGATTGAAATTATCGTGCCAAGCGAAGGTGTAGGTTGGGAAATGGAAGCAACGGCTATTCTGGCCGGCACCGATAATCTGGCAGACGCCAAAACGCTGGTGGATTGGACCGTCAGCAAAAAGGCCAACGAGATGTATAATGAAGGCTACGCCGTTGTGGCCTATCCGGGTGTTGCCAAGCCGGTTAAGTATTTCCCCGAAGGTCTGCTGGAAGCCATGATCGACAATGATTTTGAATGGGCTGCCAATAATCGCAGCGAAATTTTGGCCGAATGGTCAAGACGTTTTGACGGAAAATCAGACCCTAAATAGGGCATTTTAGAAATAAAAACCATACGAGAGGGCCGTTACTGCGGCCCTTTCTGCCCAGTAAATATGCATATATAACGGGGAAGTATTTATGCTGGATGGCGCTGAAAATTCACAAAAACCATATCTGGAAATCCGAAATATCTGGAAAAACTTCGGCGATTTTATTGCTTTGCAGGATATTTCCCTTGATGTGATGCAAGGTGAGCTGCTGTGTTTTCTTGGGCCTTCGGGTTGTGGTAAAACCACCTTGTTGCGCGCCATTGCAGGGCTTGATTTGCAAACATCCGGCACGATTTTTCAAGACGGAAAAGACGTTTCAAACCTGCCGCCGGTGATGCGCGATTTTGGCATTGTGTTTCAATCTTACGCCCTGTTTCCCAACTTGACGATCGAGCGCAATATTTCTTACGGGCTGGAAAGTCAAAAGCGCTCCAAAAGCGAAATCAGCGCCCGTGTTGCTGAATTATTAGAGCTGGTCGGCCTGCCTGATCAGGGCAAAAAATACCCCGCCCAACTGTCGGGTGGTCAACAACAACGCATCGCTTTGGCGCGTGCCATTGCCACTAATCCGGGCTTGTTGTTGCTGGACGAGCCGCTATCGGCGCTGGATGCCAAAGTGCGGGTGCATTTGCGCCACGAAGTGAAAAAGCTGCAACAAAAACTGGGTGTGACCACGGTGATGGTGACCCACGATCAGGAAGAAGCGTTGTCGATGGCGGATCGGATTGTGGTGATGAACCACGGCACAATTGAGCAAATCGGCACCCCGCTGGAAATTTATCGCGACCCCGACAGTCTGTTTGTTGCCGATTTTATTGGCGAGATGAACCAGATGCCCGCCATTGCCCAATCCGCCGGAAAACTGCAAACCGGCAACTGTATTCTAGATTCGGATCATAGTGTTTTTGCCGATGGAAAACCCGTAATCGCAGCCATCCGCCCCGAAGATATTAAACCTTTAGAGGCGGGCGGGAAAGATACCGGCGGGCTGCTTGTCACGATTAAGGCCATGGAATTCCTAGGTTCTTTTTATCGGGCTACTTTGTTCTGCCCTGATTTGGGTGATGCAACCCTGCTGGCCGATTTTTCTGCCAACGCGGTGCGCCGCATGGATTTGGAGGTTGGAAAACCCCTGCATGTGCATATTCCGGCGGGTCGGCTAAAGGCCTTTGCAACAGATACCGGTGCAAAATAAATGGTGACGGTTGCCGATATTCCGCGTCCTTTTGTAAAAGCAAAACTGGGCAAAGACGATTATAATCAGCGCGCCTTTATGCTGGTGATCGGGATTTATTTAATCATCGCGCTGGTGCTGCCGCTTTATGCGATGATGTCCAAAGCATTTTCGACCTACAGCTATGATCTGACCCAATTCGAGATACAGGTTAGTGACAAAGCGGGCGATTTCATCACGCCTGTTCAGAGCCTTGCGACGCTGGATGCCAGCTTTGATCCGCCCCTGATCGGCACGGCCACCACCAACAGCAGCGGGCGTCAAACGCTGACAAAAATGTTCCCCGATTTCAATTTTCGCAGCCCCGTGATTTATCGTTTTCGCGGCACAACCGATCAGGCGAATTTTCTGGTTGGCTCGGATCGCCATGTTGGCCCAGCCTGGATTGAGCTGGATTCAAACAGCTTTCGCCGACTTGCAATTCAGCCGGTAAGCGGCATTGGCTTTGCTAATTTCATCACTTACTTTTCAACGCCAGCGCTTACTCAATCCGTTAAAAATTCGCTCTGGATTGCGTTGATTTCGACCCTAATCACCGTGACTTTGGCTTTTTGGTTTGCTTATGGGTTGTCGCGCAGTTGTATGCGGTTCAAAGGTGTGTTTCGCATGGTGGCGATGCTGCCGATTTTGGTGCCGTCACTATTGCCCGGGATTGCGTTGATTTATCTGTTTGGCAACCAAGGAATTTTAAAATCGTTCCTGATGGGCGAGACGATTTACGGGCCAATCGGCATTATTATTGGCTCGGTGTTTTTTACCTTTCCGCATGCGATGATCATCATTTCCACTGCATTGGCCATTTCGGATGCGCGGCTTTACGAGGCGGCGGTTTCGCTAAAAGCCAGCCGCTGGAAAACCTTTTGGACCGTCACCATTCCCGGTGCGCGCTACGGGTTGTTTTCGGCGGCCTTTGTGGTGTTCAATCTGGTGATCACCGACTTTGGCCTACCCAAGGTGATTGGCGGTAAATTCAATGTGTTGGCGGTGGATATTTATAAACAGGTGATCGGCCAACAGAATTTTGAAATGGGGGCGGTCGTGTCGGTGGTGCTGTTAATTCCGGCGCTGCTGGCTTTTAGCATTGATCGGCGGATGCAGAAAAAACAGGTGGCATTGTTGTCGGCGCGATCGGTGGTGTTCGAGCCTAAACCAAACCGTAAATCAGACTGGTTTTTCTTTGCTTATTCTGTGTTGGTTTCGGTGTTCATTGTCGGCATTATCGCCATTTGCCAATATGCGGCGCTGGTAAAATTCTGGCCCTATAATCTGAGCCTGTCTTTGAACAATTACAACTTTGATCTGATGGATGGCGGTGGCTGGGGTGCCTATAAAAATTCAATCGTAATGGCGGTTTTGACCGTAATTATCGGGACTGTTGTGGTGTTTTTGGGCGCTTACATGGTGGAAAAAACCAAAGGCTTTAAAACGGGCCGCGCCGCATTTCAAATGCTGGCAATGTTGCCGATGGCGATTCCGGGGATGGTGCTGGGCCTGGCCTATATCTTCTTTTTCAACAATCCCGCCAATCCGCTGAATTTTATTTACGGCACCATGATTATTCTGGTGGTTTCGACTGTCACCCATTTTTACACAGTCTCGCATCTGACGGCGATTACGGCGTTAAAACAGATGGATACAGAATTTGAATCGGTCTCGGCGTCTTTAAAACAGCCGTTTCAAAAACTGTTTATGCGGGTAACGATTCCGGTTTCATTACCGGCGATTTTGAACATCTCAATCTATCTATTCGTTAATGCCATGACGACGGTTTCAGCCGTGGTATTCTTATATTCCACCGATACGGCGCTGGCATCCATTGCGGTTTTGAATATGGATGACGCAGGTGATATCGCGCCGGCCGCGGCGATGGGCATGATGATATTTTACACCAACGCAGCCGCGCGTATTCTTCACGCCGTGGCTTCACGCGGGATATTGAAACGCTCGCAAGTATGGCGAAAATCTGGCTGAGGTTGCGTGAAGCTTTACCGCAGCAACCCCTAGTGTAACTATAAGAAAAGAACCGGATTTATGCCGATGTGAATGCCGTTAAAAACCCGCGCATGGC
>CAYSBD010000003.1:0-3966 GCA_964429175.1 uncultured Marinosulfonomonas sp.
CGACCCCGTGATCCACATGCACAATCAAATCACCCACCGACAGGCTTTGGGTTTCCGTCAGAAAATTCTCGGCCCGGCGCCGGCGACGGGGGCTGCGAATTAAACGATCCCCCAGCACATCTTGCTCGGAAATCACCGTAACGCCGTTGCCCTCAAAGCCATGTTCCAGCGCCCAAACCACCAGATTAACCCCGTCGCCCAAATCGCGTGCATCGTTTATTGGACGCAGCGCCAACTGGCCCTCATCGGCAAGCAGCCCCGTCAAACGTTCGCGCGCACCCTCGGAATAACTGGCGACAACCACGGGACCAGCGGGTTTTTTAACATCAATATAATCCGATAAGGCCTTGAATAGGTTCACGTCTTGCTGCTGTCGTTCCAAAGAAAAATTACGCCCGATACGCCCGCCCGCATCCATCACACCAAAACCCGTGCTTTGAGGCAACGGGTTTAACTGCACCACACGATGGCCCGAAACCGCGCGAATCCAGTCGTCGTCATCCAGATAAAGCAGCGCAGGCGGGCACGGTTTATAAACCGAATCCATCCGGTTTTTAGCCGACATCGCCATTTTTCGGGTTTCATACTGATCCTCGATCGACTCCCAACGGGCAAGTCGCGCCGCCGTAATTTGATCATCCAGCATCACGGTTGCATCGGGCAAATAATCGAACAAGCACTCCAGTTTTTCGTGAAAAAACGCCAGCCAATGCTCGGCACCCTGATGTTTTCGCCCCGCACTTATTGCCTCGTAAAGCGGATCATCCGACCCTGCCGCGCCAAACTCAATCCGGTAATTTTGCCGAAACCGCGTGATCGCAGCCGCGTCCAGCACGATTTCCGAAACCGGCGCCAGCTCAATTTCGTTCAGTTTTTGGGTGGTGCGCTGGGTTACCGGGTCAAAATGGCGCGCACCGTCCAGCACATCGCCAAACAAATCCAGCCGCACCGGACCGCCTTGGCCGCCAGCCGATAGCGGTGGATAAATATCGATGATGCCGCCCCGAATCGCATAATCGCCCGGCTCGCGCACCGTGGGCGTTTGAACATAACCCATGCGCGTCAAAAAGTCGCGCAAGGCAGGTTCGTCAATGCGCGCGCCCACCCGCGCCCGAAAAGCCGATTTTTTCAATAATTCACGGGCCGGCAGACGCTGGGTGGCGGCGTTTAACGTGGTTAACAAAATGAAAGGTGTCGGGATTCCATGCGCCAGCGCTGCAAGTGTGGCCATGCGCGCCGCCGCAACATCGGTGTTGGGCGAGGTGCGATCAAACGGCAAACAATCCCACGCCGGAAAGTTTAAAACCAGTGCATCAGGCGCATAAAAACGCAAAGCCGACTGCATTGCCGCCAGCCGTTTATCATCGCGTGCAATGTGCAGCACTGGGCGATTGGCGCGCGCCAGCTCGGTCGCTAAAAGATGCGCATCAAAGCCTTCGGACGCGCCGCCAAGGGTAATGTGATCGGGGTTTTCCATTTAAAACGTCTTTCTTTGGCGTTAGGCACCAAACCCGCCGATTGACATATTCTGGAACATTCCAAATATAGAAGTGATAAAAATAGACACCATTCCAATGAGTTGCGTGATAAACCTGTGTTTTGTCATACGCTTTCTTAACGCTTCACCTATTATATTTTCCTGCATAATTTTGCGCGCCGCCGACAATGACATCAACCCGACAATCACCATCGGTAAACTTAGTAAAAACACAGCCTGCGCAAATTCGACCCAGAAATAAAACCCGAGCAGCCCCAGCAGCGTTAACAGAAAACAGCCAAACCCAATGATCCATAAACCCGAAACCTCGGCGATATAAAGCAAACGGTTGGCGTTGATGCGCACCATGTCCTCCAGATCAATTTCGGCCTGCCCGCCTTTGCGCCGCGCACGTTGCACCATATCAAATGGCACCCCGATCACCCAATGGCTAGCCGTCGACCAAAGCACAGCAAGCGCAATCCAATACCACAGGTTCGAGAATGACCGCAGATCGATCAATTCAAGCACAAGATCATACCATTCCACGTAAATTTTCCTCTTATTTTTTTTATTTGTGCCTTTGACGCACATTATCGCCGCTTTAGGCCAATTCCCACCCTTGAGTAGATGTATTTTCCATGTATCAAGATAAGCAGCCAAATAAAAAGAGGTAATTATGCAGCCCGTCCAAGCCAGATTTCCCGCCAGCCGTTTACGCCGCACCCGCCGCACTTCTGCTTTGCGCGCACTTTGTCAGCAAAACCAGCTTTCTGTTCATGATCTGATCTGGCCGATATTTGTGGTCGAGGGCAGCAATACCCGCCAGCCGATCGCATCTATGCCCGGGGTTGAGCGCTTGTCGATTGATTTACTGATCGAGGCCGCGCGCAAGGCCCGTGATCTGGGAATTGTGGCGATTTGCATCTTTCCCTACACCGATCCGGCCAAAAAAACCGATTGTTGCCGTGAGGCGTGGAATGCCGATAACCTGTCAAACCGCGCCATTTCTGCGGTTAAATCGGCCGTGCCGGAAGTGGCGATTATGACCGATATCGCGCTTGACCCTTATAATTCGCAAGGCCATGACGGGATCGTAAGGGACGGCCTGATTATCAACGACGAAACGGTTGAGGCACTGGTGAAAATGGCCGTGGCACAGGCCGCTGCGGGGGCCGATATTCTGGGCCCAAGCGATATGATGGATGGTCGCATTAGCGCCATTCGCCAAGCCGTTGAAACACAAGGATATAAAGACATTTCCATCATGGCATATTCGGCCAAATACGCCAGCAGTTTTTACGGGCCGTTCCGGGATGCTGTCGGGGCCAGCTCGGCCTTGAGGGGCGACAAGAAAACCTATCAGATGAATCCGGCCAATTCCGACGAAGCCCTGCGCCAAATCCAGCGCGATTTATCCGAAGGTGCCGATATGGTCATCGTCAAGCCTGGCCTTGCCTATCTGGATATCTGCCAACGGGCCAAATCACAATTTGGCGTGCCGACATTTGCCTATCAGGTCTCGGGCGAATACGCGATGATCATGGCGGCGGCCCAAAACGGCTGGCTGGATGGCGATGCGGTGATGCTGGAATCCATGATGGCCTTTCGCCGCGCGGGCTGTGACGGGGTGCTGACCTATTTCGCGCCACGCATCGCGCAGGCCATAAACGGCTAGACCCGCAATAATGCGCTTAACGCCGATAACAATGGATGACACCAGATCGCGTTTATCCTATACTGCCCGCAAGGATCGGCCAAATAAGGCTGGCCAATATTTGGCAGACACAGGCATAATAATCAAACAGGCATAATAATCAAAAAAGGGTTATCCCATGAGCAAAACTTCCAGTCCACTACTCTCGCGCAGGCTTTTCGTTGCAGGTGCTTTGGCCACAACGACCGCGGCTTGTGGAAATGGTGTCGGCAGCCGTGGCGCTGCAAAAATCGATGCCCGCGTGGCTTCGACATTAGACACATTGCACAACCGCTATCCCGGCACGCTTGATTTAAAAGAAAAATCGCACGGCATGCTGGTAATGCCACTGATCACCAAGGCCGGCTTTGGAATTGGCGGATCATTCGGGCGCGGCGCATTGCTGGTCAATGGCATAACGGTTGATTACTATTCCAGCGCTTCGGCCAGCTTTGGCTTGCAAATCGGCGCGCAACAGTTTTCGCATGTGCTGTATTTCATGACCCAACCCGCGCTGGCCGATTTTCGTAGCAGCTCTGGCTGGGCCGCCGGTGCCGATCTGGAATATGCGGTAAATGATCGGGGCGGCAACATCAGCGCCGAAACCACAACCGCGCTTGCACCCGTGATTGCCGTGATTTTTGGTCAAGCAGGTCTGATAGTCGGGGCCACGCTCGAGGGCACAAAATACACCCGCATCATCCCGTAAAACCCGGCTTCTTCTTGCCTTAAATACCTGCGCCGCAGGCAAATAACGCTTTGGCCCACAGGGTCAAAGCGTTTGGTCAAAGCG
>CAYSBD010000003.1:4066-15568 GCA_964429175.1 uncultured Marinosulfonomonas sp.
GCGCCGCAGGCAAATAACGCTTTGGCCCACAGGGTCAAAGCGTTTGGTCAAAGCGCCCAAGCGTGGCAACCTACCCCATACCCTCCAGCCGCTTAATCAAACTAGAAGTATCCCAGCGCCCGCCGCCCATTTCTTGCAAATCCTTGTAAAACTGATCCACCAAAGCCGTCACCGGCAAACTGGCCCCGTTTTCAGCGGCGGCATCCAGACAAATCCCCAAATCCTTGCGCATCCAGTCCACCGCAAAGCCATGCTCGAACTCACCGTCAATCATGGCCTCGTAGCGGTTCTCCATCTGCCAACTGCCCGCAGCCCCGCCTTTGATCACATCAATCACGGCGCGACCATCCAAACCGGCTTTTTGGGCAAAGTGCAACGCTTCGGACAAGCTCTGAACAAGACCGGCAATGCAAATCTGGTTTACCATCTTGGTCAACTGCCCGGCCCCGCTTTCACCCATCCATTTACAGGTGCGGCTGTAAGCCCCAATCACCAGCTCGGCACGCGCAAAAGCCCCGGCATCACCGCCACACATCACCGATAGCACCCCGTTTTGTGCCCCCGCCTGCCCGCCTGAAATCGGTGCGTCAATAAACTGCAAGCCGACATCGGTCGCCACAGCCGCCAATTCCCGCGTTACCTTGGCCGAAACCGTAGTGTGGTCCACAAACACCGAACCGGCCGCCATCCCGACAAAAGCACCGTGCTCACCCAAACAAACCCCGCGCAAATCGTCATCATTGCCAACACAGCACATTACAAATTCGGCCCCCTTTACCGCCGCCGTCGGCGTGGCAGAAAATTGGCCGTTATATTCCCCAACCCAAGCTTCGGCCTTGGCCAAACTGCGATTATAAACCGTCACGTCATGGCCCGCCGCCGCTAAATTCCCCGCCATCGAATATCCCATCACGCCCAAACCTAAAAATGCGACTTTTGCCATTGCTTGCTCCTTTGAATTGTCATGCCTTGGTTCTCCATGTATTGAACAGGCTGGACAGGTCCCGTCAAGCGCGGGCCAAAATCGAAATAAACAGAGGTAAACGCCACATGGCATTCATATTCCGCTGGCTGACGCGTATTATTCTGGCTCTTTTTGCTATTTCTCTACTGGCCGTTTTCATCATTTATTATCTGGCGTCACGCTCTCTGCCCGATTACGACGCCAGCCATCAAGTGCCGCACCTGACGGCCAAGGTTGAAATTGTGCGCGATAACGCCGGTGTGCCACATATTTTTGGCAGCAACGATGCCGATGTGTTTTACGCGCTCGGCTTTGCCCATGCCCAAGACCGGCTCTGGCAAATGACCATGCTGCGCCGCACAGCCCAAGGGCGGCTGTCAGAACTGTTTGGCGAACAAACATTGCCGATCGATAAAACCATGCGCCGGCTGGATATTTACAACCTGTCGCTTAAATCCGTGCCCGCCCAAAGCCCCCGAACCCTGCGCGCCTTAAATGCTTATGCCAAAGGTGTGAACGCTTGGTTAAGCGAAATCAACAAAGGTGCCTTGGGGCGTGGTGCGCCGGAATTTTTTCTGTTCAGCAACCGGATCGCGCCGTGGCAGCCCGCCGATTCCATCGCCATTGTAAAACTGATGGCCCTGCAAATGTCGGCCCACCTGGAACAAGAAGTGCTGCGCGCCCAAATATCTCTGGTGCTGCAAGATGAACGCCTGCGCGATATTTTACCCGACGCCCCCGGCACTGCCATTGCCGTATTGCCAAAATACAGCCAGTTATTTCCCACCGCCCCCCGTTACGCCGCCAACTCTAAGCCCATGATAAACAACCCTATTTCTCCGTTTAAACCCCGTGCTTTCGCCGGAGCCTCCAACGCCTTTGCCGCCGCTCCATCGCGCGCGGCCGCCGGAGGAACCCTGCTTGCCAATGATCCGCATCTGGGTTTTTCGGCCCCCGCAATCTGGTATTTGGCCCGCCTTGAGCTAGAGCAGGGCGGCATTATCGGCGGCACAATTCCCGGCGTTCCGGCGATTTTAACCGGCCGCAGTGATTATCTGGGCTGGGGCATCACGGCCGCCTATATTGATGATCAGGACGTTTATATCGAGCAGCTAAACCCGCTAAACCCCAATGAATATCTGACGCCGGATGGCTTTAAACCGTTCGTGACACGCGCATCCATCATCAACATCAAAGACGCCCCCCCCGTCACCCTGCAGCAGCAATGGAGCGACAACGGCCCGATTCTGCCCGGCAGCCATTTTGATCTGGCCAGCATCACACCGGCGGGCCACGTCACGGCGCTGGCCTGGACAGCCCTTAGCGCAGCCGACACCTCGATCACGGCGGCGATGGATCTGATGCAGTCACGCTCGATCGCGCAGGCGATTTCGGCGGGCGAAAAACATATGGCACCGGGGATGAATTTAGTGCTGGCGGATGGCGACAGCATTGCGATGAAAACCATCGGGGTGATCCCCAAACGCAGCCCGCAGCACCAGACCCGGGGCCGGATTCCATCCCAGGGCTGGCTGGCTGAAAACCGCTGGCAAGGGCGGATGGATTACAGCGACAATCCCGTTTTTCTGAACCCCGAAGGCGGTCTGGTTGGCAACACCAATAATAAAATGATCAACCGCGCATTTCCGCGCCACGTCAGTTATATCTGGGGCGACAGCCAGCGGATTTTACGCTGGAAACGCCTGATGCAAAGCCGCCAGGTCCACACGCGCGAAAGTTTCATCGAGGCCCAGCTGGACACCGTCAGCCACACCGCGCGCGCGCTTTTGCCGTTGATTGCCGCCGATCTGTGGTTCACCGGTGCCGCCGCCGCCAAAGACACACCCGAGCGCCAACGCCAACGTGCGCTGGAGCTTTTGGCAAACTGGAATGGCGAAATGAACGAACATCTGCCCGAGCCGCTGATTTACGCCGCTTGGCTGCGCGCGCTGCAAGACAGGTTAATCCAAGATGAATTGGGACCGCTGGCGGCTAAATTCAAACATGTCGTGCCGCTGTTTATCGAACGGGTTTATCGCGATACGGACGGGGCGGCGCGCTGGTGTGATATTTTGCAATCGGCCGCAACCGAAAGCTGCACCGATATTGCCCGCCTTGCGCTGGATGACGCGCTGCTCTGGATTGGCGAAAACCACGGCACCGCACTAGAATCTTTGCGCTGGGGGGACGCGCATCAGGCCACGCATGATCATCCGGTTCTGGGCACGATTCCGGTGCTGAAATGGTTCGTCAATATCCGCCAGTCAACCTCGGGGGGCGACAACACCTTGATGCGCGGGCGCACCAGCGGGGTCGATCCGCACCCGTTTCAAAATGTGCATGGCGCGGGGTTTCGGGCGGTTTATGACTTTGCCGATCCCGACAGTTCGGTATTTGTGATATCTACCGGCCAGTCGGGGCATCCGTTATCGCGGTTTTATGACAATCTGGGCGAGCTGTGGCGGCGCGGCGAATATATTCCGATGTCGCTGGATCCTGACTTGGCCCGCGCGGCCGCCGCCGGTGTTATGGTTTTGCAGCCGGTTGAATAACGGCTACATCTCGCGGAAATATTTTTCCTGGCGCGCGGTCCAGAAAACCTGCAAAACAAAGCCGGTTTCGTTTTGGCTCTCGCCCGTTACGACGCCTTCTTGAAACAGCCATGCGCGTTTGCGCCCGTCACTAAAGGAAATCTGCAATTCGCGCGTGGTTTTGGGATCGGTCAGATTGGCCGAGATCGCCGCCAGCAATTGATCCAGCCCCTGCCCCGTGATCGAAGAAATCGCAAATTTATCATCCGTGCGGGCGGCCCTTTCCAAGGCGGCGGCCTGATCATCGGCGTTAAGCAGATCCAGTTTATTCCAAACCTCTAAACTGGGCGCATCTTCGGCCAGTCCCAGTTGCTCCAGAATAGTTGCCACATTGCGGGCCTGCTGGGCCGTGTCGGCATGCGAAATGTCGCGCACATGAATGACCAGATCGGCGTCCAGCACTTCTTCTAATGTGGCGCGAAAGGCGGCGACCAATTCGGTGGGCAGCTGCGAGATGAAACCAACCGTATCGGACAGGATAATTTCCTGACCCGAGGGCAAAACCACCGAGCGCATCGTAGGGTCAAGCGTGGCGAACAGCATGTCTTTGGCCAACACTTTGGCGCCGGTCAAACGGTTGAAAAGGGTGGATTTGCCCGCGTTGGTGTAGCCCACCAGAGCCACCACCGGAAACGGCACTTTTTTGCGCGAATCACGGTGCAACTGGCGGGTTTTGACAACCCTTGAAAGCTGGCGTTTGATCCGCCCGATGGCATCATCAATCGCGCGCCTGTCGGCCTCGATCTGGGTTTCGCCGGGACCGCCGACAAAACCAAGCCCGCCGCGCTGGCGCTCAAGATGGGTCCAGGCCCGCACCAGACGGGTGCGCTGATAGGAAAGTGCGGCCATTTCAACCTGCAAAACGCCCTCGCGGGTGCGGGCGCGGTCGGAAAATATCTCTAAAATCAATCCGGTGCGGTCAAGGATTTTCAGGCCCCATTCTTCCTCGAGATTGCGCTGCTGGACCGGCGACAACACGCCATCAATCAACACCAGTTCAATTTCGTCGGCCTCAAAGGCTTCTTTCAACTCAGCGATCTTGCCCTTGCCAAACAAAACGCCGGCAGAAACGCTGCGCAATTGCACAATCGTGGCGTCGACAACCTCCATTTCGGGCATGGCTTTGGCCAAAGCAATCGCCTCGGCCAGCGCCGGCACGGGGGTGCGGCGCGCATTGTCGAATTTCAGCTCGGGGTGCAGAACCCATGCGCGGGTTCTGCGCGGGGGATCAATTTCCATGATTACCTAGTTTTCTTCGCCGTCATAAAGACTGATCGGCGCACCCGGCATGATGGTGGAAATCGCGTGTTTATAAACCAGCTGGGCTTGGCCATCGCGGCGCAAAAGCACGCAGAAATTATCAAACCAAGTGATAACCCCCTGCAATTTCACCCCGTTAATCAGGAAAATTGTCAGCGGAATTTTGTTTTTACGCACGTTATTTAAAAACGCATCTTGCAGATTTTGTCTGTCGGCAGCCATTGATCTTTCGCCTTTTATTGCGGTCTGCCCCGGTTCGGGCATGGTTAATACCTATCTAATTACAACTATGTTGCCACATTACAATAGTTTTTGCCCCCAAAGTGACGCACGGGGCGATTAATCCGCGATTTGTGCTTTAGGAGCGCCACAACGCGGGGTTTAGCAAGGCAATTATTGCCAAAGTTTCCAACCGGCCCAAAACCATAGCCGCCGCCAAAATCATCTTGGCCGTATCGCCAAGATCTGCGTATTGCAAGCCATCCTGGGCCGCCACGCCAACCAGCGGTCCGGTTGTGGACAGGGCCGAAATTGTGAAAACCATAGCGCTTTCAAATGACAATCCGGTTAACGAAAGCGCCAGCATCACCAAAGCAATCGAGATCATGAACAACATGAAGAATATCCACGATATTTGCGCGCCGGAACGGTGCAGATTGCGCTTGTGACTGGGTGATCCGCCGATGCTGGAGGGGTGCAAAAGGCGCTCCATTTCGCGTGTGCCGTGTTTATAAAGCGCATAAATCCGCAACAGTTTCACCCCCCCCGCCGTGGTCGCAACACCGCCACCGGCAATCGAAAGCCCCAGCAAAATCAGCCCCGGAGAATGCAGGCCCGACCAGCTGCGCGCATTGTCCCAATCGCTGGATTCAAAGCCCGTTGTTGTTAAAAAAGACAAAACCGTAAACGCCGCCCCCCAAAGCGCGTGCAGGCCCGCAAGAAAATCATTTTGCAAAGCGCCATCATAAGCCCCGAACCAGTGGCGCCCAAACAAAAACAGCGGCAGCACAATCACAAAAACCAGACCGATGCGAAATTCCGGATCTTTTGGCAATTGTTTCAGGCTTTTAAACGGGCGGTCGCTGGCAAACAGCAGGTGCGAAATGGCAAAAAACATAAAGAAGAAGATAAAAACCTCGCCCAGAATGCCGCTGCCCTGCCCGCTGGTCGTGCCAGAAATCGGGGAAATGCCGCTGGTGGACAAGGTCGACATCGCATGGATCACCGCCACAATCGCGCTGTCGCCCGCCAGTAAAAGCATGATCCACAACACCAGCGTCAGGCCGGCATAAACCGGAAATAATTGCGCCGCATATCGGCTAAGACGTTGCGAGGTATTGGCGACCTGCGTGATTTGGGAAAACTGTTTTCCCCCACCGGTGCCCCTCCTGCCGCCGATCACCTCAAAGCCGCCCAGATTAAGCGGCGCCAAAATTGCGATTGCCGCCACCCACATCAGAAAACCGCCCATCCAGCCCACGATCGCGCGCCATAAATGCAGCGCATCCGGCAGCCGGAACGTGTCAAACAATGTAGCACCCGTGGTGGTCAGGCTGGAAACCATTTCAAAATAGGCGTTCAGAAAACTGGTGGTGCGCAAGGCCTCGTGAAACGGCACCGCCAACATAACCGGCAGCACCGTAAAGGCCCCCAGCAAGGCCAGCAAATGGCTGCGCACGAGATTTGTGCTTTTGTTGGCCGCCGTGGCCAACCCGATCATTGCCGTCAGAATCAAAAACAATGTGCCGGCATACAGGAACACCCGCGCGGTGAAATGATCATCATCCAGATAGGCGTAAACGGCCGGCACATACATCGCCAAGGCCCCGAACCCCATCAGGATTACCAGCAGCGGCATGGACAGGATGTGTTTAAACATCACCCGGCCCTAGAAATAATCGATCGAGACCTGCAACAGCCGCTCGACCTCGGGCACGTCACCCGATAATGCAAATAAAACGACCACATCGCCTTCGTTAATCAGGGTATCACCACGGGGGCGCAGCAGTTTTTCGCCCTGCATGATCGCGCCAACCAGCACGCCTTCGGGGAAATCCACCTCGGAAATTTTCTGGCCCGCAATCAGCGAAGTTGACATAACTTGCGCCTCGATCACCTCGGCCTCGGCATCGCCAATCGAATAAACCGCGCGCACACGGCCGTGGCGAATATGGCGCAGGATCGAGCTAACGGTGGTGGCGCGCGGATTGATATAGGCGTCAATGCCCATCGACGTCATCAACGATACAAGCGACGGATCATTCACCAGACAAATCGCCAGCGGACAGCCCTCGGCCTTGGCGCGAACGGCCGCCAAAACGTTGGTTTTATCATCATCCGTCACACATAAAATAGCATCGGCCCGGGCAATTCCGGCCTCGGACAACAGCTCGGCACTTAGCCCGTCGCCATGCAACACAATGGTTTTTTCTAGCGCATCGGCCGCGATTTCTGCCTGCGACCGGCTTTTCTCAATCACTTTGGCGCGCACCCGGTCCGGTCTTTTTTCCAGCTCTAGCGCCACGCCAAGCCCGACATTGCCCGCGCCCAAAATCACAATACGTTCCTGTTTGGTGTTGCTTTTGCCAAAAACCTCGAGCGTGCGGGCCATATCGGGTGTGTTGGTGAAAACGTAAATTTCATCGCCGGCATAAAGCTGATCACCGGCTTCGGGCACAAACAGCGTGCCTTTGCGCCGCACCCCGGCCACAATCGCGCTTAAGGTGGAAAACAAATCGGTCAACTGGCGCAAGGGCGTGTTGATCACCGGGCAATCATCCTCGATCAAAATGCCCAAAAGCTGTGATTTTCCGTCCAGAAAGCTTTCGGTGTCAAAGGCGGCCGGCGCGTCAAGCCGTTGCAAGGCGGCAACGGAAACTTCGCGCTCGGGACTGATCACCACGTCGATCGGCATGCGGTCACGCCGGTAAAGATCGGAATAAACCGCGCTTAAATAAGATTGGCTGCGCAGGCGGGCAATTCTGCGCGGCACCTCGAAAATTGAATGGGCCACCTGACAGATGACCATGTTGACCTCGTCGGAATAGGTGGCCGCGATAATCATATCCGCATCGCGCGCACCGGCCTGCTCTAACACATCCGGGTGGCTGGCAAACCCTGCAACCCCTTGAACTTGCATGGTTTCTGTGGCTCGATGCACCAATTCAGGGTTGCTATCAACCACCGTCACATCGTTGTTTTCGCCAGACAAATGACGGGCGATTTGCCAGCCCACCTGCCCTGCTCCACAAATGATAACCTTCATAAAAGAAATCCTTATGCGCCGCATCAAAAGCAGCCCTTAGCAAGCATGAATGCCAGAAGAGCTAAACAGCGTCAATCAGTCAGCCCAACCGCGTTTAAATTTTGACATTGGAAATTGTGAATGTATACTACGCGCACGCATTGGAAACAGGGGAATAACAATGACCAACAAAAACGCTTTCATTTCTAACCGCCGGGGGTTTCTCGGGCTGATGGCCGGGGGGGCTGCGTTAAGCACCGTGACCAGCCCCGCACAGGCCGCCAAGGTGAAAACCAAGGCCAAGATCGTTATTCTGGGCGCCGGTTCTGGCGGTCTGGATATGGCGAACCGGCTGGCGAACCGGTTGGATGGTGCCAGCATTACTGTGATCGATGGTAAAAAAGAACATTGGTATCAGCCCGGCCAGACACTGGTTGGCATCGGTTTAAAACCTGCGGAATATGCGCTGAGCAAAAACACCGACTGGATGCCAAGAGAGGCTGATTTCATTCAGGAATTTGTGGCCGAGATTGACCCGGAAGGTAAAAATGTCACCACCGCAAGCGGCAAAAAGGTAACCTATGATTACCTGATTGTGGCCATGGGCGTTATTCTGGATTGGGAAAAAATCGAGGGCTTTGACGTTAACATGATCGGCAAAGAAGGCATCGCGTGTTGTTTTGCCGGCCCCAGATTGGCCGAAGCCAGCGCTGGAGAGTTGCAGAAATTTGCCGAAAAAGGCGGGGATGCGGTGTTTTTCCGCGCGCCAACTTTGCAAAAATGCGCCGGTCAGCCGATGAAATACGCGCTGGCCACCGAAGATATCACCGACACCGCCGGCAACCGCAGCAAAGCCAATTTCACCTATCTGGCCCATGGCAAGGCCTTGATTTCAGTGCCGATTATCCACGAAAAAATGCGCATGATTTTCGCGCAGCGCGGCTTTACCGTGGATTATCATCACAAAATCAAGGCCATTGATCACGGCAAAAAAATCCTGACCTTTTCAACACCGGATGGCGATCAGGAACTGGGTTATGATTTCACCCAAGTGCTGCCTCCCCAACGTGCGCCTGATCCTGTGGTCAATTCGCCGTTGCCTTTCCTTGATAAAAGGCTTGGTCAGGGCTGGGTTGATGTGGAGAAAGGCAATCTGCAACATAAACGCTACCCCGAAGTCTTTGCGATTGGCGATATTGCCGGTGTGCCAAAGGGTAAAACCGCCGCCTCGGTTAAATGGCAGGCGCCGGTAATCGAAGATCATCTGGTGGCGCATATTCAGGATAAAGAAGGCACCAGAACCTACAACGGTTACACTTCGTGCCCGATGATCACCCGAATTGGCAAGGCGATGCTGATCGAATTCGATTATAATAATGACCTTGTGCCATCCTTTCCCGGCATTATCGCGCCGCTGCAAGAGGGATGGATCCCGTGGTTGATGAAAGAAGTCGCGTTCAAATCCACCTATCAAGCCATGATTCAGGGCAAAGCCTAAGGAGAAAAGACTATGGAAGAACTAAAACTATCCGTTATGATCGCGGTTTTCGAGGAAATGTTCGGCTTTTGGCTTTGGTGGGGCTTGGTAATTCTTGCGGTGTCCATCACCGTGCTGTTTTTCTACATCATGATCCGCGACAAACGGTTTTACCCCAGACATTACCTTTGGGCACAAATCGCGGCACCTTTCGGCGCGATTGGCGCGGTCGTGCTTGTGCTTGTCGTGACCAATTCCAACCTTGGCGATCTGGTAACGCCGCTTGATGTTATCGTTATACTGGGGGTTGCCGGATTGGGGGCCGCCGGTGCCGTAATCTGGGCCTATGTGGCGCAGGCATTCATCGAGCGGCGCTGCGCAGCCAAGTAGGCTTTAACGACTTGCAACACAATCAACAGCAGCCCGTTAATTGCGGCTGCTGTTTTTTATTTGACAGGTTTATGACGCCTCGTCATCTTCGACATGCGCCACGCGTGCGCCGCTTTTATTTGACGTGACAATCGCCAAAGATTTCAATTTTCGGTGCAAGGCAGAGCGCTCCATGCCGACAAAATGCGCGGTGCGGCTGATGTTGCCGCCAAAGCGGTTGATCTGGGTCATTAAATACTCACGCTCAAACATTTCACGCGCCTCGCGCAAGGGCAAAGTGGCCAGACTATTTGAAAGCACAACGCGGCTCCCCGATTGCGCACCCGCCTCCACCGACGGCAATTCCTTGGCCAAAACCGGACCCGTTTCAGGCCCCAATATCAGCACCCGCTCAACGATATTTTTCAACTGGCGAATGTTTCCGGGCCATTGCATTGCCTGCATCAAGGCCTGTGCCTCGTCTGAAAATTCACGCAGGGGCAAGCCTTGGGATTTGTTCAGATCCTGACTGAAATGCGCCGCCAGCAGTGGAATATCCTGACAGCGATCCTCAAGAGATGGCACCATAATCGGCACAACATTCAGACGGTGAAACAGCTCTTCGCGAAAATTTCCAGCGCCAATTTCATCTTGCAAGTTCTTGTTTGTGCTTGAAATTACCCTAATATCCACCCGAACTTTATCGCTACCGCCAACCCGTAAAAACTGCTGATCCACCAACACCCGCAAGATTTTGGACTGGGTGCCCGACGGCATATCCGCCACCTCGTCAAAATAGAGCACCCCGCCGTGGGCCTGCTCCAACAACCCCGGCTCCAGCCCGCGTTCAGCGGTTTCGCGGCCAAATAAAACTTCTTCCATACGTTCGGGCGAAATCGAGGCCGAATTCACGCAAATGAACGGCGCTCCGGCGCGGTTTGAATTGGCATGAATATAACGCGCGGCCATTTCCTTGCCCGCACCACCGGCACCCGTCAGCATCACTCGACCGTTGGAATTTGTCACCTTGTCCAGATTGGATTTCAACACCTTGAACGCCGTGCTTTGCCCCAACATCACGCTGCTGGGCGCGTCGCTGCGTTTAAGTTCTATATTTTCACGCCGTAACCGCGAGGTTTCCATGGCGCGCGAAACCACGACCATCAGCTGATCAATATTAAAGGGTTTTTCGATAAAATCATAAGCACCCTGCTTAATCGCAGCCACGGCAATTTCGATATTGCCATGGCCCGAAATAATCACCACCGGAATATCGGGGTTGTCGCGTTTCACGGTCTTTAGAATATCAATTCCGTCCATGTCGCTATCTTTGAGCCAGATATCCAAAATCATCAACGACGGCGGGGCCTGATTGATTTCGCGCATGCAATCATCGGAATTTCCCGCCAGACGGGTGGCATAACCTTCGTCCTGCAAAATATCCGAAATCAGCTCGCGAATGTCGCGCTCATCGTCTACGATTAGTATATCACTCATAATTTTTTACCCCTTCATATTCTTGTTTTCTGTGGCAGTTTGCACAGCTAAATCGGTAACCGGAAGCCGGATTTGCGCCCGTGCGCCAAAATGTGCGCCA
>CAYSBD010000003.1:15668-43859 GCA_964429175.1 uncultured Marinosulfonomonas sp.
GTGCGCCAAAATGTGCGCCAGAATTTTCGTTATTTTCAAACCTGTCGGCATCCACCAGCGCCAGCGTACCGCCGTGCTCCTCGATGATCTTTTTCACAATCGACAAACCCAACCCCGTGCCGGCATCGCGCGTGGTGACATAAGGCTCAAACAGTCGCGCGCGATCTTCAGGCAGCCCAATTCCGTTATCGGAAATATCAATGCTAACCGTGTTTTCCGATACCGACATTGCCACACGAATTTCAGGCTTGAAACCATCAGGAAAACCTTTTTCACCAAGACTTTCAATTGCTTCTCCAGCATTCTTAATCAGATTAACCAAGGCCTGTGAAATCATGGTAGCATCCAGTTTTGCCATCACCGGCCGCTCTGGCAGTTGAAGTTTCAAATCAACATCCGGCAATGCCGCCTCTTGTAAAGTCACCGCATCACGCAGAATCTGGCTTAGATCATGCTGTCGCAATTCAGGCTCGGGCATCCGGGCAAAGCGCGAAAACTCATCGACAATACGGCGTAAATCACCGGTTTGGCGGATGATCACATCGGTATATTGTGCCAGCGATTCAGCCTGATCGCCCAAGATCGGGGAAAATTTGCGCTTTATACGCTCGGCCGAGAGCTGAATTGGCGTTAACGGGTTTTTAATTTCATGCGCAATGCGCCGCGCCACATCGCCCCAGGCCGCCATACGCTGGGCCGAAACCAGATCGGTGACATCATCAAAGGCAATCACATAGCCCTCGAGATGGCCAGAATCATTGCGCCGCGTGCTGATACGAACCAGCAGGTTTTCCAGCTTGCCAGCGCGCGTCAGCTTGATTTCCTGCTGCGCGATCTCGCTTTTTCTGTCCTTTAAACGCTGCAAAAGCGGGGCAAATTCGGGCACCGCAACACTGATATCACCGCTTTGCGCATCGGGCTGCAAATCAGGCAACGACAGCAGGCGTTCGGCCGCGCGGTTCACAAAAGTCACCCGCCCCTGACCATCCAGCCCAACCACGCCAGAGGCAACCGACGAAAGCACCGAATCAAACAAACGGCGCCGGCGCTCGATCTGGTTGGAGTTTTCAACCAAAGCCGCGCGCTGCCCCTTTAGCTGGCGCGTCATCTGGTTGAAATAACGCCCCAGCATGGCGATTTCATCATCACCGGATTCTTCGATCACCTGCACATCCAGATCACCCGTGCCCACCTGTTTGGCCGCCCCCGCCAACCGGCCCACAGGGCGCGACAAACGTTCGGCAAACCACAGGCCCAGCCAAATCGCCGCAAGGATCAAAATCACCGCAAAGCCGATATAAAGCAGGCCAAATTCCAGCAAAACCTTACCGCGCTCTGCTTCAAGTTTTTGATACTCGCGCGCGATGTCTTTGGTCTCGTCCAGCAGGTTTAAAATATTGCCATCCACATTACGCGACAGATAAAGATAGCGATCAACAAAGGCCACCAGCTTGACCAAAGTGCGAAATTCATCGTTATCCCAATCCTGAATAACCACGATTTCACCGGCATTTGCCCGCTTCATATCCTCCGCAGACGGTGTCTCGAAATCAAATAAATACGAGCGCTCGCCACGCGCCCGCAACCGGGCCGCGCCATCAATCACATAAGCTTCGCGCAGACCGCGCTGGATTTGTTGCTGGCCCCGGGTCAACAGCTCGCGCAGATCGCCGTCATTTAAAAACGGGCTGGCTTTTTTGGTAACATTTAAAAAACCGGCCAGCGCTTGGGTGTCCTCGATCAAATCGCGACGGTGTTCATTTTCATAGGCCTCGGCCGCCAGCAGCGATGTGTCGACCACTTGGCGCACACGCTCGGAAAACCAGCCCTCAAGCCCCACATTCAGCGTCAACACCGAAAAAACCGCCACCAGAATGGTCGGGATCAAGGCCACCAACGCAAAAACGCCAGTCAATCGCAAATGCAGGCGTG
The DNA here is from genome assembly GCA_964429175.1 of uncultured Marinosulfonomonas sp. Classification (GTDB taxonomy): domain Bacteria; phylum Pseudomonadota; class Alphaproteobacteria; order Rhodobacterales; family Rhodobacteraceae; genus Profundibacter. Next base: position 17,601 of record CAYSBD010000003.1, read on the forward strand.
ATCCCGCAGATTTGGCCCGCCGCGCGGCAATCATGCGGGCAACTTTTTGCAAAACAAGCGCTGCAACCACCAAAATATAAATCAGATCGGTCAGTAAAACCAGTCGCAAAGCCGGGTCGGTCGCACCCAGACCCAGCGGCCCCATCACAACATAAGTCGCAACCACCAAAATCGGGCCAAGCAAAACCAAACCAAGCGTGGCAATATTCTGCACACGTCTTTTACGCCGAAACCGGTTTACTTTTTTCCATGTTGCATTTCTGCTCGCAGCCGACACAAACAAATACTCTCTTTAGTGCTGCAAATGCAGCAAGCCACTATATTTCGCGTATCAAACCGTGTTGATGTTATTACGACACGCCAATTGTTGCCCTTTTACATCAACTTGCGCCGCCTTGTCACGTTAATATCCAGCTGCAACAGTTTTTTGCGTAAAGTATTACGGTTAATGCCCAAAAGCTCGGCGCATTTGGCCTGATTCCCGCCGGTTTCCTGCATGGCTATTTCCAGCAGCGGCAGCTCCATTTCACGCAAAATCCGGCCGTATAAACCGGGCGGAGGCATGGCCGCAGCATGTAAATCAAAATAGCGCTGCAAATGGCGTGCAATTGACCCCGACAACCTGTCTTGCGCCGCGTTTTGCACCACCGGCTGCATCATCGGCTGGCCACCAAAAGATTGCTCGACCTCGGACACACTGATTTGTGGCTCGGTGCTGGTAATTTGCAAGCGGCTCAGACAGTTTTGCAACTGGCGCACATTGCCCGGCCAACTATAACGACGCATCAGTTTTCTGGCGTCATCGGAAATGCTTTTGGCATTACCTTCCCCCGGTTTTGCCAGAAAAAAATCTGTCAACGGGCCAATATCATCAATGCGATCGCGCAAGGGCGGCACATTCAAACCAACCCCGTTTAAGCGGTAAAACAAATCCTGACGAAATTTCTCCGCCTGCATATTCTGCCCTAGATCCGCCTGAGAGATCGCCATAATCCGCGGCCCCTGCCCGTTTAACTGATCAAGTTTCTGGCTAATAATACCTTGCACATCACAGCTTAAATCGCCGACTTCGTCAAACACAACCGTGCCGCCCCCGGCGCGTGTCAAAATCCGTTGCACCGCGTCCGCATCGGTTAAATCCGAAGCCGTGGCCACCACAAAGGCCAAATCACGCCGGTCGCTAAAATCATGGATCGTGCGCGCGATCAAAGATTTTCCCGTGCCGCTTTCACCACTGATCAAAACCGCCAGATTGCGGTTCACCAGCTTGGCAATCAAGCGATACAAATCCTGCATCACCGACGTGTGTCCGATCAGCGGCAATTCGTTATCAACCTGCGCCGGTGCCGGATGCAGCTGGTGCCCCTGACGCGAAATTTCTAGCGCCCGCGCGGCACGTTTCATCAAATCGGGCAGATCAAAAGGCTTGGGTAGATAATCAAAAGCCTTGGCCTCGGCGGCCTTGATCGTAGTCATAATCGTGTTTTGCGCCGAGATGATAATTACAGGAAGATCACCCCTCAAGATATTGATTTCAGGCAGCATTTCCAATCCATTACCGTCGGGCATCGCCACATCCGAAATCACCAGATCGCCCATGCCTTCCTTGACCCAGCGCATCAATGTCACCAGCGATGACGTGGCATGAACCTTGCACCCGGCCCTTGTGAAGGCTTGGGTTAAAACCGTGCGGATCGTGCGATCATCATCGGCAATCAGAACTGTGCCATCCATTTAGAGGCTCCTTTTGGGGGCAGGAATTTTAGGCAAATAAACCCGAAATACGGTGCGCCCGGGTCTTGAATCAACGCCAATCCAACCATGATGATCGGCAATGATTTTTGATACCAACGCCAGACCCAAACCGGTGCCATTTTCGCGCCCCGAAACAAAAGGCGCAAATATATCGCTGGTAATTTCGGGGGAAATTCCGGGGCCGTCATCAATAATTTCCAGCAAAATCGGTAAGGGCTTTGCGGTCCCGTCACTGCGCCGCAGCCGCATACTGTTGTCAAACGCGCTGCGAATAATGATTTTTCCGCCAGCTTTATTCGCCACCTGTGCTGCATTCTTCAACAGGTTCAGCACCACCTGAATCAGCTGGTCCGCATCGGCCCAAGTATCAGGCAAGGACGGATCATAATCCAGATCAATTTTCATATGGGCGGCAAAGCCCAAAGCCGCCGATTTACGGGCGCGATCCAGCACATCGTGGATATTTACCGCCTTGCAATCGGGCGGGCTAAGATTGCCGAATTGCTCAACCTGATCCAGCAAACTGACCACGCGGCGCACCTCGGAAACGATCAGATCTGTCATTTCCAGATCGGCTTTTGGCAGGCTCATCGCCAAAAGCTGCGCCGCACCGGTAATGCCCGCCAGCGGATTTTTGATTTCATGGGCCAGCATTTCGGCCATGCCGATAACCGATTTGGCAGATCCGGCGCGCTTGATTTGCTTGCGCCCGTCACGCGGCGAAATCAGCAGCAAAAGCAGCGGCTGGTTGACAGATACCGGCGTGATCTGAATGTTGCAACGCACCCCCGTCTGGTTGGTCGGCCCGGCCTTGACATCGTTGATCGACAGCGGGCTGTTGCTGGTGCGCACGCGTGCAAACATTTGCTCAAGCGCAGCACCTGTGGTGATTTTATCAATGCAACGCTTGCCGGTCAGCGATTTTGACGAGGCCACAACAAAGCCTTCGCCCGCTGAATTTACCGCCAAAATCCGGTTGTCGCCATCAATTAAAAAACCCGGCATCGGCAGCGCATTCCAGAGGGTGTCAAAATTCATGCCGCCAGCCTTTGACCTGACAACGCATCCACCAACAGGCGCAAAACGGCGGCCGGATCAGCTTGGGTCAGCACCGTTTTTCGCAACGTGCGCGGCGTGGCGGCCGTGTCCATATACCAGCCCAGATGTTTGCGCGCGACTTTGTGGCCAAGGCTGGCACCGTAAAACGAAAGCATCGCCTCGTAATGCGCGCAAACCATTTCCACCAACGCGGCCCCCGTAGGAATATCGGGCGCTGCTGTGCCATAAATTTGCGCCGAAATCTGGGCCAAACGCCAAGGCACACCTTGCACGCCGCGCCCCACCATAACGCCGTCCGCCCCCGATGCCTTTAGCGCCCGCGTGGCCGAATCCGCGTCAACAATATCGCCATTGGCAATCACCGGCAGGCGCAGCGCATCCTTGATTTGACCAATCGCACCCCAATCGGCCCGCCCTTTGTAAAAATCGCACCGCGTGCGCCCGTGAACGGTGATCATCTGCACGCCCGCGGCTTCGGCCCGCTTGGCCAGATCGGCGGCATTTAAATTGTCACGGTCCCAGCCCAGACGACATTTCAACGTCACCGGCAAATCAACCGCGGCCACCACCGCATCAATCAGGCCCAAAGCGTGATCCAAATCGCGCATCAGGGCCGAACCGGAATACCCGTTAACCACTTTTTTGGCCGGACAACCCATGTTTATATCAATAATCTTCGCGCCGTTTGCGGCCACCATTTTAGCCGCCTCGGCCATTGGTTTTGCCTCGCGACCCGACAGCTGCACAGCCGTGTTGGCCTCGAACAAACCCAGCTCGGCGCGCTCAAGCACACCGGGTTTGCCCGCGATCATATCGTGGCTGGCCACCATTTCGCTAACCACCAACCCCGCGCCAAAGCTGCAAACCAGCCGGCGAAAGGGCAAATCGGTAATGCCGGCCAGCGGGGCCAAAAAAACCGGTGGATCCAGCGTCATATCTGCCAGTTTTATAGTCAATTGCCTAATCCTTGTGCGATGCATCGATTTTAGCCTGTGGCGCTGGCAAAAAGCAACCAAAAGCCGTCAAAAACCAAAAGCCGCAAACTTGACATTGCCAGCGCGGGCGCAAAACCATAAACCAGCCCCATGACAACAACAGCCGCCATCATCGTCGCCGCAGGGCGCGGCATTCGTGCCGGAGGGGATATTCCCAAGCAATTCCAGCCCTTAAAGGGGCGCGCCGTGTTGGCCCGCACGATAAAAGCCTTTGCAAATCACGACCAGATTGACCGGATTATTCTGGTGCTAAACCCCGCCGATGCTGGGCTTTTGACCGCTCTGGGCCGGTTGCCCGATTTTATCACTGTGGATGGAGGCGATAGCCGTAGCGCCTCGGTTCAGGCCGGTTTGGCGGCGGCAATGGCTGAAAATATCGACAATGTTTTGATCCATGACGCGGCCCGCCCTTTGGTCAGCGCGCGGATTATTTCCGATGTTTTGGCCGCGCTGAAAACCCACGCAGGGGCGGCCCCCGCCTTGACTGTTACGGATGCTTTGTGGCGCGGTGCCAATGATCGCGTGGTTGCGCCCCATTGCCGTGACGGGCTGTTTCGCGCCCAGACTCCGCAAGGGTTTCGCCTGCCTGAAATCGCCGCAGCGCACAGCGCCCACAAAGGTGATGCGGCCGATGATGTCGAAGTGGCCTTGGCTTGCGATCTGGATGTGGCAATTGTGGCCGGAGACGAGGCCAATCTGAAAATCACCCACGCCGATGATTTTGCGCGGGCCGAACAATTTATGGAGCATAAAATGGACATACGTCTGGGCAACGGTTTTGATGTGCACCGGTTTTGCGCGGGCGATCATGTGGTGCTGTGCGGTGTAAAAATCCCGCATAATCAAGCACTTCTGGGCCATTCCGACGCCGATGTCGGCATGCACGCCGTCACCGATGCAATTTACGGCGCGCTGGCTATGGGCGATATCGGCCAGCATTTTCCGCCCTCGGATGACAAATGGAAAGGCGCGGCTTCGGATATTTTTCTGCGCCATGCCGTGGCTTTGGCCACTGAACACGGGTTTAAAATTTCGAATGCCGATTGCACCCTGATTTGCGAATTTCCCAAAATCGGCCCCCACGCCGGGGCGATGCGTGTTGAAATGGCGCGGATTATGGGGCTGGATCAGGGCCGGATCAGCGTCAAGGCCACCACCTCGGAGCAGCTGGGTTTTACCGGTCGCGGCGAAGGCATTGCGGCGCTGGCCACCGTGACTTTGGTGAAAACATGAGCAAACTGATCGCCACATTTTTCTACGTCGGCCTGATCCGGCCCGCACCCGGCACCTGGGGTTCGGCGGCCGCGATTCCGCTGGCTTATCTGATCCATGTCGCCGGCGGGTTTCCGGCGCTTTTAATTGCCACAATCGCGGTGTTTTTCATCGGTTGGTGGGCCACTATTGAGCAAACCCGCGGGCAGGAAAATCATGATCCCGGCGAAATTGTCATCGACGAGGTTGCCGGCCAGTGGATCGCACTGTTGCCGCTTTCAGGCGGGCTTTGGTTTGCCGACCAAGACCCGTGGCTGTTTCCGTATCCCGGCTGGATCGCCGCGTTTTTGCTGTTTCGGCTGTTTGATATCTGGAAACCCGGACCGGTGGGCTGGGCGGATCGCAAAACCAGCGCCTTTGGTGTGATGTTTGACGATGTGATCGCGGGCGCAATGGCGGCGGTTTTGGTCACGGCTGCGGCGGCTTTTAGCCATATGGTTTTGATGTGAGCGGGCTTGTTGGCAATGTTTTGGCCGCCTGTCGGGCGCAGGGCCTGAAAATTGCTTGCGCCGAAAGTTGCACGGGCGGAATGTTGGCCGCCGCGCTGACCGATCTGGCCGGATCATCGGATGTGTTTGATCGCGGATTTGTTACCTATTCCAATGCTGCCAAGCGCGAAATGTTGGGGGTTTTGGCGCAAACTTTGAGCGCGCACGGGGCCGTATCCGAACAAGTGGCGGCGCAAATGGCAAGCGGTGCTTTGCTGAACTCAGACGCCGATCTTGCGGTTTCAATCACCGGCATCGCAGGCCCCGGGGCGTCAGATCACAAACCCGAGGGGCGAGTGTGTTTTGCGATCATTGTGGCGGGGCAGGATTGTCTGGCCGAGACCGTCGAATTTGGCCCAATCGGGCGTGCCAAGGTTCGCGCTGCGGCGACAAAACATGCCTTGGGATTGCTAAAAAACGCCTGCGCCTAGGTGGGATTTACCGGCAGAATTGTGGTTGATTTGATTTCCTCCATCGACAATAAAGCCGTGACGTTGAAAATTTTCACCTCGCCAATCAGCGCCTGATAAAACGTATCATACGCTTTGGCATTTTTCACCCGCACCTTTAAAATATAGTCAATATCGCCCGCCAACCGGTGCGCTTCCAGAACTTCGGGGCGATTTTGCAGAACCTTCAAAAATTGCGCCTGCCAGTCGGCATCATGCTCGGATGTGCGCACCAGAACGAAAAAACAGGCCTCAAGCCCGAGCGCTTGGGGGTTTAACAAAACCGTCTGGCGCCCGATCACGCCTGACCGTTTCATTTTGCCGATCCGGTTCCAGACCGGCGTTTTGGACGAGCCGACCTTGCGGGCAATTTCATCCAGCGAAAGCGAAGCATCCCGTTGCAGCTCGGTTAATATTTTGCGGTCCAGATCATCCATTCAAGCACCCCGATTTTGGAAATAAATTCTGCCTATCACAGATTATGATTAAAATACGATGTGTTTATTTCATTTGATGCCATTTGTCGGAAAAATATACCATCCCTTGTGGTTTTACAAAACCCGGCAACAAGCCCGCCATATTCTTGCCTTATTTTTTTCACCAAATCGCCATGCTGGCATGTTGGCCTGAATTTATGCCGTCCATTAAACGAGACTGCAAAAAAACGAGACTGCAAAAAACAATATTAGAGGCATATCATAACAAAAACCCGGAGCGTAAAAATGACACAAGAAGCCAACATCAAGCCCGAACAAACAGCCGAAGCGCCGCCCGCGCGCAAAATCGGCTATGTATCAACCCGACTGGAAAGCGAAAAACAAACCTCGGTGCAAACGTCGCAAACACCCGCTTTTGTGATCACCGATTGGGCCAGCATTTAATCCGCAGTTCCATTTTCACAGCTTTGCAGATAGGCATTGGCCATGTCTGACCCTGTTTCTTCGATCCTAAATCTTGGCCCTGCCTCTGATGCGGCCTACGCGCGCGCCGGAATTGATACGGCGGCGCAATTGCGCGATCTTGGTGCGGATGCGGCCTATCTGAAATTGTTGCAATCGGGCAAAAGCCCCCATTTCATTGGCTATTATTCCATGGTTATGGGGCTACAGGGACGGCCCTGGAATGATTGTCAGGCTGGCGAGAAAACGGCGCTGCGGCAACGTTTTGATGCGATAAAGGCTGGCACATATGACAAAGGCCGCTGCGATCTGGAAGCGGCCCTTGACAGGATCGGGGTTATTGAACGGCCGGATTAACCAACCAGTTCCAACCCTGAGAAAAAGTAGGCGATTTCAACGGCCGCGGTTTCTGGCGCGTCGGAGCCATGCACCGAATTTTCGCCCAGTGACAGCGCGAATTCCTTGCGGATTGTGCCCGCATCGGCATCGGCAGGGTTGGTCGCGCCCATGATTTCGCGGTTTTTGGCAATCGCATTTTCACCCTCTAGAACCTGCACGACAATTGGCTCGGAGATCATGAATTCGCACAGCTCGTCGAAAAACGGGCGCTCTTTGTGAACGCCGTAAAATTCTTGCGCCTGGGCCAGCGACAACTGAATGCGTTTGCTGGCAACAATGCGCAGGCCCGCTTCTTCGAATTTGGCAACAATCGCGCCGGTCAGATTGCGTTTGGTGGCGTCGGGTTTAATGATGGAAAATGTGCGTTGAAGGGCCATGATATTTTGCTTCTCTGTTATGGTCAGGCACCCTGCCCGATCCGGGATGATTTTGTGATAATTTCGCCGCCCTGCTAACATGCTCTTCAGCCCTTGAAAAGCGGTGATTGACCTTGGCCGCCGCTTAGGTCAAACCGCGCCCATGTTACGCATTAATGATCTGAATTTCGCAATTGATGGCAAGCCGCTGTTTGAGTCCGCTTCCGCCACCATTCCCACGGGCCACAAAGTTGGCCTGATTGGCCGCAATGGTGCCGGTAAAACCACGCTTTTTAACTTGATTCGCGGCGATATACCGTCCGAGCATGGCACCATCACCATGCCGGCGCGCGCCCGAATGGGGGGGGTTAGCCAAGAGGTTCCGGGCAACGAAGTGTCCTTGATCGACACGGTTTTGGCCGCCGATACCGAGCGCGCGGCGTTGATGGCCGAATCGGTCACCGCCACAGATCCCAACCGGATTGCCGAAGTTCACACCCGTCTGGCCGATATCGACGCCTATTCCGCCGAGGCGCGCGCGTCTTCGATTCTAAAGGGTCTGGGTTTTGATGCCAAAGAGCAAAAACAGCCCTGTTCGGATTTCTCGGGCGGTTGGCGCATGCGCGTGGCCTTGGCTGCGGTGCTGTTTAGCGAACCCGATTATTTGCTGCTGGATGAGCCGACGAACTATCTCGATCTGGAAGGCTCATTATGGCTTGAGGCTTATTTGGTAAAATACCCGCACACGGTTTTGATAATTTCGCATGACCGTGAATTGTTAAACCGTTCGGTCGGGGCGATTTTACATCTGGAAAACCGCAAACTGACGCTTTATTCCGGTCCCTACGATCAATTCGCCCGCCAACGCGCCGCTCAGCGCGAAGTGCAGGCGGCTGCGGCCAAGAAACAGGAATTGCACCGGGCGCATTTGCAAAGTTTTGTCGATCGCTTCAAGGCCAAGGCATCCAAGGCCAAGCAGGCCCAAAGCCGGGTGAAAATGCTGGAAAAAATGGAGACCATCCGCGCGCCCGAAGATGCCGCGCGCACGGTGTTCAGTTTCCCCGAGCCAGAGGAGCTGTCGCCGCCGATTATTTCGACCGAAGGCGCGTCGGTTGGTTATGATGGCACGGTGATTTTAAGGGATCTGAACCTGCGTATTGATCAGGATGACCGCATCGCGCTTTTGGGCAAGAACGGGCAGGGAAAATCGACGCTGGCCAAGCTGTTATCGGGCAGGCTTAAAGCGATGGGCGGGAATTTTAGCAGCTCGCGCAAGTTGCGGATCGGATTTTTTGCGCAACATCAGGTTGATGAACTTTACGTTGATGAAACCCCGTTGCAACATCTGTTTCGCGAACGCCCAAATGAGGGTCAGGCCCGTCTGCGTGCCCGTCTGGCCGGTTTTGGGCTGGGTGCCGATCAGGCCGAAACCGAGGTCGGGCGGCTGTCTGGTGGACAAAAAGCGCGGCTTTCGCTGCTGCTGGCCACCCTGCCCGCGCCGCATTTACTGATCTTGGACGAGCCGACAAATCACCTTGATATCGAAAGCCGCGAGGCCTTGGTCGAGGCGCTGACCGCATATTCGGGTGCGGTGATTTTGATCAGCCATGATATGCATTTGCTGTCGATGGTGGCCGACCGGCTTTGGTTGGTGAAGGATGGGAATGTTTCGATCTGGGAAGACGATTTGCAGGCCTATCGCAAAGATTTGTTAACCAAAGACACACCGGACAAGCCCAAAAAAGCCAAAGCCGCGCCCAAACAGGCCAGTCGTGACCAGATTTTGGCAATGCGCGCCGATGTGCGTAAATGTGAAGAACGGGTGAATAAATTAAACGATATGCGCGATAAACTGGCAAAAAAGCTGGCTGATCCAACGCTTTATGACGAAGATGCGGGCAACAAGGCCGAGCCGTGGCAGCGCAAATATTCCGAGGTAATGAATGCGATTGACCGGGCGGACGCGATGTGGATGAAGGCATTGGAAAAACTGGAAAAAGCGGGGAAATAAATGGAAACTGCGCAACTGATAACCGCGTTTGTCACTCTGTTTGTGATTATTGATCCGATTGGATTGGCGCCGTTATTTGTGGCGCTGACCAAAGGTGAAGATGCCGTGCGCCGGCGCAATATTGCCATTCGGGCCTGCCTGATTTCACTGGGTTTGCTGGTGCTGTTTGGCTTGCTGGGCGAGGCTGTACTGGGTTTTGCCGGGATTTCCATGGAAGCGTTTAAAATTGCCGGCGGTGTTTTGCTGTTTCTGACCGCGCTCGATATGCTGTTTGAGCGGCGCACCAAACGACGCAAGGGGCAGGCAAATTCCGAGGATGATCCTTCGGTTTTTCCGCTTGCCACCCCGTTGATCGCCGGGCCGGGATCGATTGCCACTATGATTTTGCTAACCGGAAGAGCCGACGGTGACTGGGCCGCAATTGGTGCCATTATGCTGGTTTTATTGACCGTGATGATGTTGGTTTTCCTGTTTTTCCTAACCGCCGGATTGCTTGAACGCGCGCTTGGGGCGACGGGCACCAATGTCACGACCCGCCTGCTGGGCATGCTTTTGGCAGCACTTTCGGTGCAGTTTGTTATTGATGGAATCGTTGGAATAAACTGGCTGGGTTAACGGGGGTTTTCTTGCGCGTAAATCATGCCTATATTTAGATTTATGGAAACTGAAAACCTCGCGCAATTGATTTATCTTGTCTTGCTGGGCAGCGTGATTGCTGGCTGGTTTTTTGTTCAAAACCGCAATAATCTGGGCAAAACCGCGCAACAAGCCGCCGTTTGGGTGCTGATTTTTGTCGGGATGATTGCAGCGGTTGGTCTGTGGTCGGATATTCGTGACAATGTTGCGCCGCAACAATCCTATATCGACGGTCAGGCCACTGTGACGGTGCCGCGCAGTCATGATGGGCATTATTATCTGGTGCTCGAAATTGATGGCACACCGATTGAATTTGTCGTCGATACCGGGGCTACGGATGTGGTGTTGACCATGAAAGATGCCGCGAAAATTGGCATTGATGCCGAGAACCTGTTTTTTAGCGGAATCGCCAGAACCGCGAATGGCGAGGTCAGAATTGCGCCGGTGAAATTGAAGAATGTGCGGCTGGGCGATATTAAGGATAAAACTATCAGGGCGTCGGTGAATGAAGGCGAAATGAGCCAGTCATTGCTGGGGATGAGCTATTTGCAGCGCTTTCGGAATATTGAAATTAGCGGTGATAAACTGATATTGCGGCGCTAAAGATTTTATGCCTGCGGCGCAGGTATTTATAGCAAGAAGAAGGGGTTAGCGTTCGGCCTTCATTTGCCAATTACCGCTTTCCTGGGACCAGTATTGGGCAGGGCAGCCCGCAGACGTCAGGCTTTTCCATTGTTGGCGCGCACGCGTTAGGGCGGTTTCGTCATTGCCGTCAAACAAGATGCTGACACGTTGCATTTGCTTCACTTCGTCGGCGGTGACATCGCAGCCGTCAATGGCCAGAATACAGGTGGGATTATTGGCAGCGGTGGTGTTTGTGGTTAACAAGATCGGCTGAAGCGCATCATGTTTTCCGCCGGCCAGACCGTGAGGCAGAAAGCTGTCATCAGCCCCCTGCCACAGTTTTTCATCCAGCCAATCCATACGTTTTTCATCCACCCCGCGCACCACAACGCGCCAGCCAGCGCCCAGCGATTTTTCCGCCAGCATCGGCAGCACAAATTCTAACGGTGCCCGGGTTAAATGGTAAAAATAGACGGATCCCATGTTAGCTTTCCTGCAAATCCCGGATCAGACGATCCAGCGCCATCACCCCCCAACCGGTAGCACCTTTGGGGGCCAAGGTGGATTGGGTTTTCAGCAACGCGGTTCCGGCGATATCGAGATGAATCCAAGGCATATCATCGGCAATAAAACGTTGCAAAAACTTGGCCGCAGTGATCGATCCGGCACCGCGCCCGCCGGTATTTTTCATATCGGCAATGCGCGAATCAATCAGCTTGTCATATGAATCATCCAGCGGCAGGCGCCACGCCCCCTCGCCCTCGGATTTGGCCGCTTTCAGGAACGCATTGCACAGCGCATTGTCATTTGAAAACACACCCGCATTGTCATGCCCCAGCCCGACAATCACAGCCCCCGTCAAAGTGGCCAGATCAATCACGCCGCTGGGTTTGAAACGCTGCTGCGCATACCACAGCACATCGGCCAAGACCAAACGGCCCTCGGCATCGGTGTTGATCACCTCGATCGTGTCGCCCTTCATGGATTTGACCACATCGCCCGGACGCGTCGCCGCCCCGTCGGGCATGTTTTCAACCAAGCCGACAAGACCAACAACATTGGCACCGGATTTGCGCAAAGCAAGCGTGCGCATCACGCCGGCAACCACACCGGCACCCCCCATATCCATGGTCATTTCTTCCATTCCGCCGGCCGGTTTTATCGAAATTCCGCCGGTGTCAAACACCACGCCCTTGCCAACCAATGCCAAAGGAGCCTCGCCAGTTTTGCCGCCATTCCACTGCATCACAACCACTTTGGAGGGGCTGCGCGAGCCTTGGCCGACACAAAGAAGCGCGCCCATTCCCAGTTTTTCCAGATCCGCTTCCTCAAGGACTTCAACCTTAAGACCCAGTTTTTTCATCTCTAACAGGCGCTCTGCAAAATTATTTGTTGTCAATATGTTAGCTGGCTCATTTACCAAATCACGGGTGAAAAATACGCCCTCGGCAACAGCCATCATAGGCGCGATATCTGCGGCCACCTCATCGGGTTTGCTGACCATAATCAGGGCCGCACCCATCGGATCGGCCGTTTTAGTTTTATGCCGATTGAAATCATAACCGCGCAGCGCCAGCCCCAATGAGACCTCGCCAACCTGCCCAAGATTACCCGCCAGAACCAGCAAATCCGCCTTGCCGGCCGCCTTGGCAATTTGGGCACCCGCACGGCGCGCCTCGTCGGCTTTGGGGAAGCGTTTTAATTTAATCACCTGAATCGCCTCGCAATCCATGCCCGCCGGATAGGCCAAATCAACCCCCTGCCCGACCTTCAACGCCTCATAAGTTTCCGATTGAACAAAGCGTTTCAGCGCGCCTTTGCACAGCCGGTTCACCCGCCGCGCACATTGATCAAGCTGGCCCTCCAGCCCGACGAATACCGTGATGCGGCCGCTGACGGTAGCAATGAAATCCAGATCAATTTCTTTGAAATCTATTTGGCGGATATCGGTCATGGTGGTCTCCTGTTTGATGAAATTCGGCCGTGTTTTGCCATTCCTAGCCTTTGACGGCAGCAAACGCCAGATAGCAGTTTATTTGCGCCAGTTTATCAGCTAATCTGGCGTTAATAAAAAACAATCCTTTGGGGGGAGCATTCGCGTGGCCAGATTCGACAGATATTTACTGTCGCAACTGATGGTGTTTTTCGGCTTTTTTGCTCTAATTCTGGTGATGGTTTACTGGACCAATCAGGCCGTGCGCCTGTTCGATCAGCTGATTGCAGATGGCCAATCTATCGTGGTATTTCTGGAATTCACGGCCCTGACCCTGCCCAAAGCGATCCGGGCGGTTTTTCCAATCGCCACCTTTGTAGCGGTGATTTACACGGTAAACCGGCTGATTTCGGAAAGCGAGCTGGTGGTGGTTCAGGCCACCGGATTTAGCGGTTTTCGTTTGGCGCGACCGGTTTTGGTCTTTGGGCTGATTGTAGCATTGTTAACGGCGATTTTGTCGCATTTTCTGGTCCCCGCCGCCACCCGCGCCTTGGCGACCAAAACGGCCGAAATATCGCAAAACATCACGGCGCGTTTTTTAACCGAAGGTGTGTTTTTGCACCCCACAGACGGGGTTACCTTTTACATTCGCGAGATTGACGAAACCGGCAAGCTGCTGGATGTGTTTTTATCCGACAGTCGCAGCTCGGATATCCAAGTGACCTATACCGCCAAAACCGCCTATCTGGTGCGCGATGAAGCCGGGCCAAAACTGGTGATGCTCAACGGTATTGCGCAGACGCTGGATTTCAACGGTGATCGGCTTTCGACAACGGGGTTTTCCGATTTTGCCTACAATATTGGCTCGCTGGTGAATATCGGCAGGGGTGATCGGCGCTCTTATCGCGAATTGGGCACAATGGATTTGTTGCGCGCAAGCCCCGAAACGGTTGCGAAAACCGGCACAAAACGCGCAGTGCTGATTTACGAGGGGCATAAACGGTTTTCGCGGTCCTTATTGACAATTGCGGCCGCCCTGATCGGGTTTTCCTGCCTGATGCTTGGTGGTTTCAGCCGCTTTGGTGTGTGGCGCCAGATTTTAGGCGCGATTATTTTACTGGTGGTGGTCAAGGCAATTGAAAGCGGCGTTGCCAATTATGCCCCGCATGATGTCGCGCGTTGGCCGTTGATTTATTTGCCTGCTTTGGCCGGGATTTGCATTGCCTATCTGCTGCTTTGGCTTTCGGCCCGACCCGGCGCTATTTCCAGATTATTTTTAGCAAAAAGGCGTCTGGCATGATCCTGTATCGCTATTTTGCCCTTAGGTTTTTGAAATCATTCGGCATCGTATTTGGCGCTTTTGCCGGTATTTTGATGATGTTTGATCTGGTCGAGCAGATCAACAGATTCAATGACACTCCGGCACAGTTTTCAGAAATACTGGGGCTTGCAATGCTGCATATGCCCGGTGCGCTTTATCCGATTTTACCGCTGATTATGCTGCTGGCCACGGTGATGTTATTTTTGGGTTTGGCGCGCAGCTCGGAGTTGGTGGTGGCGCGCGCATCCGGGCGGGGCGGCGTTAGAAACCTGATCGCACCTGTCGGGGTCGCCTTTGTTTTGGGGGTGTTGATCGTGGCGGGGTTGAACCCGATTGTGGCGGCCACATCAAAGCAATATGAAGTCAGGGCAAGCCATTTTTTAACGGGTCAAGCCAGTATTTTATCGGTGTCCGAAGAAGGTTTATGGCTGCGTCAAGGCAGTGCAGACGGCCAGACCGTAATTCATGCCGCTGGCTCGAATCTGGATGGCACCAAATTGGTTGATGTCAGCTTTTTCAACTTTACCCCCGATGGTAGCGCGCTAAGCCGGATCAAAGCCACATCTGCCCAATTGGCCCAAGCTGGCTGGCAGCTGACAGATGTTAAAAAATGGCCGCTTTTAAACAGCACAAACCCCGAGCGCGATTCCAGACGTTTTGCTAAAATGACGGTAAAAAGCGATCTGACGGCTGCGCAAATTCGCGACAGTTTTGGCACGCCCAGCTCGATTTCTATCTGGGATTTACCGGCCTTTATCCAGCGGCTGGACAATGCCGGATTTTCGGCCCGACATCACCGGGTCTGGTTTCAATCGCAGCTGGCCTTGCCGCTTTTGTTGGTGGCGATGGTGCTGATCGGGGCCGCTTTTACCATGCGCCACACCCGCATGGGCGGTACTGGGAAAATGGTGATGGGGGCAATTTTATTGGGGTTTTCCCTGTTTTTTGTGCGTAATTTTGCCCAAGTGTTGGGCGAAAGCGGCCAATTGCCGGTTTCTCTGGCCAGCTGGAGTCCGCCGATTGCCGCAATCTTGCTGGCGATGGCGTTTATTCTGCATCTGGAGGACGGCTGATGCGATACCTGTTTATTTTTCTGGCCGCGATCCTGTTCATTGCCCCCCTGCCCGCCAACGCCCAGAATGCCCCCCCCGTAACGCTGGTTGCCGATAAGGTCTGGCTGGATGGCAACAAATTAACCGCCGAGGGCCATGTGGAAATTCTACATGGCAGCACCCGCATTAAGGCCACAAGGATTATTTATTCCGGCACCGATGGCAGTATGAAAATCGATGGTCCGATCACCCTGATCGATGGCGATGATGTGATCATTCTGGCCAGTAGCGCCCAAATGGATGCCCAGCTTCGAAACGGTATTTTACGCAGCGCGCGCATGGTTTTGAACCAGCAATTGCAACTGGCTGCCGTCGAAATTCAGCGCGTTGATGGCCGCTACACCCAGCTTTATAAAACCGTTGCCTCCAGCTGTCATATTTGCGCCGGCAATCCCGTGCCTCTGTGGCAAATCCGGGCGCGGCGCATTATTCATGACCAACACGAGAGCCAACTGTATTTTGATGATGCCGTGTTGCAGGTTATGGGTGTTCCGGTGTTTTATTTGCCGCGCCTGCGCCTGCCCGATCCCAGCCTGAAACGGGCCACAGGTTTTCTGGTGCCGAAATTCAAAAGCACCTCGAAACTGGGCTGGGGTTTTAAGCTGCCTTATTTTATCAGGCTGGGCGATCACGCCGATTTCACCCTGACGCCATACCTTAGCACCGAAACCAAAACAATCGAACTTACATTCCGGCGCGCCTTTGCCCGGGGCGATATTTCGTTTGAAACCGCTTTTTCCAACGACACCCTCGCGCCCAATCAAAATCGCGGTTATTTCTTTGGCGAGGGCCGTTTTGATCTGCGGCGCGGATATGTGCTGCGTTTTGATGTCGAAACCAGCACCGACAATGCTTATTTGCTGGATTACGGCTATTCGGGCAAAGACAGGCTGGACAGTGCCATCAGCATCAGCCGGGCAAGGCGCGATAAACTGGTGATTGCCAAGCTGACCCATTATCATTCGCTGCGCAGCACAGAAAGCAACATAACCCTGCCCACAATTGTTGCAAACCTGACCTATCACAAACGGTTTGAGCCAGCGTGGCTTGGCGGGGATGCCAATTTCAGGTTTGAAACCCACAGCCATTACCGGCGCTCGAACGTCGCAGGCGATGCGGGGCGTGATGTGAACAGGGCCAGTTTGCGGCTGGATTGGCGCCGCAGCTGGAATTTGAAAAACGGGATGGTCGCCAGCCTGTTTACGCAGGCCAATGGCGATTTTTACAATATCCAGCAGGGCCTTGCCGGCGAATTGAACGGCATCCATTTCACCCCCGCCGCCATGGCCGAGCTGCGCTGGCCCTTTGTAAAAACCACCGCCAGCGGTGCCCATCATGTGCTGGAACCGGTTATGCAGCTGATCTGGAACGATAAAAACGCGGCCAATATTGCCGACGAGGACAGCCGGCTGGTTGAATTTGACGAAGGCAATCTGTTTTCCATGTCGCGTTTTCCCGGTGCGGATCGTTACGAGCGCGGGCTTCGGGCCAATGTCGGCCTTAGCTGGAACCGCTATGATCCGGCGGGCTGGTCAATGGGGCTGACTGTCGGGCGGATTTTTCGGGCCGATAATCTGGGTCAGTTTCAGGCCAGCACCGGAATTGGTGGCAGCCGTTCCGATTGGCTGGCCGCAGTGCAGTTAAAGCTTCCGAACAATCTGTCGCTAAGTAATCGGGCGATTTTTGACGGGCAGATGAATTTTTCAAAAAACGAAACCAGGATCTCATGGCAAACCGAAAAGCTTTCGCTGGGTTCCAGTTATATCTGGATGCAGGCCGAACCTTACGAGGACCGCCCGCTTGACACCTCGGAATGGCGTTTTGACACCGCCTATAAACTGTCGCCAAACTGGACCGGAAAAATGGATTGGCGCTATGATTTCATTGCCGGAAGTGCAGCGCATGGCGGTTTGGGGCTTGGCTATCGCAACGAATGTGTGAAGATTGATCTTTCCCTCTCGCGCCGCTTTACATCATCAGGTAGTCTGAGACCAACAACCGATTTTGGCTTGACCGTATCACTAACCGGTTTCGGATCCGGTGGCGCAAAACGCGGCCCGTCCCGCAGCTGTATGACATATAATTAGGAAGCACGAATATGATGTTTTTACGTTTTTTCAGTATTTGCCTGGGTTTGTTTGCATTTTCCATTCCTGCCCAGATCCAAGCGCAGACGCAAAATCTCTTTGCCCCTGTGGTCAAAATTAACGAGCGCGCCGTTACCGGTTTTGAGGTTGAGCAACGGGCAAAGTTTTTGCGCCTTTTGCGCGCGCCGGGCGATCCGCAGGCCGAGGCATTAAAGGTGCTGGTTAATGAGCGGCTGCAATCTTTTGCAACATTGGCGGCCGGGATTGTGGTGAGTGATGCGCAGGTTCAGGCCGGCATGGAAGAATTCGCCGCGCGCGCAAATCTAAGTGCCGAGGATTTTATCAAGGCATTGACCGCAGGCGGTGTTGCACAGGAAACATTCCGTGATTTTGTGAAATCGGGGCTGGGTTGGCGTGAACTGGTGCGGGCAAAATTCGGGCCACGCAGCCAGATATCGGAGGCCGAAATTGACCGCGCAATCGCCCAAAGCGGCAGCAAAGGTGGTTTGCGGGTTTTGTTAAGCGAAATTATCCTGCCCGCCAACAGCCCGGCGGCCAAAGCCCAAAGCGAAAAACGCGCTGCCAAAATCAGCGCTCTGACCAGCACGGCCGCCTTTTCAGCCCATGCGCGCCGCCATTCTGCCTCGGCCTCCAAGGCGCGGGGCGGGCGTCTGGACTGGATGCCCTTGTCGAACTTGCCACCCCAGATTCGCGGCCAGATTTTGACACTGAAAGTCGGGCAGGTTTCCGCGCCAATCCCGATCCCCAATGCTATCGTTTTGTTCCAGATGCGCGCGATTGAAGAAACCCAAGCCCCCAAAGCCACCGATATTTTGCTGGAATATGCCGCATATTACATTGCCGGTGGCCGCAGTCAGGCCGCACTTGGCAAAGCCGCTAAAATCAAGGGCAAGATTGACAGTTGCGATGATCTTTTTGGTATTGCCAAGAGTCAGCCGGAAGACATTTTGGAGGTCCTGACCCTGCCGATTTCCGATGTGCCAAAAGACGTAGCGATCGAGCTTGCCAAACTGGATCCAGGCGAGGTTTCGACAAACCTGACCCGCGCGGATGGCGAAACATTGGTGCTGTTGATGCTATGCGGGCGCACGGCTGCGCTGAGCGAGGATGTTTCGCGCGAGGCTATCCGCCAGCAACTGCGCAGCGCGCGATTGCAATCTTATGCCGACAGTTATCTGGCCGAGCTGAAAGCCGACGCAACAATCGTTTATCAATGAGGCGTGCACCGATTGCGCTAAGCTGTGGCGAGCCTGCGGGTATTGGGCCTGAGCTTGCGGTTTTGGCTTGGCAGCAGCTGGGCGCAAAATTACCGTTTTTTTTAATCGGGGATCCGGCGCATTTGCCGCGCGGTGTTTCAGTGGTTGAGATTGCCGATCCGGCCGAAACCGCGGGCGCGACCAAACACGGTTTGCCGGTTTTAACGCATCGTTTTGCCGCCCCTGCCGTTGCCGGAAAACCCGACGCGAAAAATGCCCAAGGCGTGATTGATGTGATAAAACGCGGCGTTGATTTAGTGAATTCCGGTGCGGCATCGGCACTTTGCACCGCTCCAATTCATAAAAAAGCATTGCAAGACGGGGCTGGTTTTGGCTTTCCTGGTCACACCGAATTTTTGGCCCATCTGGCTGGTGTCAAGCGGGTGGTGATGATGCTCGCCTCTGATCAGCTGCGTGTAGTTCCGGTGACTATTCACATTTCAATTGCCAATGTCCCAAAGGCCCTAAGTCGCAATTTATTGATTGAAACCATAGAGATAACCCACAGCGCTCTGCAACGGGATTTCGACATATCCGCGCCGCGCATTGCTGTTGCCGGACTAAATCCGCATGCCGGTGAAGGCGGGTCGATGGGGAATGACGAAATTGATCTGATTGGGCCTGTGCTGGATGATTTGCGAAAAAATGGCATCAATCTGGTCGGGCCGATGTCAGCCGATACCATGTTTCATGCCCGCGCGCGTGCAAAATATGATGTGGCGATTTGTATGTATCACGATCAAGCCCTGATCCCGATCAAGACGCTGGATTTTGATCGCGGGGTGAATGTGACTTTGGGGTTGCCGTTTGTGCGCACATCGCCCGATCATGGCACTGCTTTTGATATTGCAGGCAAGGGGGTGGCCAATCCGACAAGTTTGATTGAGGCGTTGAAAATGGCTGACAGGATGGTGGCGGCGCGCACGGCATAATAAAGAGATTTTATGCCTGCGGCGCGGATATTTAACAGAACAATAATAGGATGCCTTGGAAATGATTGACAGTTTGCCGCCTTTGCGCGAGGTGATTGCAGCCCATGATTTGCAACCAAAGAAAGCTTTGGGGCAGAATTTTTTACTTGATCTGAATTTGACCGCCAAGATTGCCCGCCAAGCCGGTAATTTAAGCGGCTATGATGTGCTGGAAATTGGCCCCGGTCCGGGTGGATTGACCCGTGGTCTGCTGGCCGAGGGCGCGCGCAAGGTTCTGGCTGTGGAAAAAGATGCGCGCTGTTTGCCCGCTTTGGCGCAGATTTCCGAGGCCTATCCTGATCAGTTAACCGTGATTAATGCCGATGCGCTGGATCTGGATGTGTCTGCGCATTTAAGCGCACCGATTAAAATTGTGGCCAACCTGCCCTATAATGTGGGGACGGAATTGTTGGTGCGTTGGTTGACCCCGCAAATCTGGCCGCCCTATTGGGACAGCCTGACCTTGATGTTTCAAAAAGAAGTGGCGCAGCGTATTGTGGCCAAGCCGGGCAGCAAAGCATACGGCAGGTTGGCGATTTTGGCAGGCTGGCGCTGCGATGTTCGGATCGTGATGAATTTGCCGCCCGAAGCCTTTACCCCGCCACCCAAAGTTCATTCGGCCGTGGTGCATTTAAAGCGTCTAAATACACCGCGATTTGAAGCGGATGCCAAAATGTTAAGCCGCGTGGTTGCGGCCGCCTTTAACCAGCGGCGCAAAATGTTGCGATCATCCTTAAAATCAATTTCGCCCGATATCGAAACCTATTTAAAAACCGCAGGCATCAAGCCATCCGAGCGCGCCGAGCGGGTTTCGCTGGAAGAGTTTTGTGCCCTTGCCCGCGAAGTTTCCCGCCAGACGTAAACACAGCTTTATTCAGCCGCGTCCGTTTTGGCCGTATCGGCTTTAGCTGTGGGTTCTTCAACAGGTTTTGCTTTTGGTTTGCGGGTGCGCTTGCGCGGAGCCGGTTTGTTTTCCGGCGTTTCAACCAAACTGCTATCCGTGCTCTCAGCTTTGCTTTTAGCTTTTTCCGGCGCGGTTTGCATCCCCATATCTGGCTGAGGTGCCGAGGCAGGGTCAACATCACCTTCTTGGCGAGGCTGCGGGCGCGATTGCGCTTGGGGTTGCTGTTCGCGCTCGGTACGTTCTGAATCACGTTTTTGCTGGCGCTCGCGATTTTGCGATTCTTGTTGTTCGCGCTTGGCTTCCAGCTCGCGTTGGGAATCGGCCAGCATGCGGGCGTAATGTTCGGCGTGTTGCTGAAAGTTTTCTACCGCAACCCGATCGTTGGACAGCAAAGCATCACGCGCCAATTGATTATATTTGTCAATAATCTGCTGAGGCGTTCCGCGCACTTTCCCTTCGGGTCCAGAGCTGTCAAAGACACGATTCTGGTTATTGCCGCCAGGTTGACGGTTGCGATTTTTATTGTTCCGCGAACGGGATTTTGATGATCTCATGATTAAATTGTATCCAGCCTAATTTGGGCTAATTCGCTTTTGGTCACTGCCGCGCCTCTTGCGTGGGGTTATTCAAACCGGACATTTGCGATTATGGTTACTTGCAAAAGAGGTCTGCCAATCGACAACCTCCATAGTGCAGCTAAATGATTAACATATACAGGCTTTATGACAAGTTAAAATTGCTGAAAACAGGGCAAATAACATTCTTTTTGCCATTTATCCGAAAATGTAATCCGAAAATCAGCGCAACGCTCCCGAAACCACACGATCACGCCCGTTTATGTCTTTGAGTATGTTGATTCCCTGAAAACCAGCCGCTTCAAACATGGCGCTAACAGTCAGAGCTTGCTTGTGACCAATTTCGACGATCAGGCGACCATTGTCCGATAAATACCGGCACGCAGATGCGATAATAACCTGATACGCAGCCAGCCCGTCACCCCCCGGGCTCAAGGCTATTTCTGGCTCCCATTTACGCAATTCGGGGGCCAAATACGACATTTCATCAACCGTAATATACGGCGGGTTTGAAACGATCAGATCAAAGCGTTCTGTGATCTGGCCGAACCAGTCGGAAAGCAGAAATTTTGAGCGGTCCGTCAGATTATGCCCAGCGGCATTTTTGTTCGATATAGACAAGGCTTTAGGGCTGATATCGGTGCCAACTCCGCTAGAATGTTGGTTTTCTGCAAGTAAGGTTAGCAAGATGCAGCCCGAACCTGTGCCAAGGTCCAACACGGTTTTAAACGGTTTGGCCAAAGCTGCTTCAATCAGCAACTCTGTGTCGGGGCGCGGGTCGAGCACATCGGAAGTGACAATAAAATCGCGCCCGTAAAAAGCGCGGCTGCCGATGATTTGGGAAACGGGTTGGCGCTGGCAACGGGCCGAAATTGCCGTTTCAAACTGTTTGGCACAAGCCGTATCCATTTCATCGGGCAAAACCAGAATCAGACGGCCGCGTTCAATTTTCAGCGCATGAGCCAACAAAATACTGGCGTCATTCGCCGCATCGGGCACGTCGGCAGATTTCAAACGTTTGATGGCATTTGCAAGGGCTTGCGCGCCCGTCACGTTTGCATCTCGGCCAGCAATGTGGCCTGCGCATCCGCCGTTAAAGCATCAATAATTTCATCCAGATCGCCCTGCATAATCTGATCCAGCTTATAAAGCGTCAGATTAATGCGATGATCCGAAACCCGCCCTTGCGGGAAATTATAAGTGCGAATCCGCTCGGAGCGATCACCCGATCCCACCTGACTTTTGCGATCGGCACTGCGTTCATCATCCACCCGCTGGCGCTCCAGATCGTAAAGCCGGGTTTTTAGCACCTGCATGGCAATTTCACGGTTTCGATGCTGGGATTTTTCCGAGCTGACCACGATAATTCCGGTCGGAATATGCAAAATCCGCACCGCGGAATCGGTGGTGTTAACGTGCTGGCCACCAGCCCCCGAGGCGCGCATCGTATCAATGCGCAAATCGGTTTGATCAATCTGGATATCCACATCTTCGGCCTCGGGCAACACGGCAACCGTGGCGGCAGATGTGTGCACCCGCCCGCCGGATTCCGTGGTCGGCACACGCTGCACCCGGTGCACGCCGCTTTCATACTTCAACCGCGCAAAAACCCCGTCACCCTGCACATGCGCGGTGACCTCTTTAATGCCGCCAAGCTCGGTGATGCTTTGCTCGAGAATTTCAAATTTCCAGCCCTGACTTTCGGAATAACGCTGATACATGCGCAGCAAATCACTGGCAAATAACGCGGCCTCGTCGCCGCCGGTTCCGGGGCGAATTTCGATCATCGCGGGGCGGGCATCGGCGGCATCCTTGGGCAGCAAAGAGAGTTGCAACACAGCTTCGATCACCGGCAGGCGTTGACGCAATTCGGGCAATTCTTCCTCGGCCAGCTCCTTCATTTCAGGGTCCGATAACATGGCCTCGGCCTCGTCCATATCCGCCAGCAACTGGCGATATTTTTGCACCTGCGCGACCACCGGACGCAGCTCGGAATATTCGCGCGCCAGAGTGGCTATATCGGCACCAACATCCCCGCCAGCCATCTTGGCCTCGAGAAATTCAAAGCGCTGGGTGATCTGCATTAATTTGTCTAAAGGAACCATTGGGTTGTCTTGCCTGTTCGTCGTGATTTGGTCAAGAGGCGGATTGGTCTTAATAATTCACACCCCGAAAAGCCGCTGGATTTCAACCCTGATCCAGCGCCTTGATCGCCTGCACCCACAGCTTAAGACGCGCGGCATTAACCCCGAAGTCCGAGCGCCCGAAACGCAGCCGGCCAAACATCTGCATTTGGGTTTTATCGCCGGTTTCTGTGAGCAGAACGGTGGTGTAATCGGGAAAGCCGAATAGGCGCGAACGGGTGACGTAACTGATCATGCCCCCATCTTGGCCACCGGCGATTTGTTTGGTGCGCGGGGTGTTTAAAATGACGGTTTCTATGTTTTGCCAGACGGTTTGCGATTCGCTGTCAAAAACCTGTAAAAACAGCGCCGAGCCATCGCTGATTACAGGCACATCCGGTGTTGCGCCCGTTGGTGGAACGACGTGCAAAGCGGCTAGATTATGCGGTGCCATGCGCACATAAATCAGCGCTGAAATGGCAATCATCAACAGTAACCAGCTGGTATTTATAATGAATTTTAAAATCATGTTAACCTGCGTTTTTCATGCCGCGCCCATAAAAGCATCAAGCCATGCGCTCTGACAATGGCTGTTGGATTTCCACCAAACGGGCAAAGAACGAAGCACCAATCGGGGATATTTCATCGTTAAAATTATAGGCCGGATGATGCACGCCCGGGCCGTCGCCCTGACCCAAAAACAGATAGGCTCCGGGGCGCTGTTCCAACATAAATGAGAAATCCTCGGCCCCCATTTCGCTGGCTTGATCGGCGATAACATTGGCGCTGCCGCCAACATCACACGCGGCCTTTAATGCGATAGATACTTTGGCCGCATCATTGATAGTTGCGGGGTAATCCGTGTTGTAAGTCAGAATCACCTTAAGACCGTAAGACTCTGATATCCCATTACAAATTGAATCCATTCTCTCTTGAACCATGCGCTGCACACCCTTATCAAAACTGCGCACAGTGCCGCCGACAAAGGCCGTTTCCGGGATGATATTGCTGGCACTTCCGGTCTGGATTTGCGTCACCGAAACCACCAGTTCTTGACGGGTATCGTGATTGCGGCTGACGATGGTTTGCAAGGCGTTAACCAAAGCCACAACCCCGACAACCGGATCAACCGTGTCCTGCGGATAGGCCGCGTGCCCGCCTTTACCTTTGATCGTGATTTCAAAATCATCCACCGCCGCCATGATCGGCCCCGGCGTGGTAGAAAAATGGCCAAACGCCAAATCGGGCGCGTTATGCAGCGCGTAAACCTCGTCAATCTCAAAGCGATCCATAATGCCCGCATCACACATTACTTGCCCGCCGCCGCCCTCTTCTTCGGCCGGTTGAAAAATCAGCGCCACGCGGCCCGAAAATTTGCGGGTCTCGGCCAGATAACGCGCCGCACCCAGCAACATCGTGGTGTGCCCGTCATGGCCACAAGCATGCATCCGGCCCGAAATATTCGAGGCATAATCCAGCCCCGTATCCTCAACAATCGGCAAGGCATCCATATCCGCGCGCAAGCCAATCGTGCCCCCCGCGCCCTGCCCGTTAATAATCGCGACAATCCCCGTGGTCGCGATGCCTTGGTGAATTTCATCAACCCCGAATTCAGCCAAACGCGCCGCCACAAAAGCCGCCGTTTCATGGCACTCAAACCCCAGCTCGGGATTGGCATGCAGATGCCGGCGCCAGCCCTTCATATCCGGCGCAAAATCCGCAATCCGGTTAACAATCGCCATTTGGTGGACTCCTGCCCGTAATTATTGTGTAACTTGCGCATACAGTCCCTCAGAATTGGCGATAGCGCAATGAAGAATGATAACGATCTGATAAATGACCCCGATGGCGCCATGGCGCGGCTGTTGGAAATTATGCGCCGGTTGCGTGATCCCGATACCGGTTGCCCTTGGGATATTGA
Organism: uncultured Marinosulfonomonas sp.; assembly: GCA_964429175.1. Lineage (GTDB taxonomy): Bacteria > Pseudomonadota > Alphaproteobacteria > Rhodobacterales > Rhodobacteraceae > Profundibacter. Next base: position 42,768 of record CAYSBD010000003.1, read on the forward strand.
ACAGGATTTTGCCTCGATCGCGCCCTGCACAATTGAGGAAGCCTATGAGGTGGCCGATGCAATCGAGCGTGGCGATTGGGCCGAGCTGGAGGGCGAGCTGGGTGATTTGCTGTTTCAGGTTATTTTCCACACCGCCATGGCCCAGGAGGCAGGGCATTTCAGCTTTGACAGTGTAATCCGCAATATTTCCGGTAAAATGGTCGCGCGCCATCCGCATATTTTTGGCGATGAAAGCCGTGATAAAACAGCCCAACAGCAGGTTGAGGATTGGGAAACAATCAAGGCAGCCGAGCGCGCGAACAGGGCCGAAAAAGGTGCGCTTGACGGGGTTGCGGTTGGTCTGCCGGCTTTGCTGCGGGCGTTAAAGCTGCAAAAACGTGCCGCGCGGGTTGGGTTTGACTGGCCTTCGACGGATCAGGTTCTGGATAAAATCGTTGAAGAATCTCGTGAGTTGGTTGAAGCCCGCGACAGTCTGGGACCGGGTGAAATCGAAGAGGAATTTGGCGATTTATTATTTGTGATGACCAATTTGGGTCGGCATCTAAATCTGGACCCCGAGGCCGCTTTGCGCAAGGCCAACGCCAAATTCAGCCGCCGGTTTGAGGCAGTCGAGGCAAAACTGGCCGCAATTGGCAAGACCCCCGCGCAATCGGATTTGGCCGAAATGGATGCGCTTTGGGATCAGGTAAAAAGTCAGGAATAGCGCCATAATCCATCTTTCCATCAGTCATTAAACCAATAATTACAGTCAGCTAAGCATTGGGCATATTCCATTTTGCCCGAGGTTTTTATGTGTGCTGAATTTTGCGCCTTGCTTTTGGCCACGGCTACTTTGGCGACTACCATGCTGTTGTTGCCCAAAACGTTAATATTCACCCTATCGCCAACCAAATTAATCGCCCATCTGACGACCAAGTTCGCCGAAGTAACCGGCATTCGGCTCAAGGCGGTTTTTTTCCGGTGAGTGCGGCATTGCTATCGGCATGACTTACTATATGGGGAAAATGCTGAATAACACGAAAAACTTCCAGCAGATAGAATGGGCCAACAGCCCAGATGATCTATGCCAAAAACAACTTTAAATACCCGGTT
>CAYSBD010000004.1:0-42266 GCA_964429175.1 uncultured Marinosulfonomonas sp.
TAAAACAAGGCTGAAATGCAGTGCGCCATTGCGGCGCTCGACACCAGAGGCAAACCACTGGCAGTTGATGGCCTCTTTGGGTAGCGTCGCACCTTCCGGCAAACTTGAAAAATCAAATTCCTCTTCATTCAGGTAAAGCTTATCGCCCGCTTTTTTTAACGCCAATGTTTGATCCAGCCGCATGGGGGACAGTTTAATTTTCATGTTCATATCTCCTGTTAGAACCAACGACCAAGCCATAATTTATTGCCGTCTATTGCGGTAATCGTGCCAACGAATGCTGCGGGGCTTGTGGTAACGGCGGCATTGTTATTGGTGCAAATCTGTGTGCCATCCGCAAACCGCGTAAACGCTCCGTTTGCATTATTGCCGCACTCGATCACAGCGCCTGTCGGGCTGCCCCCGCTTTGGCTAACCGCTCCAACCGCATTGGATGTACCATAAAGCGTGTTGCCACCGGCCCAAGTTGCACCGTTATTCGTGCTGCTATCCACAATCGGGGTTGAACCATTAAAGTAAACCCGCCGAATAGAATAACTGCCCGTTGTATTCCTGCGATTCAAAGTAAGGAAGGGCGAAAAACGACAGGAAGGATGGGGAAATGTTGCCGCATTGGCACTGCCGCCGGAACCAGAGTAAAAACCTGAAGGCAAGCCTTGCTGCCCATTTGCAAGACGCGTTGCTACGCTATCTGTCGAGCCAAGGCCCAAGGCCCCAACACGCAGCAAGCGCGTAGAAGTTACATCCATCGCATTTATCTGCACCGCAGCACCGGTTAGCGGCACATCCATCTGGAAAGCCGTATTTGAAATTCGGGCACGCGTAACGCCGTGTGTTTTCAGTGAAATAGTATCAGCTACAGGTCTATCTTTAGAGATTCATGCCAATTGTTTCCGTCAGCGCTTGTTTTGATTGCAAAATTATTATCACCTGCCAGACCCATTTCGGCATGGGCTGTATAATTTGTTTGATATAATAAAGATGCCGTATCAGTTATAGTTGCTTTGTTTATTTTCAGCTGATGGTTGGTGCCATTGTGGTTTAATAATGTTGCATCCGAAGCCACAGCCAATTTGTTGATGGTGTCATATGTGGTTCCGATCCCTATGCCCTCAATATTTTGCAAATCATCATGTACACCAACCCAATGCGAACCGTGGTAAATGTATAATTTGCCCTCAGTTTTGCCCCACGCACGCCAGCCTTCTTGTGGCTGTATAAATATCCATGCGGTTTCGCTCCAAAAGGCCAGTTTTCCGGCCTCGCCGCTCCACTGCAAAACGGGCACTGCCCCTAATGCATAAACATCATCCACATCCAGACGCTGCAATGCTTCATTATGTGTTATGTGTTTCTGAGCTTGAGAGGACTGAATATACGGCAATTTCAAACGGGGCGAAGCTTCTGACATGATTATTTCCTGCAAAGGTGAATATATCCATAAATAATTCAGGAAATTGTAAAAATTAAACTTTAAGGCCCCGTTCGGAGCTGTTCCCAAGGATGTTTTGACGCGCTAACAAAACCATCGCGCAAGAAATATCCGCTTAAGAGAGCAATCATAATCCCGCGGTTTAGGGCTGCTGAGCGTTTGATATCTTAAAATTCGACGGGGTACGGCGTAATTAATGGATGTCAGCCGGCTGGATCGCATGGGCTGAAAATTACACCTGATGCTTGAAGCGGATATCAAAAAAACCTATGCTTGGCCTCGGGCCTGCAACAGGATACCAAGGGCAGTCAGGTAGCGGGATTAATTTAAAAGAGGCCAAATCATAATGATAACACCAGTCTTACTTTGTGGGGGGTCCGGCACCCGTCTGTGGCCACTTTCGCGCAAAAGCTATCCAAAACAATTCTCGTCCCTGATTGGCGATACAACCCTGTTTCAGGCTTCGGCGCAACGTTTGAGCGGTGCTGGATTTGCGCCGCCAATGGTTCTGACCAATTCGGATTTCAGGTTTATCGTTACGGAACAACTCTCGGAAATTGGCATTGATCCCGGCTCGATCTTGATTGAACCCGAGGGCAAAAACACAGCCCCCGCCGTGTTGGCAGCGGCGCTTTATCTTGAGCAAACCGACCCTGACGGCCTGTTGTTAATTGCCCCTGCCGACCATGTAGTGCCAAAAGCGGCCGCATTTCGCGCGGCTGTTCAGGCGGGCATAAGCGCTGCTAAAAATGGCCGGCTGGTGACCTTTGGCATCAAACCAACCCATGCGGAAACCGGTTATGGCTATCTGGAGCTAACCGAAGATCCGGGCGATTTTTCTGCGCGTGAAATGCCGCTTGGCTGCTTTGTTGAAAAGCCCGATGCAGCCCGCGCCCGTGAAATGCTGGATGCGGGTAATTTTCTTTGGAATGCCGGAATTTTTCTATTTTCGGTTAAAACTATTTTGGCTGCATTTCGCGCCCACGCGCCGGAACTGATGGCACCTGTCGAGGCGGCGATTAAACAGGCCAAACCTGATCTTGGTTTCTTGCGCATTGCCCCCGAGCCGTGGTCAAAAGTCGCCGATATCTCGATTGACTATGCGGTGATGGAGCGCGCCGATAACCTTTCGGTTATTCCGTTTTCGGCGGGCTGGTCTGATCTGGGGGGTTGGGATGCGGTGTTGCGCGAAGCCACACGCGACGATCGCGGCGTCGCAGTTTGCGGCCCTGCCACCGCGATTGATTGTGACGATACCTTGCTTCGCAGCGAAGATGAGACGCTGGAAATTGTGGGAATTGGTTTGAAAAACATCATTGCTGTGGCAATGCCGGATGCGGTTTTGATTGCAGATTCCCGTCGCGCACAGGATGTGAAATTGGCCGTGGCGGCCTTGAAGAAAAAGCAAGCCAAACAGGCGGAAGCATTTCCCAAAGAGCATCGGCCGTGGGGGTGGTTTGAAAGCCTGGTGGTCGGCAAGCGTTTTCAGGTCAAGCGTATCGTGGTGCACCCCGGCGCGGCCTTGTCTTTGCAAAGCCACCATCACCGCTCCGAGCACTGGATTGTGGTCGAAGGCACGGCCAATGTCACCATTGATAACGAGGTCAAACTGGTGGCTGAAAATGAGTCGGTCTATATTCCGTTGGGCGCGACACACCGGATGGAAAACCCCGGAAAAGTGCCAATGGTTTTGATCGAGGTGCAAACCGGCAGTTATCTGGGCGAAGATGACATCATTCGCTATGAGGATATTTATGCGCGTGATTGATGCTTTAGGGGCATTACGCTTGGGCCACACCAAAGCCAAGACTTCCAATCCTGTGCAGGCTAAGCGGTTATTTGCAGGCTCTTGATGGTCTGCTGGAAATTGGTGAATTTAGGTAGGTCATCATTAATACCGATGTCTGCCAGATACGGGCAGGCTCTGTTCTCAAAGCATCATAACCCGCTTGACCACTACATTTCGTATAAATTGAGTTAAGATACTCAAAATCAGCGCATAAATGTTAATATGTGATGCAATGGGCACAGTGTGTTTTATATAATAAGGATAAAAATTGAATTATTTCGTTATTTTTCAGCCACTAAGATAAGCTAAACATAATTATAAAAATAATACTAAAATTGAGGCGAGAAAAATGGCAAGAATCAGTGTCTTTGGCATTGGCTACGTTGGCGTAGTTTCTGCGGCATGTCTGGCGAAAGATGGCCACGACGTAATCACAGTTGATGTGGATCCAAATAAAATAAAATCGATCAATGCGGGCCTTTCCCCGATCGTGGAAAACGGGCTGGACGAGCTAATTCGCGACAATGTTGCGGCAGGTAAATTAATCGCCACCGATGATGTGCAATTTGCCATCGACAATTCGGATGCGTCCTTTGTTTGCGTTGGCACGCCAAGCGCGCCGGATGGCTCTGTCGGGTTGAGTTATGTTACCAGTGTTTGCGAAAATATCGGTGCGGCATTGGCCAACAAGGCTGCGTTTCATTCGGTTGTGATCCGCTCGACCATCGTGCCGGGCAGCACCGAGGGCACCTGCATTCCGGTGCTGGAAAAAGCCTCGGGCAAAATTGCAGGCAAAGATTTCGGCGTCGGTTATTACCCCGAATTTTTGCGCGAAAGCACCGCGATCGAAGATTATTACAGCCCCGGTTTGATTGTCTTTGGCTCGATGGATGCGCCTACCGAACAAATACTGACCGATCTGAATACCGGTTTGGGTTGTAAAATCCACAAGGTCGATTTGCGCACCGCTGAAATGGTGAAATACACGTCCAACACATGGCGTGCGGTCAAGGTGACCTTTGCCAATGAAATCGGAAATATCGCCAAGGCCAGCGGTCTTGACGGCCAAACCGTTATGGAAATTCTGTGCTCGGATGAAAAAATAGCCTTATCCAGCTATTTCATGCGGCCCGGTTTTGCCTTTGGCGGATCGTGCCTGCCAAAAGACGTTCGTGCGCTGGGTTATCTGGCGCGCAGCACCGGAACGCAGGCGCATTTACTAAATGCTGTGCTGCAAGCAAACGAGGCGCAAATCCAGCGCGCCGAGGCGATGGTCAAGAAAACCGGCGTTAAGGATGTTGGCTTTGTCGGCATCAGTTTCAAGCCCGGCACCGATGACTTGCGCGAAAGCCCGTTGGCCGAGCTGGCGGCGCGTTTGATCAAGGATGGTGTGAACGTAACCGTTTATGATCCTTACGTTTATAAGGCTTATGCGGCGCAAAACGGCACGGCCAACAGGGGCAATGATGTTATCCCTGATCTGGAAAACCGTATGGTTGAGGGGGTGGATCAATTGATTAACAGCACCGAGGCCATTCTGGTTGGCAACTACTATAAAGACACTGTTGAGCAGCTAAAAAATGCGGCCAGCACACGCCATATTATCGATCTGACACGGATGAATCGCGACATGGATTCAGGGGGGGAATACGAGGGTATTTGTTGGTAAACGCAATGCATAATGTTTTCACACATGGAGCGTATTTTGCAGTTGTTATACTTCTAACAGCCTTGATTCCAACCGGGTTTTTGGGGGATGTCCATTACGCCACGAACACAATATTCATTCTCGGGTTTCTGGGGACGTGGCGTTATTCTTGGGCATTGATCAATTTCACCCGGGCCATCATTTTTCGCAATCTGGTTTACCCGCGTCGCAAGGCCCGCGCCCATGCCCGATTTCAGGCTCAGACCAAACCGTGCCACGCGTTTTTTCTGGTGACATCCTATATGGTCGAGCCGCAAATAACTGTGCCCGTCTATCACAGTATTTTCAAAGCCGCGGCACAGGCGCGTGATGGCGCAACGGTTGTGGCCTCGGTTGTGCATGGTGCCGACGCGCGTCTGATCCAGGATATTTACGACGGAATTAACACCGATATGGGGCGGGTCAAATTGATTATTGATCGCATCCCCGCCAATGGAAAACGCGATGCGCTGGCCCAAACGCTTGAAATCATTGCAAATCAATCACCAACCGCAAATGATATTGTTATCTTTGTCGATGGCGACACATGTGTTCCGCTGGATATTGTGGCCCAATCCGCGCCGATGTTTACCAACCCGAATATGGGCGCGCTGACCACCGACGAAGGCGTTATTATCGAAAAGAAAAACCTGTTTCGGGACTGGTTTATTTTGCGCTTTAATCAACGCCAGATGATGATGTGCTCGATGGGGCTAAGCCGCCGGGTGCTGACCTTGACGGGGCGGATGTCTGTATTTCGGGCCGATCTTGCGACCAATGCAGAATTTATCGATGGCATCGACCATGATTTTCTGGACCACTGGCGTCTGGGGCGGGTGAATTTTCTGACGGGGGATGATAAATCAACGTGGTTCTGGCTGCTGAAAAACGGCTATGAGCTTGCGTATTTGCCCGATGTGCGGGCGTTTTCAATGGAAACCCAACCGCGCCCGGGGTTTTATGACAGCTCCAAGGTTTTGATGGTGCGCTGGTTTGGCAATATGATGCGCACGAATGGCCGCGCCCTAAGGCTTAGCCCCAAATTGATTGGCCCGTTTACATGGTGGTCCATTCTGGATCAGCGCGTTTCGATGTGGACAACTTTGGTGGGGCCGATTTCGGTTTTGATCACCGCTATGCTGTATTCGCCGCTGGTGATTCCGGCCTACATCGCCTGGGTCATGATGACGCGCTATATTTTTTGCATCATAATTTCACTGTTTCGCGGCACATGGTTTCCGATCACCCACCCGATGGTGCTGTATTTTGGCCAGATCATGGGTGCCATTATTAAAACCTATGTTTTCTTTCGACTGGATAAACAAAAATGGACACGTCAAGGCACCGGCGGCTTCAAACGGGCAGTCCCTTTTGCAGAGCGGCTTAAGGCGGCTGAATCCACGATGCACCATAGCCTGGCCTTGGGTTTCCTGACCTTGGCTGTATTTTTCATCACGCAAATATAACCCGATCACAAAGCAGAAAAAAGTTTCATGACACATCCAACCCAGCCTAAATTATTTGGAAGCCAAAACTCCGGTGCCGGTGCTGGTCAGCAAAATGTGCAACCGGATGCAAAGACGCGTCAACAAAAAATGCCCCCCTCCGCAGCACCGGTCCAACCCGAAATACCCCAAGACTTTGTGTATGAAACCGAACACCCGGAAATGCCGGTGCCATTCAAGGCGGTGATTGCAGGCCATACACTTGAGGGAGCGCGTTTGTCGGTTACGGCCGCTTATGTTGTTATTGTAGGCCCTTTCGAGCCGGCCTGGATTGGACACAAAGAAATTGTTCAGTTGGTGTTTCAGTTCAAAGGCTTTGCAATTACCTTATATCCGGAAGTCGTCGTGTCAGGATCAACCGGACCCGATGAGATGACCCTGCAATTCCAAGACCCGCTGGGCGATCATTTGCCCCAGCTGCGCTATATCCTGAACACGTTTATCGCGGGTGATTTTGTTACGATGAACGGCATGTTGGGCTTCTCGGGGCCGGTAAAACCCAAGAACGTAAAAATTGATGATGCGGCCAACCCCAGGCGCCGGATCCGCAGCATTGCCGTTGGCGTCATGTCGGCCCTTTTGATCCTGATCGCGGCAAATATCCTGATTTCACGCGCGATTCAGCAATACGAGTCGCGGCCTGTCTTTATCACACGCTCGGGAAGCCAAATGAACGCCACTGCCGCGGGGCAGGTTGCCTTTTTAAATCCGGATGCCAAAAAAGGCGAAGTCGTGTTTTCGATCAACACAAATGCGGGCGATGTTTTAAGCTTTAAAATGCCCTGCGATTGCGAAGTGGCTATTTATGAAGGAATTAGAGAAGGATCAACTGTCCTTCCAAATGACATAATTTTATCATTATTTGAATCAAATTCAACCTTACAAATACAAACACGGATGAGCATAGAAGGGCTTTCAAGGGTGTTAGGCGGCGATAGGGTATATATGGAATTGACGGATGGCCGGATTATTCCGACCACGGTCAAAGTCACCGCTGCCACAAACACAGCCGCATTGCGCGGCGATCCTTTTGTTCCGGTTATTCTTGTCCCCCAAGCAGGCAAACTGAGCATGCAAGACATTGGAAAATCCGCGCGCTTGCGTCTTTCCAAAACTTTGTTTGGCTTTGCAATACCTAGAATATTGGATTTGTTATGACCCTGATCATTCCACTTATCATTTGCGGCGGAACCGGCACGCGGCTGTGGCCTGTTTCCAGAACTCAAAGCCCCAAGCAGTTCCAGAAAATGGGCGAAGCGGATTCGCCAAGCTTTTTTCAATCTGCCGTGCAGCGCCATTGCGGGCCGGGCTATGACAAGCCTTGCATTATTTCGTCCGAAGGCCACAAGGACACGCTGGCCCGGCAAATGGCCGAAATAAATTGCGATGCCCAGGTGATTTACGAGCCAATGGGGCGCAATACCGGACCGGCTGTTTTGGCGGCTGCGATGCGTCTTTATGCGCAAAACCCCGAGGCGATAATGGTGGTTGTGCCAGCCGACCACATTATTGACGGTGATCTGAACCGCACGATTATGGCCATGATCGAGCCTGCCAAACTGGGCCGGATCATCACCTTTGGTATCAAGCCGCGTTACGCTGAAACCGGCTTTGGCTATATTACCGATGGTGGTCCTATCATCGAGCATCCGGGCCTGCATCAGGTTGAGCGTTTTGACGAAAAACCACCGACCCGCAAGGCACGGCTTTTGGTTGAAAGCGACATTGCATATTGGGCATCCGGCCTTAGCATGTTTTCGGCCAAAACCATTATTCAGGAATATCTTAAATTTGATCCTGACACCGTTCAAGCGGTTAAACTTGCCATCACCAAAGGCGCGCGAAAAGATGGCGGGTTTCTTTTAAACAAAGAGCATTTTGCGCGGGCACGTTCAGAATCCACCGAGAGCATGGTCTTTGAGAAAAGCAAACAGATCGCCTTGGCACCGCTTGATGTGCAATGGTCCGATGTTGGTAGCTGGACAGCAATGTATGGAATTTCCAAGGCAAATCACCAAGGAAATGTGCTGCAAGGTGATGTTATTGCAGTAGAAAGTTCAAATTCCATGGTGCGTTCCTCATCGCGTTTAGTGACTCTGGTCGGGGTGTCGGACATCATTGTTATTGACACGCCGGATGCTTTGCTGGTCACAAAAGTCGGGCAATGCCAAAATGTAAAACGGGTTGCGGAATTTTTAAAAGATGCAGAGCGCTCCGAGGTGGAAAAACATGCTCCGCTTTTGTTGGGTGCCGATAGCGCGGCCAAAACAGCGGTCACGCAGATGGTTAAAACCAAAAACATCGATATGGTTTCGGTTGAAATAGAGCCGGGCAATCAGCTTGAACTGGATGCTTGCGACAGGCGCGATATCCTTATTGTTCAAGGCATTGTCGTGGTATCGGAAAAAGGCGCGCGCACCCCGCTTACCCAAGGTCACCGGATGGATTTGGCAAATGAAACCCCCATTGTTTTGATCAATAATTCCAGCGTCACAGCCAAAATTATCTTAACAACCCGGATGAATGTTGACGGTGATGACGGGCAGCAACAAATGCCATTATATGCCTAGGTTCTTGCGCCCTAGCCTGCACAAAATCAGACAAAAACACCGCATGTGGTGGCTTTATTTAGCTGCCGCATGTGTTTTTGCTTTGGGCGGGCCGGTTTTGGCCAATTCCGATGCACAAATATCCAAGTTGCGCACGGGCTTGCAAAATCTCGAGCAATTTCTAGATCAGCCCAGCAGCCAAATAATTTCGCTAAAACAAACGGCTGCCCGGTTCGGGCTGCAAGATTACATCGAAACCGGAGCCATATCCGGGATAAGACAACACAGCCTTGCTCGTCCCAAAATACGCGCGCCGCTTCATGCTCAAGTCATGGATATGCGGCTGGGTCTGGCGATGTTAACCCAAAGTTACGGTGCCTCGGAAAACAAAGTGGTTCTGGATGCGCAAAACAGTGACGTGCGCAATGCGCTGGTTTTGATGCGCGGCGAGGCCACGTTGGCCGATATCCGCGCGCTGTTGCTGGAAACGCGGTTGCAAACAGCGCGTGCCGGGATATCTTTAACCTTGGATGTGCCGCTGATTATCTGGTCGGATGCTACATTGCGGCTGGCTCCGGGCGAAATTCTGTTGCTAAATCGCGCCCGCGGAGCCTTTGTTTTGAATTTCGGGCATATGACAATTGATGGTGCCACCATTGCGGTTGCCGGTGATGAAAACCTCCGAAGCTTGAAATTCAACCCCTTTGTTACCACCGCCGGGGGTGGCTCGGTTCAGGTGAATGAGTCAAATATTACCGGGCTTGGCTTTGGCTATTCGCCCAAATTTTCGGGGTTTTCGGTTTTACGAAATGCGCTGTTTCCGGCCCGTCATTCCACATATATTACCAACAGCTTTTTTTCGGACATTGTTGGAATTGCGCTTAGCGGTGTTGCTGATCCGCTTATCCAAGGCAATAATCTTCGAAATATGCGCGGCAATGCGCTGTCTTTGCGCCAATCGCCCCATGCGCGCGTGGTGCTGAATCTATTTTCAGGCGAGATGCAAACCAACGCGATCAGGGTCGAGAATAATTCGATCAATGCGAGTATTGCGGGCAACATTATTCTGGGCGGCAGTCGCGCCGGCATTGTGGTGCGCTACGATAGCCATGATGCGCAAGTGACGAAAAATATCGTCTGGCGGCGCGATGGTGGCGGGATTATGCTGGCGCAATCGAAATGCGGCCAGATTTCCGATAATCTGGTGCTGGATAACGCGCAAAAAGGTGTCGAAATCCGCAGCAGTTCGGATAGTATCGTTGCGCAAAACCTGATCGCATCCAATAATAGCGCGGGGATCTGGGTATCGGCACAGGCAGATCTTGCGCAGACATTTATCGGCAATAACCGGCTGGTTTCAAACGGCGCGGGCATTGCAACAGCAACGGGTGGTCGCCTGATTTTGCAGGGCAATGATTTTTCGGCCCAGTTCCCAAGATTATTAAGCGGGGATTTGGCGCTACAGTCACACCATATTGCGCAAAATATCAGGGATAAAAAGCAGATTTCCCTTACGATTAGCGGTGTGTCGGATAATATCAAGCCCTCAGAAAGCTGCACAAATTTCGATGACGCCATCAGGAGGAGCCAGTGATGAAAATATATATTGCTGTATTCGGGTTGCTGGTTGCACTGGTTGGGCCGCAAGCACAGGCTGAAAACCGCTATGAAATTCCGATGCCCGCTGATCTTGCTTCGCGTCAGATTTCGGTAAAGGTTTTGCCCGATATCACAACAAGATCGCTTCGTCCGGCGTCGTTGCGTCAGGCGCGGCTGAATATGCAAGCCGGCCGTGAAATTTCCGAAACCAATCTGCGCGCTCTTGCAAGTCATGGCGATGGTTTGGCGGCTTTGAAATATGTGCGCCTGCTGGTTTCGCGCCATGGCGGGCAGCGCGAACACGCATCCGATATTGCCTATTTTGGCGCGACCGCTGTGGGCACTGGGCGCGTCTGGCCGTTGGCCGATATGATTAACGCGATGCACGCCCTTGACCCGGAAACCGAACCCAAAGCGCGCGTGAATAAATATATTAGGGTGCTTTATGCGCATGCCTGGGCCGGTAATGACCTTGCGCTGGATGCGGTGATCGATCTTAATGGAGAAGACCGGCTGTTTGGTAAAATGTCGGAACGCACGCGCCAACGCATCCTTAACCAATCCAGAGAAAACGGCACGGGTCGGGGCGAATTGCGCATGGCGGTTAATTTACTGATGAACCCGGATTTGACGCCAAGTGATACCGAATTGGCGCGCATATATTTAGGCCGTGCGGTTGCAGCTGACAATCTGTCTGTTAAGGTAACAGCTGCAAATTTGTTACTTTTGCTGGAGGGGGATGGAACCTGAAAAGGCTAAATAACGCGATGATATACCGGTGCAAACTAATTTTACTGGCGATGGGGTTTGCGCTGCTGACGGGCACGCAAGCGCTGGCGCAATCGGCCTATGGTTGCACCGATTTGGGCGGGCGCCACAACATGCCCAGCGTTGAGGGAAATAACGGTGTGTTTTTCCGCATAAACCCGGATTTGCACATGTTTCACAGCATTTCCGATCAAAGCGTGGCGCGGCTTGCAAAACTGTCGGCGGCGCTAAAATCTTCTGGCACAACATTAATTTATGTGCCTGTTCCCACGCGCGCACTTGTTATGCTCGGCAGTTTGCCGCATATGGCGCTTGATTACGGCTTTCAAACAGATTTGGCCGCAACAGTTTACGATGACACCATCCGCCGCTTGCGCGGTGCAGAGGTTCTGGCGGTTAATCTGCGCAGCGCGCTGCGGATGTCGGCCCAAAACGCCCTGCCTTTTTTCGCAACCGACCCCCGCCTGACACCCGGGGGCGCCCAACAAATGGCACAGGCAATTGCCAAAACGATTTCGCAAACGGATGGTTATGATGAGATCTCCAAAGCGCGTTTCACAACCACAAGCGGAATGCCTGAAATCTGGCCGTCCACGATGCGCAATAAATTACAGCGCCACTGCATGCTTGAAATACCCCCGGTTAAAGCGCCCCAACACATTACAGCCATGATCCAAACCAGAACCCTAGACACCAATAATTCAATTTTTGAAAACCATGCGTCTGGCCATCGCATTGCTTTGGTCGGCACCGATATCACGGGATCGGCCGTGTCAAATCTGGCCGGATTTTTATCACAGGAAACCGGGCTGGATGTGATCCAATACAGCGTGCCCGACGGCGGTAGTTTTTCCGCAATATCTTCATATCTTACGTCATTGGCATTTCAGAAATTACAGCCGAATTATTTGGTCTGGGCCAATCCGGTCAGCAACAATCTGGCAAAATTTGGTGACCAGCCATTTCGTGAATTAACCGCCGCCGCAAGGGGTGGCTGCCACATTTCAGTGCCGGTTATGCGCGGGGCCAGGCCAACGTCAATTCGCGCTGAACTAAGCGGGCTGGCGGCCGGGCAATCCTACACGCTCTATGTTGATGCCGATGGGGGCGGGGCCTCTGAGGCGCGGTTTGATTTCATCTCGTATCAGGGTCTTGTGCGCACCAGACATATATTTCGCCACCCTGATCAGGTGAAAACCGGACGGTTTTACATGCCGCTTTCCGGTTTGTGGCGCCAAGGTGTGCAGGCCGTCGATATTTCACTTGATGTCCCTTTCGGACCCGGCGCGCGGATCAGCGCTTGCTTTGAATAAAGGTCATTGTGATGAAATCATATATTTTTGCTTTGTTTTCAGCCGCCATTTTAAGCATGTTTCCAATGGCCCATTCCGCACAGGCCAAAACGCTGGATCTGGTGTTTTGGCCACCCCAGATTGAACCCCAAAACATCTGCTCGCCGACGGATCGCGCGCCAAAACCTGATGATCTATCTGTCGAGGGTGATGAAGATACCCTGACCGACACCCAGAGACTGCGGTTTGTTCAACGCGATATCCGGCAGCTGCAAGCCAAAGATCCCGACCAGTGGTTTGACTTCATCATCACCCTGATTGATTGGCGCGAAACGCTAAGCGATGAAATCACGCCGCTGGACAGCCAAATGAGCAAAATCAGTCTGCATATTGATGCGGGCCGGCTGGATGCGTTGAAAACGGCCGGGCTTATTGACCAGATTCGGGCCCAAAAACCGGTACTGACTTCGCGCCAACGCCTTGTTCTTGCACAATATTACCTGAACGGCATCGGGGTTGAGCCGGATGTGGAATATGCGCGCAGCCTGATCCTTGATGCGGGGTTTGCAGGCAATGCCGAGGCCCTTTTACAGCTGGCCCGAATGGAGTTGCAGGGAAATCCGGTTGCCGGCTGGGATGCGCCGCTGGACATTACCATAACATTGGCTTTTGGCGGGATGCTGGGGCAAATGAACGCGTCGGTTTGTCAGCGCGCCAGCCGGATTGCGCTTTTCTACACAACCAGTGATATCGTTTCGCCCAACCCCGAAGTCGCTTATGCGTGGCATAAATTTTCCGCCGATCTGGGCGATGGCGAGGCCGCTTGGCGCATCGTCGAATTTCATCTAAACGCGGATGCGGCGCGCAAAGACAATGTGGAAATGCTGAAATATCTGCGTTTGGCGATTGAATACGGGTTTACCCCAGCCCAGCATCAGGTTGACCATCTGAAAGGCGCCGGCAATGTCGAAGAAGCCGTTTTGCGCGGTATTTTAGGTTTTAACCTGAGTTCGGATACGGGGCGAAATCGCCCTTCGATATCGCCGTTTTTTCAGCTTTCGGTGAATTTGGATGGTGAAAAAATAGACAAAGACAGCCCTTACATCGAATATCTAAAAGAGCTGACCCGGTTTGAAACAGCGCCGGGCTGGGTTTTTACCGCGCTTGCCAAAGAGGTTCTGGTGCGGCGCGGGCGTTGGGCGGCCGAACGCGAGGCCTTGGCGTTTCTTGAAATTGCGGCCGCGCGGTTTGATCCCGAGGGAATGCAGCTTTTGGCCCGCAAACTGGTGCGTCAAAGGGATGATCCTGCGCAATTGCATCGTGCCATCAACCTGCTGACAGAAACGGTTTCGCGCTTTGGTATGATGTCGTCGATGAACCATCTGGATAAATTATACCGCTGTCAGGCCAACACCGCCCCAATGTTGCACGAGGCCGATTTGTGGGCCAAAAATTACCGCGCTACACAAGATAAGACTGTGCATGTCAGCGCTACGGATTTGATCGCGCTGGATGTGTTTCGCGAGCCATTGATTTTGGCCCGAATTCAATCACAGGCGTTGGATGGCCGGCCCCAGTCACTGGCCAATTTCCTGCAACGTTTGCAAGTGAACCCGTGGGCAAGCCAGCAGAAAAAACGCATGTGGGCGGCGCGCACGGACCGATCAGACAAGGCGCTGGAATTATTTGCCAGACTGGAATTTGAACTTGCGACAAACCCCTCCGAGCGCCATTTGGCCGTTGAATTATTTCGGCGGATATACCTGAATAACGGTGTAACAACCGCGCTGGATTTATCAATTATCCTGACCGAAGATAACGGGCGTAACCCTGCTGTTGCGGCCGAAATCATTGCGCTTCTAACACAGGCTGCCAATCGGGGTGAAGGTGCGTCGATCCGGCTGATGTCGCGTTTGCTGGCCAATCAGCGGGACCCATCCAGCGTTTACGAGCAGTTTAAGGATGTCATTGAGGAGCGCGGTGATTTCTTGGCGTTGATGTTTGCAATTCCTTATATTCCGACACATAAACTTGACGATTATATTGATCGCGCCGTTTCATTGATGTCATGTGGAACCAAGGATGCCGCGGAAATTGGCGATGCTTATGCCATTCATTTAAACCCTGAATTATCCTATCACTGGCGGCGTGTTGGCCTGACATTCAAGGGGGGTCTTGTGCTGTCCAAACTGCGCCTGTCGGATTTACAAATGGATGCTTATCTGGATGGCCGATCGCCTGATGCGCATGATGTTTACAAACGCGAATTGGCCGAGGGCAACGGGCTGGCCTTGCAAAACCTGTATCGCCTAGCGGCTGATCCCGATTTGCCAACCTATAATCCAGAGGCCGCTGCGGGGCATATGTTGGATGTTTTGGCGCGGGATGCGCAGGGCGATA
The DNA here is from genome assembly GCA_964429175.1 of uncultured Marinosulfonomonas sp. Lineage (GTDB taxonomy): Bacteria > Pseudomonadota > Alphaproteobacteria > Rhodobacterales > Rhodobacteraceae > Profundibacter. The sequence goes on from CAYSBD010000004.1 coordinate 15,022, forward strand.
AAATCTGGGTGCTCGCACAATATCGCAAGGCGGGATCTGCTATGCGCTCGATCGTTGCCAAAAAAATCGACATTGAGCAGGTATACCGAAATGCGGCGCGCCACGGTGATGTGGCCGCCAAGCTGGAATTCGGGCTTTTGCTGCGCGACACGGCCACGACGCCGGCGGATTTACAAAATTCCACGCGCTGGTTAAGCGAGGCTGCAGAAAGCGGCAATGTCACGGCTATGGCTGAATTGGGCTATGCTTTGGCGCTTGGTTTGGGGGTTGCGTCAAATCCTGAAACCGCTCTGATCTGGCTGGATCAGGCTGCGCAAAAAGGCAATCAGGCCGCCAAAGATCTGGCCCATCTCGTGCGTTTGGAGCGGAAATAATGATTGCAACTTTACGGACAATTGCCGCGTTTGGCCTTATTATTTCTGCGGGTGTAATCGCGCCGGTAATCGCGGATGAAACCTGTCCGGCGGCACCTGATCCTGTGCATAGCCTTGATCATGGCAGCCGCTACGTTAAAAGTAATGAGCCGGGCACAGAAATTGACCCCGATGCAAATTTGGCCGCCGATAAAGAGGTTAAAGCCGTTGATGGTTTTTTGCGCGATTTGGTGCGGCTTGTTTCGGATCAGACCGCCGAGGGTGCAAATTGCGCCTTGTCGCAAATGGCTGTTTGGGCAGAGGGCCACGCCTTGGAGGATTTGCAGTCGAAAACCGCGAATCTTACAATCGGCGCGCGTATTGCCGGTTTTGGATTGGTGACATTACAGGCCCTCAAACACGCGGATAATCCAGATGAGCTGGCCAGTATTCAAGCGTGGCTTGGCCGGTTGATGCAGCGCCAAATGGTGTTTTGGGAGGAAGATGGCTATGATGGCGCAAAGCGTGGAAATTTGCGGGCGTGGGCTGCGCTGGCTGGGGCGGTGAGCGCCGAAATTATAGATGATCCGGTGATGCGCGGCTGGGCTGCGTGGTCGGCTCATTATGTGCTTTGCACCGCCAATGCAGATGGCAGTTTGCCCCAGGAAATGCGGCGCAAAAAATTTGCATTGCATTATCAATTACACGCGATTGCACCTTTGGTCGTTACCAGCGCCTTGCTTGAAGCGCAGGGAATTTCACTGCAAGCAAGCTGTGATCGCGCGCTTGAGAGGGTTATTAATTTTGCCTTGGACGATTTGGATAGCGGCGCCCGAACGGCAGAAATCACAGGGGTAACGCAAAGTTTTTTCGATGGGACCCAAGAGTTGCGGCCGTTCCAGATTTCCTGGATCGAGGCATATTTAACGCTTGATGAGGTGCCAAATCGTGAGCGGCTGGATGCCTTGGCCGCGCAGCACCGCCCCTTGAATTATTCAAAACTGGGCGGCAATCAAACGCTGATTTGGGCGCGGGATGCACGCTAAACCATGCGGATCACATCCTTGTCGATTGCCAGCATATAACCGCGCCGTGCGATGTTTTTGACCAACAATTCGCTAACCATCTGGTTGCCCAGCGAATCACGCAAACGTTTGATGCGGGTGGCGCCGGCGGCCTCGTCGCAATCGGATGCCGGGCGGCCCGATATTATGCCCTCGATTTCACAACCCGATAGCAGATCCTCGTCCATGCGGGCCTCGGCCAACACTGACAGGGTTTCGATCGCGGCCGGGGTTAGTTTAAATTCCATGTTGTTCAAATAAACGGTGTTTTCCTCGCGGCTGATCAACAGCGAGGAAACCTGAATGCCGGTGCGCTCGATTTCCGACATGCGTTTGTTCATCGCGATAATTGTGACCAAAAACACCAATGCCGCCACCAGAAGCGCGGTCGCAAACACCAGCAACACGAAAATAACCATCCGGTAAGATGCTAGAATATCGGCAAATGATGTGCCGGACTGGGCCAGAATTTCCAGTAATTTTATTTCGGCGTGATTTGTTAAGTCATTGTTTTCAATAAATATCTGCTCGACTCGCGTATTAAATGCACCGGCATCGGGCAGGTTCATAAACAGCAAAATCGCCGCCACCAGCAAGATCAGCACAATCGCGCCAATCCCGATTGTCACAACCCGCGCGCCTGAATTGCGTGCCTTAGTAGCGGAGGAAATATTCTCCGGCATTGGCTTTCCTTTGTTCAAGTCCATCGCTTTCGAATATGGACAGAATATTCAGCAATTGCCAGCCCCCGACCGAAATGCGTTGGCTGATTTCGGGTTTGGCCGCATCGGGGGTGCAGGCGGATTCGGGCAATTCGATTACGCCGTAATGCAGGCGCAAAGGGTTATCCTGCTTGGCTTTGTAATCAGCATAGCAAGACGCGGAGGCGGGTGCAGCGGCCAGCAAGGCCATTATAAGCGCAAGTTTTTTCATCATGATCCGAACATGGGGAATTTACGCCGGTTATTCAATAACAACCCCGCGATATTGGCGCGATATTGGTTAGCATCAGGTTTTGGCCTAGATTTATTTTATTGCTTTTGGCCGCAACGCACTTTCGCGGCCCCATTAAGAAGGGAAATAAAATGACCACGAAAATAATGGCCACTGTGCTGGCCGCCACAATCGCGCTGACATCTTTTACGGCTGTCCCCGCGGCTGCAAAACCCAGTGACGGGGTCAGGATTTTGCAAGGTCTGGCCGCGCTTTATATTATCAGCCGCGTTGTCAAACATAACAAACGTCAAAGGCCTGCAACCATTGCCCCCGTCGTGCCGCGCCAGCTGGTGCCGTATCAATGTTTGCAAACATATTACACCCCCGATGGTATGCGCCGCGCTTTTGGTGCGCGTTGCGTTGGTAAATATGCGCCGCGCCTTAAACTGCCACCCCAATGCAAAAGCCGGATCTGGACAGACGCCGGGCGGCGCGATGTTTTCGGGCCAAACTGTCTGCGCGAATATGGCCACAAAATTAGCGTGCGCTAAGGCACAAAATAAGTAAACAGAGATACGGGTATGTTGCGTCCCTGCGTTTTTGTGGCGGGTTGGCATCAAAACCTGCCCGCCTTTTTGCTTGCAACTGTCGCCTGTTAAGGGTTCATTCCGGCCATGATCAAAATGACCCCCGATTTTAGCTTTGAGCAAACCGCGATGCAAACCGGCCTGTCCATTATTGCCGGTGTTGACGAGGTTGGCCGCGGCCCGTTATGTGGCCCCGTCACCGCGGCCGCTGTTATTTTAGACCCCCAGAATATCCCCGAAGGGTTAAATGATTCTAAAAAACTGACAGCAAAACGTCGCGAGGCGCTTTATGATATTCTGCTGGATTGCGCCGTGGTTTCGATTGCCCACGCAACCGTGGCGGAAATTGACGAGCTGAATATCTTGCGCGCCTCGCATCTTGCGATGGAGCGTGCCGTGGCCGGTTTGGCAAAAACGCCGGATCATTTATTGATCGACGGCAATATGATCCCGCGCGGTTTGACCATTTCGGCGCAGGCGGTGATCAAGGGGGATGCCAAATCGGTTTCGATTTCCGCCGCCTCGATTATGGCCAAAACATGCCGTGATCGCCTTATGGTGGATTTGGCGCAACAGTATCCGGGCTATGGCTGGGAGAAAAATGCAGGCTATCCGACGGCTGTGCATTTAAAAGCACTACAAGAATTGGGGGTGACCCCACATCATAGGCGTTCGTTCAAACCTGTCCACAAGATGTTGTAGCAAGATGTTTTTTTAACCTATTGATTCAAAAAAGAAATTGACTGCGAATCACTTTTGAATCATCTTGGCCTTAATCAACGAGCGCATCAAAGCGCCGATCATGAGGCGGAAAATGACGATAAAAACCACGACAAAAGCGGCTGAAAAATTGCCTTTGAATGAAATCCTTGATGGCGATTGCGTCGCGGTGATGAACAGCTTGCCCGCCGGCTCGGTCGATATGATATTTGCGGACCCTCCCTACAACCTACAATTGCGCGGCGATCTGCATCGGCCCGACAATTCCAAGGTGGATGCGGTGGATGATGCGTGGGATCAGTTTGCATCCTTTGCCGCGTATGACCGGTTTACAAAAAAATGGCTAAAGGCTGCGCGCCGGTTGCTAAAACCGCATGGCGGGATTTGGGTGATCGGATCGTATCACAATATTTTTCGTGTTGGTTCCGAGATGCAAAATCAGGGTTTCTGGATTTTGAACGACGTGGTTTGGCGCAAAACCAACCCGATGCCGAATTTTCGCGGCAAGCGATTGACCAACGCGCATGAAACCATGATTTGGGCCAGCAAAGAGCAGGCCAGCAAATACACCTTTAATTACGACGCCCTAAAAGCGCTGAACGAGGGTATCCAGATGCGAAGCGACTGGGTGCTGCCGATTTGCACTGGTCACGAGCGTTTGAAAAACGGGGCTGGCGAAAAGGCCCATCCGACCCAAAAACCCGAAAGCCTGTTGCACCGTATTATCGTGGGCAGCACAAATCCGGGCGATGTTATTCTGGATCCGTTCTTTGGCACCGGCACCACCGGCGCTGTGGCCAAAAAGCTGGGCCGTGAATTTATCGGCATCGAGCGCGAGGAGGCCTACCGCAAAGTTGCCGCCAAACGCATTTCCAACATTCGCAAATTCGACAAGGAAAGCCTGAAAGTTACCACCGCCAAACGTGCCGAGCCGCGTGTGCCATTTGGTCAGCTGGTTGAGCGTGGAATGTTAAATCCGGGTGACGAGCTATATTCAATGAACAAGCGCCACAAGGTTCGGGTGCGGGCCGATGGCACTTTGATCGGCGATGATGTTAAAGGCTCGATCCATCAGGTTGGCGCCCATCTGGAGGGCGCGCCCAGCTGTAACGGCTGGACCTATTGGTGCTTTAAGCGCGACGGCAAAAAGGTTCCGATTGATTTGCTGCGCCAGCAGATCCGTGCGGAAATGGCCGAGCATCCGAATTAATAAAATACGAACAAAAATACCGCCTGTGCCTGTAGCCTGACTGCAGCGCACTCACTTGCCCCGCCGTACCCTCGGCGGGGTTTTTTTATGAAGGCTAATCTATAAATCCTGCGCCGATAAAACAGATCCGCCAGTGATATTGCGCGGCATTGATTCAAATGGTCGTTAAGTCGGTTGGTCAAATTAGGATACTGTTAGGGATTTGAAGGCAAAGTCTGACTTGCATCTCATGCGAGGTGGCACGGTTTTGCAAATCCTGAAATCGTAATCGTCAGAAAGACGCCGAACACTGCCCGCAAACGGCGGTAAATATAACTCGGTGCAAAAGCGCCGTATGGATTAAGGAACAATATTATGTCCAGTATTCTGACAAACAACAGCGCCATGGTTGCGCTGCAAACACTGAAATCAATCAATTCAAACCTTGGCGGTATCCAGAACGAGATTTCGACGGGTAAATCGATTTCTTCGGCCAAGGACAACTCGGCGATCTGGGCCATTTCCAAGGTGATGGAATCCGATGTTGCCGGTTTCAAGGCGATTTCCGACAGCCTTTCCTTGGGTAACTCGACTGTGGCGGTTGCCCGGCAGGCTTCGGAAACGGTGACCGATTTGTTGACCGATATGAAAGGCAAAATTGTTGCGGCACAGGAAGAAAATGTTGATCGCAGCAAAATCCAGACCGATATTTCAGCTTTGCGTGATCAGATTTCTTCGGTTGTCGGGGCCGCACAGTTCAATGGCCTGAATATGCTGTCTGGCACAGCAGACATGAATATCCTGTCCTCGCTGGATCGTTCTAATGATGGCACCGTCACCGCATCCAATATTACAGTTGGCAGACAAGACTTGAGCACAGATGCCGGGGTATTTGGTTCGGGCGCCTCTTTGGCTTCGAATGGCACAGCCAGCGCTGCTGCTGTTGCCAACACAGCTAAAACCGGGGTTGTATCATTTTCAGGCACATGGGCTATCGGTGATACCGCAACAGTAACCGTTGGCGGGGTTGAGCTGAGCTATACCGCGGCCTCGGCAGCAGTAGACGATGCCGCCAGCCATTTCGCCGGTGCTATCAACGCGCTTGGTCTTGAAGGCGTTACAGCGTCGGCCGCGGCGGGGGATTTGACTATCAGTTCTGCCCGTAGCTTTGAAGGCTTGTCGATTGCCGCAGCCACCGGCACCGGCGCCGGGAGTAGCCAGATCACGGCGCTGAATGGCACGGCCGTTACGCCGGCCGCCAGTGGTGATATCGCGGAACGTGCTGAAAATATTGCACTGTCCACCAGCGCCGCAGTGGTCGAAGGCGATAGCTATAAGGTTACTATTGGCTCATCTTCTTTTGATTATATCGCCGGCAAAGGCGAAACCATGGAGGATGTTGCCAAAGGTTTGAAGATGGCAATTGATGGAGGTGGTAATGCCGATATCACAACGCAGGCCGTTCAGGCTACCAATGGCCAATGGTCGCTGAAGGTGGACAATAACGGTGCCAGCGCAAACTTTGCAGTGGCAGGTAACAGCGGCGGAGAAGCATCCGGGGGTCTGTTCGGTTTAGATGCAATGGACGTAAGCACAACCACGGGTGCCAACGCTGCACTTGATAATATTGAAATGCTGATCAATGCGTCAATTAACTCGGCGGCCAATTTTGGTTCGGCGCAGGGCCGTATTGAAATTCAGGGCAATTTTATCAGCCAGCTAACGGATTCGTTTAAATCCGGTATCGGCTCGATGGTGGATGCAGATATGGAGGCGGCATCAGCCCGTCTGCAGGCCTTGCAGGTTCAGCAACAGCTGGGCGTTCAGGCGCTGTCGATTGCAAATCAGTCACCGCAATCGATTCTGTCACTATTCAGATAACGCAAGTGAGCGGGGCACCGGAACTGGTGCCCCTTTCGCCGCGGTAAAACCCGCGTTCTGACACCCCTGTCATTGAAAGGTAATGACATGAACGCTTTTAGCATGGCCAAAACGGCCTACTCCAATACAGCAGCCCCAATACGCACCCCGCGCGGCAATGAATATGATGCCTTTGCCCGCATAACCCACCGCCTGAAATCATTTGCCTCAGGTGGTGCCAACTTTAGCAATCTGGCCAGCGCCTTGCATGATAATGTAAAATTATGGACAATTCTGGCAGTCGATGTTGCCGATGGCGATAATGATCTGCCCGATGCCTTGCGCGGCCGGATTTTCTATCTTTATGAATTCACAGCGCAGCACACAAACAAAGTCCTGAAAGGCGACGATTCTGTTGATGTGCTGATCGAGATCAACACAACCATTATGGGCGGCCTACGTCACCGGGCAGGTGTATGATGGGGGGTCTTGTTTTAAAGCTCGGGCCGAAAGAGCGTGTGCTGATCAATGGTGCGGTGATTGAAAATGGTGACCGGCGCAGTCGTCTGTCTATCGTCACACCCAATGCCAATATCCTGCGGCTTCGTGATGCGATCCATCCAGAAGAAGTCAACACGCCGGTGCGCAGGGTTTGTTACATTACCCAGCTGGTGTTGTCTGGTGACGCCGGAAAAGATGACGCAAAACTACAACTTTTGCGCGGGATCGAGCAGTTAAGTCAGGTGTTGACCGATCATGATAGCCGCACATTATTAACGACCGCATCCGATGAGGTTTTGGCCGGTCAATACTATCAGGCTCTCAAAGCGCTTCGCGGATTATTGCCCCGCGAAGAACGGTTGCTTGCGGCGGACAGTGTCTGATGTTTCAGCCTGTCGTTCCCTTTGGCGGTTTTGCCGGCTGGTCATTTCTGACCCGAACTATCGAAAGTCAGAAAGACGCTCATGCAAAATCGCCCGAGGTGGACCGCCAAGTCAAATATTTTGAGGAAAATATTTCCAAGATCAAAACCGCCGAAGATTTGGTTTCCAACTATACTATGTTGAAAGTTGCCTTGGGCGCCTTTGGTCTTGGGGATGATATCAACAATAAATTCTTTATTCGAAAGGTGCTTGAGGACGGCACGATTAACGATGATGCTTTAGCAAATAAGTTATCGGACAAGCGTTATCTAGAGATGTCCAAAGCCTTTGGTTTCGGGGATTTTGCGGCGCCAAATACAAGCTTAAGTGACTTTGCTACGAAAATCACGGCGTCATTCAAAGAGCGCCAGTTTGAAGTTGCCGTTGGCAATCAAAATGAAAACTTTCGTCTTGCGCTGGGGTTAAACCGGGACCTGTCAGAAATTGCCGGAAAAGATATCGCAGAAGACACCATGTGGTTTAGCGTGATGGGAAATCCGCCTTTGCGAAAAGTATTTGAGACGGCTTTTAACCTGCCGCGATCATTTGGTGCACTTGATTTGGATAAGCAGCTGGAAACCTTTAAAGACAAGGCGCGCGCGGCCTTTGGCGATGAGGGGATCAAGCAGTTTGCGACAGAAGAAAAGCAAGAAGATTTGACACGTCTGTTTCTATTGCGCGCCGATATTCAGGCCCTGAATGTAAATACAGACGGCAGCCACATGGCGCTGATGTTACTGCAAAACGCCGCGCAACGATCACCAATATCGTTATTTAATCGCTAATGGTCCCCGCATAACCGATATCATTGTCGATAAACGGACAACGTGTTAGCTGCGCTTGGCAAAAAAAACCGCCTTAAGCCACCACCGCCTTAAGCCACCAGAGACTCGGCCTTTTTCAAATCAACACTCACCAGCTGACTAACCCCCAGCTCGCCCATGGTCACGCCGAACAAACGGTCCATGCGCGCCATCGTCACGGCGTGGTGGGTGATGATCAAAAACCGCGTATCGGTGCGGCGCGTCATTTCATCCAGCATGTCACAAAACCGCGTGACATTGGCGTCATCCAGCGGCGCATCAACCTCGTCGAGCACACAGATCGGGGCAGGGTTGGCCAGAAAAACAGCAAAAATCAGGGCCAGCGCGGTCAGGGTTTGTTCGCCACCGGAAAGCAGCGAAAGCGTCGACAGTTTTTTGCCCGGAGGCTGGCACATAATTTCCAAACCTGCATCAAGCGGATCATCGCTTTCCACCAAAACCAGCTTGGCCTCGCCGCCGCCAAACAGGTGATTGAACAGCAGACCGAAATTAGAATTCACCTGCTCGAATGCGGTCAACAACCGCTCGCGGCCCTCTCGGTTCAAGCTGGAAATCCCGCTGCGCAGCTTCTTCGTTGCCTCCTCGAGGTCGGTTTTTTCACCCAACAGCGTGTCGTGTTCTTGTTGAACTTCGCGCGCATCTTCCTCGGCCCGCAAATTCACCGCACCCAGTGCATCGCGTTGACGTTTCAAACGGTTCACATTGGTCTCGATATTTTCGGATGTCGGCATTTTATCAGGATCGGCGTCCAAATCCCCAAGCAATTCTTGCGGCGTTGTTTCCTGCTCCTCGTTAATCCTTTCGGCGGCATATGCTACGGTTTCCTTGGCCGCATCGGCACGGGCCTCGGATCGTGCGCGCGCTTCTCGGGCTTGGGACGCGCTGCGCTCGGCGTCGCGTTCAATGCCAACGGCGTCGCGCAAACCGGTTTCAGCCTCGGCCAAATTATCAGCGGCTTGGCGGCGGCGTTTTTCGGCATCCGCGATCGCATCCGATAGCTCGTCACGCTTGGCGGCAATTTCCTCGGGCGCGGCACTGGCCTCTTTTAGCTCGCTTTGCGATTGAGCTTTGCGGGTGTTTAATTCGGAAATGCGCTTTTCGGCTGTTTCCAAGCGGTGCTTCCAGCCGGAAACTTCTTTGGTAATTTCCTGACGCCGCTTGGTGCGGGTCTCGCCCTCGCGGCGCAATTCGTCAAGTGCAGATCGCTTGCTCATCATGGTAATCCGCGCGGCCTCGACCGTCATTTTGGTGTCTTCAACTTCGCCGCGTGCCGTGCCCAGATCCGCCAAACCAGCCACAGCATTATCGGCCTCACGCAAACGCCGCCGCGCCGCCGTTGCCTCATCCTCAAAACGGGCCACCGCAAGGCCAAGATTTTCAAGCTTGCCTGCTGCGATACTTTTATCGGATTCGGCCTTTGATAATGCGCGGTTGGCATCCGAAACAGCACGGTCGGCCATTCGCCTCGCCTCGCGCATCTGCTGATCCTCGGTGGTTAAGCGCTTCAATTCACTTGATAATAAATCATGGGCCAGCGCGGTGCCATCCGCTTTGGCGCGGGCTTCCTCTAAATCTCGTTTTAATTCAACCAAGCGGTTTAACTGCTGCAACCGTAACGCAGCCGCGCTCGGGGCGTCTTGGGCACCGGCGCGAAAACCATCCCAGCGCCACAAATCACCCTCAAGACTGACAAGGCGCTGACCGGGTTTCAAATCGGCTTGCAGGCGGGCACCGTCTTGGGCATTTACTAGCCCGATCTGACCCATGCGGCGCGCCAAAACTTCGGGAACAGTGACATAATTGGTCAAAGAACTGATGCCGTCAGGCAGAGTTTGGGAAACCGGATAAGCCGGCAAAACCGCCCAGCCCGAGGCACCTTTCGGCCCAACCTCGGGTGCGCGCAGATCATCGGCGAGCGCGGCCCCCAACGCTTTTTCATAACCGGATTGAACTTGCAAAACATCCAGAACCTGCCCGCCTTGGGCTGTGTCGCGATCAACCAGTTTGACCAGCGCCCCCACCTCGGCACGCAGCGCGTTTGCCTCGCCCTCGGCCTCGCTTCGTTGCGCGCGCGCATCGGCTTCGTGCGCTTGGGCGGCCGCGCGCGCATCATCGGCTTGAAGCAGCGCGGTTTCGGCGGCCTCGGCCTCGGCCCCGGCTGTAATTTGCACGGCTTTGGCGGCTTCAAAATCCTGACTCGAGCGGGCCAACATCTCCTTTGAGCTTGCCACAGTTTCGCGCGCGCGCATCGCTTCGGCCTCGTTTTTAGCAAGCGTTTTGCGGCTGTCTTCTTGCAAACGCTGCGCCGAATGATGCCGTGCGGCCAAGCGCGCCACATCTTCGGTAAGCTGCGCCAACGCCGCTTCGCGTTCCTGCAAAATATTGGCCCCGTCGCTGGATTCCTCGCCGGCATTTTGCAGCCGCGCATCATGGCCTTGGCTGGCTTTGGAAATCTGTTCCTGCTCCCATTCCAGCCGCGCGATGGTTTCGCCGGCATCCTTGTTCAACTCGGCTTCGCGCTCCATATCACGCGCCAGCTGGCTGATCCGCGATGTCAGCGCCTCGATCATTTGCAAGGCTTGGGTTTCCCGGGCTTTCAGCGTGTCGCGTTGCACGGTCAGACGTTGCAAAACCGCCGCTGCAATCGCTTCTTCTTCGCGTAAACTAGGCAGCTTTTCTTCGCTGCTCTCGCGGGTTTTGGTTGCGGTTCGCACGGCACCCTCGGCTTGTGCGGCCAGTTTTGTGCGCTCGGTTAATTCGGTTTGGGTTTGCGCGCGGGCCTCGTCGGCTTCTTTCCAGCGGCGATACAAAAGCAGGCCTTCGGATTTTCGCAGCTCGTCGCCGATTGTGCGATATCGCGCCGCTTGCCGGGCTTGGCGGGCCAGTTGAGCCAGCTGATTTGCCAGCTGCTCGATCACATCATCAACCCGCGCCAGATTGGTTTCGGTGCCGCGCAGTTTCAATTCGGCTTCGTGGCGGCGCTGATACAGGCCGGAAATACCGGCGGCTTCTTCTAAAATGCGGCGGCGCGATTTTGGCTTGGCGTTGATCAATTCGCTGATTTGGCCCTGGCGCACCAAAGCCGGTGAATGCGATCCGGTCGAGGCATCGGCAAACAGCATCTGCACATCGCGCGCGCGCATGTCTTTGGCGTTGGCCTTGTAGGCAGAACCGGCGTCGCGGGTGATGCGGCGCGTGACCTCGAGCGTGTCGGAATCGTTAAATCCGGCCGGCGCCAAACGGTCGGAATTATCAATCGTGATCGAGACTTCGGCAAAGTTGCGCGCCGGACGGCTGGCGGCACCGGCAAAGATCACATCCTCCATGCCGCCGCCGCGCATGGCGGTGGGGCGGTTTTCACCCATCACCCAGCGCAGCGCCTCGAGCAGGTTGGATTTACCACAGCCGTTTGGCCCGACCACCCCCGTCAGCCCGTCGCTGATCAGCAGATCGGTCGGGTCAACGAAGCTTTTGAAGCCATTCAATCTGAGTTTGGAAAATCGCAAAAGATTATTACCGTTTCTGATTCCTTAACCTTTGCAGATTGCCTAATTATCAAACACCAAGTCAACGAATAACCCCAGTATCTGGCGTAACAGGGTAAGTTATCCACAAGATATTGCCATTTTAAAACCCTGCCGTGCTAAATTTGGGAGGCGTTTATTTTGTAAAAGATGTCGCAATATCGCTTGACCTGATCGCACAGTTGGCTGCAAAGAGGCTTTGTAAGGTTCCCCGCATGGGCGCAAAAGCGTTCGGGGATGAAACTGGGAATGTGGTGATGGGGACCCAATTCGGGCCCAAATGCCACAGCCGCCCCCGCGACTGTAAGCGATGAGTGCCTGTCGATTTACCACTGGGTTAGCCCCCGGGAAGGTGACACGGCGCTTTGATTCGCAAGCCAGGAGACCGGCCATACATTAACCGTAACCAACCTGTCGGGTGTGACAGGATTTAGGAGAATGACTATGCATATTGAACCCGGAATCGTTGATGGCGCAAAACTGGTGCTAAGCTACGCAACGGCTGCTGGCGCGGCTGGATACGCGTTGAAACTTAGTATCGATGCGGTGCGTGAAAAAGGCGCGGGATCGCTGCTGGCGCGCGCTGTTTTTAGCACCGTTTTGGTGTTTTTCTTTTTTCAAATCTTGCCGCATTATGCGGTCGGTGTGTCCGAGGTGCATTTCATCCTTGGCTCGACCCTGTTTTTGCTGTTTGGCATCGCGCCGGCCGCGATTGGTCTGGCCGCTGGGTTGTTGTTGCAAGGTGTGCTTTTTGCCCCCGGTGACTTGCCGCAGCTGGGCATGAACCTGACAACATTGCTGGTGCCGCTATTTGCGCTTGGCTTTTTGGCCAATAAAATCATCAAAACGGATACGGCCTATGTTGATCTGAAATACAGCCAGGTCTTGGCGCTTTCGGCGGCTTATCAGGGCGGGATTGTGGCCTGGGTGATGTTCTGGGCATTTTACGGTCAGGGTTTTGGCGCCGAAAATGTGGCAGCTGTGCTGGCCTTTAGTGCTGCGTATTTGCTGGTTATCCTGCTTGAGCCTCTGATTGGTCTGGCCGTTTTGGCGGCTGCGAAATCACTGAAAAGATCACTGGGTCAGCTGGAGAAAACCGGCCTTGTGACGCCGCGATTGTTTCAAGCGGCCTGAACCGGCTTGCCTGTTCGCAAATTACAACATTAACTGTAGTTAATAAACTCCGGCAGGGTGCGCTTTGCCGGAGTTCTGCCATTCATTCTGACAGGAGCCAAAATCATGGCCGCAAAAATACCCGCAACAGTTGTGACCGGTTTTCTGGGCGCTGGTAAAACCACTCTGATCCGCCATATGCTGGAAAATGCAAACGGCATGCGCATTGCCCTGATTATTAACGAATTTGGCGATCTGGGGGTGGATGGCGATATTATCAAAGGCTGCGGGGATGCGGCCTGCAATGATGAAGATATCGTAGAGCTGTCGAATGGCTGCATCTGCTGCACCGTGGCCGATGAGTTTATCCCGACGATGCAAAAGCTGCTGGAGCGCGAAACGCCGCCGGATCATATCGTGATTGAAACCTCGGGTCTGGCGCTGCCCCAACCCTTGGTGCGTGCCTTTAACTGGCCCGAAATCAGCACAAAAGTAACGGTGGATGGCGTGGTTACCGTGGTCGATGCAAGGGCTGTGGTTGACGGGCAATTCGCCCATAATGTTGCGGCCGTTGACGCCCGGCGTGCGCAGGATGATAACCTTGATCATGAAACGCCGCTGTCGGAATTGTTCGAGGATCAGATCGCCTGTGCCGATATGATTGTGGTGAATAAATCCGATTTGTTAACCGATGTTGAAGCGGCGGAACTGGTGGTTGATTTGCGCAAAAATTCGCGTGATGGTGTGCAGGTGATCAAGGCAACGATGGGCGCGTTGCCGGTGGATGTTTTGCTGGGCCAAGGCACCGCGGCCGAGACCGATTTGGGGTCACGTCACGAGGTGCATCACCATCACCACGATCACGATGACGGCGGTGATCACCACCACGATCACGCGCATGAACATGGCCATGAGGCGTTCGAAAGTTTTGCCGTGAATATGGGCGAAATCGCCGATGTGCCGGCCTTTATCAAAACCGTAACGCAGGTGATCCGCGACAATAATATTCTGCGCCTCAAGGGGTTTGTTGCCGTTGCAGGCAAGCCGATGCGCCTGACGGTTCAGGCCGTTGGGCCGCGTGTGGACAGCTATTTTGACCGCCCGCTTGCAGCGGATGAACCCCGTGGCACAACGCTGGTGGTGATTGGTCAGGCGGGGATGGATCAGGCGCAAATCTCAAAGGGGTTAACCGTTTGATCTTGCGGATTGAGTCAGCCGATCCGCGCGATCCGCAAGCAACGGCGCTTTTGCAGGCCAGCCATGGCTTGATGCAAAGCCTGTTTGCAGAGGCAGACAACCATTACCTGTCAATTGACGCGCTCTGCGCCCCCGACGTGCATTTTTTTGTTGCACGCGAGGGGGCTTGCACGATTGGCTGCGGTGCATTGGTCGACAAAACCGAATATGGCGAATTGAAATCGATGTTCGTGTCCGAAATCGCGCGCGGCAAAGGCGTGGCCGATGCCTTAATGCGCCAAACCGAAGACCACGCACGCAGCCTGAACCTATCGGTGCTAAAACTTGAAACCGGTAATTTGCTGCACAGCGCGCGTAAATTTTATGATCGGCACGGGTTTTCTTTGTGTCAGCCCTTCGGTAATTACGCCGCAACAAAAACCAGTATTTTTATGGAAAAGCAGCTCTGATGCATCTACTCGCAGCAACTCCGGGCAGTATTGATGACGGCCAAGAACCCGTTGATCTGGGCCAAACGCCGGCGGATGTCGTGTTTATTTCGGCGGCCGATACGGAACTGGCGGCGCTGTCTCAGGCGCGGGCGGAAATGGCGGCTGCCCCAAGTTTGCGGCTGGCCAATTTAGTGCATTTGCAACACCCGATGTCGGTCGATTTGCATATCGAAAACTGCGCGGCGAAATCCAGGCTGGTCATCGCGCGGGTGCTGGGCGGGATGGGGTATTGGAAATACGGGCTGGAACAATACGCAGCGCATTTGCATGATGCCGGTGTGGCGTTTGTGGCCCTGCCGGGCGATGATAAACCAGACCCTGATCTGTGGCGTCTTTCGACGGTTTCGCGGGCCGATTACGATGCGCTCTGGGCTTATTTGGTCGAGGGCGGTCCGCAAAATGCCAGCGGATTGTTAAGCTATGCCAAGGCCATGCTGGAGGGGGGCGAAAAACCTGCCGCTGCACAGCCTTTGTTGCGGGCCGGGGTTTATTGGCCCGGCGCCGGTGTGGCCGATTTGTCCGCCGCGCAGGTGCATTGGAAAGATGGCGCGCCGGTGGTGCCGTTGATCTTTTATCGGGCCTTGGTTCAGGGTGCCGGGCTGCACCCGATTAACCGGATGGTCAAGGCATTATTACATCAGGGCTTGAACCCTTTGCCGATCTTTGTGGCCTCATTGAAAGACCCCGTTTCGGTGGCCACGCTAGAGCAAATATTCTTGGCCGCCCCGCCCGAAGTGATCTTGAATTGCACATCATTTGCGGTTGGGTCGCCCCACCAAGGAGAGCATCGCACGGCGGGCACGGGGGCATTGAACCCCCTCACGATGCCGGCCGCGAGAAGTTCTGCGGTTTTTCAGGTCGTGCTTGCGGCCTCGTCCGAGGAAGCGTGGGAGGACGGGCTGACAGGTTTATCGGGCCGCGATATTGCCATGAACGTGGCGCTGCCCGAGGTTGACGGGCGCATTTTAAGTCGGGCAATTTCGTTTAAGGGCGAGGCCTATTTCGATGCGGCGACCGAGTGCCCGATTGCGGCCTATCGCGCCCGCGGTGACCGGATTACGTTTGTGGCTGAATTGGCGGCGAACTGGGTGAAATTGCGGCGGGTTCAGGTGGGTAATCGCAAGGTTGCTTTGGTGTTGGCGAATTATCCGAATAAGGACGGGAGGCTTGCCAATGGCGTTGGCTTGGACACGCCCGCATCAACCGTGCATGTTTTGAAATTGCTGGCGGAACATGGGTATTCGGTTTCAAATCTGCCTGAAAACAGTGATGATTTGATGCAGCAGATTCTGGCCGGTCCGACAAATTGGCTAACGGATCGTGCGCAAAAAACCGGCGGCGTGCAGATGGGTTTTGCCGATTACCAGATTTCATATGGCCAGCTGCCGTGGGCGGTGCGTGAAAAGATCGAGGCGCGTTGGGGCAAGCCCGAGCAGGATCCATTTTATACGGCGGGTGAAGTTGATTGCGGCTATTTTTCGCTGTCGGTTTTACAGTTTGGAAATGTGGTGGTCGGGCTGCAACCGGCGCGCGGATATAACATTGAGCCAACCGAAACATATCATTGCCCCGATCTGGTGCCGCCGCATAATTATCTGGCGTTTTATTTTTGGCTGCGTCACCAGTTTGGCGCGCATGCGATCGTGCATATGGGCAAGCACGGAAATCTGGAGTGGCTGCCCGGCAAGGCGCTTGCGTTGTCGGATACTTGCCTGCCGGAAGTTGCCTTGGGACCAATGCCGCATATTTATCCGTTTATCGTGAATGATCCGGGCGAAGGCACGCAGGCAAAACGCCGTGCGCAGGCGGTAATTATTGATCATTTAACACCACCTTTGAGTCGCGCCGAAAGCTATGGGCCGATGAAAGAGCTAGAGGCGTTGGTGGATGAATATTACGAGGCCGCCGGGGTGGATCCGCGCCGGATAAAATATTTACGCCGTGAAATTTTATCGCTGACCTCGGTGACGGGATTGGGCGAAGATGCGGGCCTGACGGGTTCGGATGATGATGGTGATTTGGCCAAGTTGGATGCTTATTTATGCGAGCTGAAAGAGGCGCAAATCAGGGATGGGTTGCATGTGTTCGGCCAGTCTCCGACGGGGCGGTTGCAGCGCGATTTGGTGCAGGCGCTGGTTCGGGTGCCGCGAGAGCAGGGCAAGGGGAAAGATGCGTCTTTGATACGGGCGATTTCGCAGGATTTAGGTTTGGGTTTTGATCCGCTGGATGCTGATATGGCTGAAAAATGGGTTGGGCCGAGACCGGAGATTTTAGTGGCTGTTTGTGACGATAACTGGCGTAGCAATGGGGATGTGATTGAGCGGTTGGAAATGCTGGCCGCAAGGATGTTGGATGATGATTGCGATGCTGTCGGGCCGCAATCTTTGGCCGTATTGGATCATGTGAAAAATAGTGTTTTGCCCTGTGTAAAGGGCTGTGGTCTGGCCGAGGAAACGGGGCTTCTCACCGCCCTTTCAGGGCAATTCGTCGCCCCGGCGCCATCCGGCGCGCCCACGCGAGGACGGCTGGATGTCTTGCCGACAGGGCGCAATTTTTTCAGCGTCGACAGTCGTGCTGTGCCAACGCCGACGGCTTGGGCCTTGGGCTGGAAATCGGCCAATTTATTGATTGAAAAGCATTTGCAAACCCACGGTGACTGGCCGCGCACGATGCTGCTAACCGCGTGGGGCACCGCCAATATGCGCACCGGCGGGGATGATATTGCGCAGTGTTTGGCGTTGATGGGGGTGAAGCCAAAATGGGATAGCGCAAACCGGAGGGTGACGGGTTTTGAGGTTTTGCCGCAGGGTGTTTTGGGCCGCCCGCGTGTGGATGTGACTTTGCGTATTTCCGGTTTTTTCCGCGATGCATTTCCGCAATTGATCGCGCTGGTTGATAGTGCGGCGCGGGCCGTTATGGCGCTGGATGAGCCGGCAGATTTGAACCCCGCTGCGGCGCGATTTGGCCAAGACGGGCAGGCGGCGCGGGTGTTTGGCGCCAAACCGGGGGCTTACGGGGCGGGATTGCAGGCGATGATTGACGAGCGATTGTGGGCCGATAAGGCGGATTTGGCCGAGGCTTATCTGGAGTGGGGCAGCTATGCTTACGGCAAGGATGCCGATGGTGTGAAGGATCGCGAGGGATTTGAAGCGCGTCTGGGGCAAACCGAGGCGATTGTGCAAAATCAGGATAATCGCGAGCATGATATTTTGGACAGTGACGATTATTATCAATTCGAGGGCGGGGCGGCGGCGGCTGTTTCAACGCTTCAGGGGCGGGATCGGCCGATTTATCACAATGATCATTCGCGCCCCGAACGTCCGGTAATTCGCACGCTGGAAGATGAAATCGGCCGCGTTGTGCGTAGCCGTGTGGTGAACCCGAAGTGGATCGACGGGGTGAAGCGTCACGGCTATAAAGGCGCGTTTGAAATGGCCGCGACGGTGGATTATCTGTTTGCATTTGCCGCCACGACGGGCGCTGTGCGGGGGCATCATTTTGATCTGGTTTACACTGCATTTCTGGAAGATGACGACACGCGGGAATTTATTGCCAACCACAATGCACCTGCTTTGCGCGAAATTGCGCAGCGGCTGGATGAGGCGATCGAGCGGGGTTTGTGGGTGCCGAAATCAAATTCGGCGCGGGCAAGGTTGGTGGCGTTGGCGCGTTAGTAACAGTTCAGTTTAGCCACCATCACCGCTGGATCGCCGCGCATGGAATTCGGGATCACCTTGCAACCGCTGGCCTGCTCCATCGCGATTTTGGCCTTTGGAAAGGTGTCGCCAATTTTCGGGACGCGTTCAAAATTTGTGCGGGTAGCGGTGACGATATGTTCTTTAATGCGCACATGAAAAGTGCTGCCCTGAACCGTAATTTCCTGTTTTTCCACACCCATAAATGCAGGATGCGGGCTGTCGCAAGATGCCAGAAAGCTAACGGATATTATGGCAAAAATAATTGATCGCAACATTGCACACCTCATGATTGTTTTGAAAACAACATGGGCAAGCATGGTTAATAATTAGTTAACCGAAGTTTTAAAACTCGACCCCGATCTGGGCTTTGATGCCGGATCTGAACGGGTGTTTTACCAGCTCCATTTCTGTGACCAGATCGGCGATTTCGATCAGATCGGCCTTGGCATTGCGCCCCGTCAAAACCACATGGGTCATTGCCGGCTTTTCAGTTTTCAGAAATTCAACCACCTCGGCAAGCGCAATATAATCATAACGCAAAGCAATGTTGATTTCGTCCAGAAGCACCATTTTATTGGCCGGATTACGGATCATTTCCTTGGCCTTTTCCCAAGCCGCCGCCGCCATTTCGATGTCGCGAGATTTATCCTGCGTTTCCCAAGTGAAACCTTCGCCCATGGCGTAAAATTCACAAGTCTCGGAGAATTTAGCCTCGATCAATTCGCGCTCGCCCGAGGACATCCCGCCCTTGATAAATTGCACCACGGCGCATTTCATATCATGGGCAATGCAGCGAAAAATCATTCCGAAAGCGGCCGAGGATTTGCCCTTGCCCTTGCCGGTATGCACAATGATCAGGCCCTTTTGGTCGGTTTTGGTCTCCATGATTTTATCGCGGGCAATTTTCTTTTTGGCCATCTTCATCGCGTGGCGGTCATTATCAGCGGTCATTATCAGCACTCCTGTTTGCAAATTCATATTGCGACAGCAGCGGGGTTTATGCAAGTGCGGGCAGCCATTCAGGCCGCCCGCAGCAATGATTTATTATTCAGCCGGAACCGCACCGGCAGGCTTGGTTGTGCCGAAGTGTTGTTTGTTCAGACGAAATACCAGAGCGACCATAGCCAGCTGGAAAGCCATAGCAATCAACACGATAATCCAGAATGCGGGCGAAAACTTATCGATGATGCCTGCTGTAACAAGCCCTTTGTTCATAAAGAAATGCAGCATCACCGACAGCGCAACACCGGGGCAAACCAGCGCGTAGGATCCCGGCGAGGTTTTATTGCCAAAGACAAAATCCTTGAAATAACCATGGTGTTTCATCAGCGCCAGACCCAACAGCAAGAACACAGCCTGAACGGCCAGCAGCCGGGTTAGAAACATTAGATTATCGGTGCTGGCCTGTTCGGTTCCGAATGTGGAATCCAGCCCTAAATTCTGACGCATGAACAAAATACCCAGCACCGTCATGACCGGCACCAGCACCAGAATGGTCGGGCTGCTTTCTTTTGCTGTGCCGTGGCGAAGCATAGAATTAAAGGCAACACTGGCGGCCACAACAAGATAAATAATCGCCGCAACACCAAAGAAAGTTGAGCCGATCAAGCTGATGCCGGCGGCAATGGTGTTGGTGCTCATGGCGGCGGGGGCGGCAAAACCAACGCCGATCATTGATAGCGCAAAGACCGGCAAAAGCTGGGCGAATGAATTATTTCCGGTATCATCAAAAACCCCGCCCTGTGACAGAACCCGACCCAGAAAATCGCCGATAAGACGCAAGGCCAGCCAGCCGGTCAAACCAAAGGCGATCATGGCCAGAGGGAACAAATATTCAACCACGCTCCAAAGGCCGGGCACAAAAACCATGCCGATGATAAAGCCGACATTGATGCTCATGGCGATGGCCAAAGGCATGGCCAACAGCGTGGTTTCGGCGTTGGAATTGCGCAGCTTTTTGTAGGCCTCGGTTTTTTTAAAGGCGCTGTAGGCTTTCAGGTTCCAGATCAGGTAGCTGATATTCAGGTAAGCAAGGATCGCAATCGCGGCCATCACAATCACAATCATGGCTTGCATCATGATGTCGCCTTGGCCAAATGCGGCCGCAATATCTTCAAATACCGTAACGGGCTGATCGGGGCTGGGTATCCAGAATAAAAAATACATGTAAAAACTGGCAGCCAAGCCTCCGGCGCCAAGCGATGCCAGAAAATAAAGCGGTGAATAGTTATCTGCGGGTCTGTTTGTCATTGCTGCGCTCCTTCATATTCGCCAGATTGAATATATTGCCGTTCTTATAGCGCGTCAAGCAATTGTGGCGCAGCTGCGACAGTTTGGCCAATTTTGAAGTGGCCGAGAAAATCAGGGGATTGCCGTCTATGGCAACGCTACGTAACGGGCACAGATGCAAAGCCGATAAGCTAGGCTGGGTGGGAATCAGATGGAATTTGAGCTTGCGTAATCGAACAAAAACAATAGGTTCTGCGCAACAATATTACAGAAAGATAGAATCATGCAACAAAACACGCGCCCTTACAGATCCGTTTTATATATTCCGGCCTCCAAAGAGCGCGCATTGATTAAGGCGCAAACCTTGTCGGTGGATGCGATTATTTTTGATCTGGAGGACGCTGTTGCGGTTGACGAAAAATCCGCAGCGCGTGAAATGCTGGCGCAGGCTATGGCCAAAGATTACGGGCAGCGGGCCAAAATCGTGCGCATCAACGCGCTGGATACCGATTGGGGTGCGGCCGATATTGCGGCCACCAGAGGTGCTGATGCGGTTTTATTGCCCAAGGTAAATTCGGCGGCCGATGTTGATGCCTTGGCCGCGCTGGTCGGGGATTTGCCGATCTGGGCGATGATGGAAACACCGCTGGGCATCATGAATGCAGCCGAAATCGCGGCCCACCCACAGCTGACGGGAATGGTGATGGGCACCAACGATTTGGCCAAGGATTTATGTTGCCGTTTCAGGGCCGATCGATTGGCGTTAATCACCAGTTTGCAAATGTGTCTTTTGGCGGCGCGGGCCAATGGGGTGGTTGCGATTGACGGGGTTTTTAACGCCTTTAAGGACGCGGACGGTTTGCAGGCAGAATGCGAGCAGGGCCGCGATATGGGTTTTGATGGCAAAACGCTGATCCACCCCGCACAGCTGGCGGTGGCCAACGCGGCCTTTGCGCCGTCCGAGGCGGAAATTGAATTGTCGCACCGTCAAATTGCAGCCTTTGAGGCGGCCGAGGCCGAGGGCCAAGGTGTGGCTGTGATTGATGGCAAGATCGTTGAAAACCTGCATATTGTGACGGCTAAACAGATTTTGGCCAAGGCGGAAATAATTGCAAAACTGGAGGGCGGGCAATGAAATTATACCGGCTGTTAACGGGCGATGATACGGCGTCATTCTGTCATAAAGTCAGTGCGGCGCTTGGTCAGGGTTGGGAATTACACGGCGATCCGGCTTATGCTTTTGATCCGGAAAACGGGGTGATGCGCTGCGCTCAGGCCGTGATAAAAGAGGCTCAGGTGCCATATTCAGCCGAGATGAAATTGGGAGAGCAGTGATGGAAAAAACCAGCAGCGGACGGTTTTTTGAGGATTACAGGCTAGGCGAGGTTATCGCGCACGCCGTTCCGCGCACGATTTCCGGCGGCGAGCGCGCCTTGTATCAGGCGCTTTATCCGGCGCGCCATGCGTTGGCATCGTCAGATGAATTTGCGCGCAACAGCGGCTTGGCCGCATCACCGATGGACGAATTGATTGCCTTTCACATTGTGTTTGGCAAAACCGTGCCCGATATTTCACTGAATGCGGTGGCCAATCTGGGCTATGCCGAATTGCGCTGGCTGGCACCGGTCTGGGCTGGTGATACATTGCGATCTGTTAGCGAAGTGATTGGTCTCAAGCAAAATTCCAGCGGTAAAAATGGCGTGGTTTGGGTGCGCACCAAGGGCCTGAACCAACGTGATGAAACCGTGCTGGAATATGTGCGTTGGGTGATGGTGAAAAAACGCGATCTGGATTGCGAAGCGCCGCAAACCGTGATCCCGGATTTGGCGGCTGTTATTTCGGCAGAACAGCTGAAAATTCCCGATGGGTTGAATTTTGGCGCCTATGATTTTGCGCAAGCTGGCGAGTCGCACCGCTTGGGCGATTATGCGATTGGCGAGCAGATTGATCACGTTGACGGGGTGACGATTGAAGAGGCCGAGCACATGTTGGCAACGCGGTTGTGGCAAAATACGGCCAAGGTGCATTTTGACGCCAGCGCGCGCCCCGATGGCCGGCGGCTGATTTATGGCGGGCATATTATTTCACTGGCCCGCGCGCTTAGTTTTAACGGGCTGGCCAATGCGCAGATGGTTGTCGGGCTGAATGCCGGCGCCCATGCCAACCCCTGTTTTGCCGGTGATACGGTGCGGGCCTGGTCCGAGGTTCTGGATGTTGCAAAAACCGATCTGGACGGTGTTGGCCTGATCCGGTTGCGCACTGTGGCGACGAAAGGCGAGGCTTTTGCGCTCCGTGGTGAAGATGGTAAATATTTGCCAGATGTGTTGCTGGATATTGATTATTGGGCGGTGATGCCGATTTGACTGAGCGTTTAGCTCAATCTAAGAGAAAGATGTTGTGGGCGGCATATCTGTGATCACAAGGGGCAAGAATGTGATCACAGAGCGGGGGAATTCATGAGGTTGGGCAAATTATTGCGCTAACATTATGCTATGGCGCGTGACTTTGTTATAAAAACCGGTATTTATAATCGGGAAATATATTAATATTAGACTGGCCACAGACAGTAAACCTTAAAGGTGTATCCAATGGCAGACGCAAATCACGACAATCGGCCGCTCTCGCCGCATTTAACAATTTATCGCCCGCAAATTACGTCTGTTTTGTCGATCCTGAACCGGATCACCGGCATCGCCATGGCTTTTCCGGTGATTTTAATTGTTTTTTGGTTTCTGGCAGCCGCTATCGGGGCACCATATTTTGAATTTGTTGACGGGTTGCTAACATCTTGGTTGGGGCTGTTAATTCTGGTGGCATCATTATGGGCCTTTTGGTTTCATTTATTTAACGGTTTGCGCCACTTGGCCTGGGATATGATTCTGGGGCTGGAAATGACAGAGGTGCATAAAACCGGCTGGCTGGTGTTTGGTTTGTCAATTTTTGCAACACTGGTTTCGGTCGGTGTCGCGGTTTTTGCGGGGTCATAAATGGCAACTTCATCAGATAAAAAACCGTTTCTTGGAATTAGTGATCACAAAGGCGGCTTGGGCCACTGGAGCTTGCAGCGCATTACCTCGATTGTGCTAATCCCGCTATCGCTGGTGTTTTTGTTCACCTTTATTGGCGCGCTTGGTGACGGGCACACAGAAATGCTGCAAACCTACCGCCAGCCGTGGAATGCCGGTGTGGCGATGCTGTTTTTTGTGACCGTATTTTATCACCTTGCCTTGGGGCTCGAGGTGGTGATCGATGATTACATCCCCAACCCGAAACAACATAAAATTATCATGCTTCTGAGCAATCTGTTTTGCCGGGCGATGTCGGTAATTGCGGTGCTGTCGATACTTGCAATTTTATTTAGCACCTAAAGGAAACCAACGATATGGCCGCATATGAATATGAAACGCATGACTATGATGTGATCGTTGTTGGCGCCGGTGGGTCGGGTTTGCGCGCCACTTTGGGCATGGCCGAGCAGGGTTTGAAAACCGCCTGCATCACCAAGGTTTTTCCAACCCGTTCCCACACCGTTGCAGCGCAGGGCGGCATTGCGGCCAGCCTTTCCAACATGGGTCCGGACAATTGGAAATGGCATTTATATGACACGATTAAAGGCTCGGATTGGCTGGGCGATACGGATGCGCAGGAATATCTGGTGCGCGAAGCCCCCGCCGCGGTTTACGAGCTAGAGCATTACGGCGTGCCCTTTTCGCGCACCGAGGATGGCACGATTTATCAGCGCCCCTTTGGCGGCCACACCACCGAATATGGCGAAGGCCCGCCTGTGCAGCGCACCTGTGCCGCCGCCGATCGCACCGGCCACGCAATGTTGCACACGCTTTATGGCCAGTCGCTAAAACATAACGCCGAGTTTTACATCGAATATTTTGTCACCGACCTGATTATGTCCGAGGATGGCGTCTGTCAGGGCGTGGTCGCATGGAAGCTGGATGACGGCACCATGCATGTTTTCAACGCCAAAATGGTGGTGCTGGCCACCGGCGGTTACGGGCGCGCCTTTTTCAGCGCCACCTCTGCGCATACTTGCACGGGTGATGGCAACGGCATGGTTGCCCGCGCCGGATTGCCGCTGCAAGATATGGAATTTGTGCAATTTCACCCAACCGGAATTTACGGATCGGGCTGTCTGATCACCGAAGGCGCGCGCGGTGAAGGCGGTTATTTGACCAACTCTGAAGGCGAGCGTTTTATGGAGCGTTACGCGCCGACCTACAAGGATCTGGCCAGCCGCGATGTGGTCAGCCGCTGCATGACGCTGGAAATTCGCGAAGGGCGCGGGGTGGGGCCGAACAAAGATCACATCTTTTTGCATCTGGACCATTTGCCCGTCGAAGCACTGGCCGAACGTCTGCCCGGAATTTCCGAAAGCGCGCGCATTTTTGCCGGCGTTGATTTAACCAAAGAACCCATTCCGGTGCTGCCAACGGTGCATTACAACATGGGCGGCATTCCGACAAATTACTGGGGCGAGGTTTTGAACCCGACCAAAGACAACCCCGATGCAATCGCGCCCGGTCTGATGGCGGTGGGCGAGGCCAGCTGTGCTTCGGTGCACGGGGCCAATCGGTTGGGGTCAAATTCGTTGATTGATCTGGTGGTTTTTGGCCGTGCTGCGGCGATTAAAGCGGCCGAAATTATTGATCCGAAATCGGCTAATCCGGCGCTGAATCAGGCCTCGATTGATAAGTCGTTTGAACGGTTTGACAAGTTTCGTTATGCGGATGGCAGTATTTCGACATCAGATTTGCGCCTTGAAATGCAAAAAACCATGCAGACAGATGCGGCCGTTTTCCGCACCGACAAAAGCCTGTCCGATGGTGTTAGAAACATGACAATCATCGCCGCCAAGATGGATGATTTGAAAGTCACGGACCGGTCTTTGATCTGGAACAGTGATTTGATGGAAACGCTGGAACTGGACAATCTGATGCCAAATGCCATGGCCACCATCGTCGGTGCCGAGGCCCGCAAGGAAAGCCGCGGGGCGCATGCCCATGAAGATTATCCCGATCGTGACGATGAAAACTGGCGCAAACACACGCTGGCCCATGTGGATGGTCCCGAGGTGAAGCTAAGCTTTCGTCCCGTGCATACCGCGCCTTTGACCAGCGAGGCCGATGGCGGTATCGAGCTAAAGAAAATTGCGCCTAAAAAGCGGGTTTATTGATGCGGATTTTAGCGGGAAGTTTGATGTTTATTTTGCAATCAGCCGACAGCATCCGTTCGTCGTTACAAGGAGATTAGGCCATGATGCGATCAATAATATTGGCAGTATCGCTGTTTGCCTTGAGCGGCTGCGTTACCGATAATATTGTGCAGGACACGTCGCGCAAAGCCGCCAAAAGCGTGGTGACACCGATTGTCGTGGATAAATTTCCGGGCCGCAATGCCGCTGCTTACAGCGACTGTGTGATCGACAATGCCAGCACCAATGAAATTTTCGCATTGGCCCGCGCCGCTGTGACAACACCGGATGCAGACACGGTTGCAACCGTTGTCAACATCGCGGCGCGGCGCGGCACGATTGAATGTATAATAAAGGCCGAACTGGCCACAGGATTGAGATAGGCACACCAAATGGTTGAACTGACGCTCCCAAAAAATTCACGCATGGTTGTGGGTAAAACATGGCCCAAACCCGCAGGCGCGAAAAACATTCGGAAATTCAAGATTTACCGCTGGAATCCGGATGACGGCAAAAACCCGCAGGTCGACACTTATTTTGTTGATCTGGACAGTTGCGGCCCGATGATTCTGGATGCGCTGATCAAGATCAAAAACGAGATTGATCCGACGCTGACATTCCGGCGCTCTTGCCGCGAGGGCATTTGCGGATCTTGTGCGATGAATATTGGCGGCATCAACACGCTGGCCTGTATTTACGGCATTGACGAAGTTCGGGGGGACGTTCGGATTTACCCCTTGCCGCACATGCCGGTGGTCAAGGATCTGATCCCGGATCTGACCAATTTTTACGCCCAGCACGCCAGCATTATGCCGTGGTTGGAAACCACAACCAAGCGGCCCGAAAAAGAGTGGAAACAGTCGATTGAGGATCGCAAGCTTCTGGATGGTTTGTATGAATGTGTGATGTGCGCCTCGTGTTCTACATCCTGCCCCAGTTATTGGTGGAATTCCGATCGCTACCTTGGTCCGGCGGCGTTGCTGCATGCCTATCGCTGGATTATCGACAGCCGTGATCAGGCGCAGGGCCAGCGGCTGGACGAGCTGAATGATCCGTTCAAGCTGTATCGCTGCCACACGATTATGAACTGCACCAACACTTGCCCCAAAGGTTTGAACCCCGCCAAGGCAATTGCGCAGGTTAAAAAAATGCTGGTGGAGCGGTCGGTTTAGGGAATGCGCTGTTAATCCGGGCTTGAGATTGCGATAATTTCGGGGGCAACCCACACTGCGGGATAAAAACCCGGAATTTTTGTTAGGATCTTAATTTCTGTGAGTTGCTTTTACAGTCTAGGTGTTTAGTCTCGGACTTTGATGGGTTGGATTTACAGT
>CAYSBD010000005.1:0-40126 GCA_964429175.1 uncultured Marinosulfonomonas sp.
AATCGGATAACCCTCGCCGATACCGGCAATCTGCTCTAACATTTTCCAGTTCTGCGGCGCGCCCTTTAGCATCTGCTGATACCAGTCGATCCAGAATTGCCAATGCGCGCCATCAGCTTGCAACTGCGCCTTTATCTTTTGCCAATCCTGCGCCAACGGGTCAGACCCATCGGGCCACAAGGGCCAGACATCCGGCACCGCATTATCGGCCAGCGCCTGACAATCGGCCCGAACCGCGCTCCACATTTGTTCACGGTCGGCAGCGGCGGCGGCGGCGGCGGCGGCGGCGAAGGCGGCGGCGGTCTTGATAGCGTCAGTTGGCATGCTGTGCGCAACTGACGCTATCAGATTACAGCGCAAAAATGGCAGCAGTGTCAAATCACCTTTTCGGGCCAAATCACTGTTCAGCACCCGGTCACAGGATTTTGGTAAAACCCGCAGCGCCGCGCGGCTGGCGATGGCCACGGCAAAGGCTTTAACATCCTCGCCCTGCTGCGCCTCCAGCCAAGCCTTTAGCGTTTCGCGATCTGTGATTTGGTTAATTTCCAGCATGGCGCAACTTTGACGGTAAAACCTGCTTTAGGCAAGGAAATTCAGCCGGTTTTTTGCCGCATCCAGCGCAGGAAATAAACGATGGTCCAGCGCAGCATCGACGCCCCCGCCACCAAAAACCCCAAGCCCCACCAAGGCCCGTTTTGATAGGTAATATAGCCCAGCAACGGCACCCCGACCCCGATCAGAAAATAGGCCCGACGCCAGTAATTATCGTGGCTGGGCAACATCGCCAGCAGATTGGCCCCAACCAGCCAGATGCAACCCAATAAAAACGACAGCGTCATGATTTCAACCGTTCCGGCAAATCATTGGCCCAGCCCGAAATCGTGCCGGCCCCCAGACAGATCACCATATCGCCCGGCTTGGCCTCGGCTTTTATCAGCTCCAGCATGGCATCCTCATTGTCAATTGCCACAGCATGGCGGTGGCCGTGGCGGATTAAACCGGCCACCAGATCATCGCGGTTCGCACCCTTTATCGGCGCTTCTCCGGCGGCAAAAACATCGGTAATACCAACCACATCGGCATCATTGAAACAGCTGCAAAAATCATCGAATAAATCGTGCAGACGGCTAAATCTGTGCGGTTGATGCAAGGCAATCACACGGCCCCCCGAATCTGTGGTGGTTGACTGACGCGCAGCCTTTAGCGCGGCGGCAATTTCAACCGGATGGTGGGCATAATCGTCAATTATGGTCACGCCATCCACCTTGCCAACCCGGGTAAAACGCCGGTTGACGCCCTTGAAACCGGCCAGCGCGGCACGAATTTCTGTCAGCTTTACACCCAAATGCCGCGCCACGGCCACCGCGGCCAAGGCATTGGAAACATTGTGATCTCCGGGCATTGGCAGGGTGCAATCCTTGATCACCTTATCCTCGGAACGCAGCTCGATATCAAAATGCGCCGACCCGTCTTTATATGTTAAATTCACCACCCGCACATCGGCCTGCGGATTAAAACCATACGTCATCACACGCCGGTCCGTGATGCGGCCAACCAGCGCCTGAACCTCGGCGTTATCGATGCAGCAAATCGCTAATCCGTAAAACGGAATGTTGGAAATGAAATCATCAAAACCCTGACGCAGCGCATCGAAATCGCCCCAATGCTCCATGTGTTCGGGGTCAATATTGGTGACAATCGCAATGGTGGCGGGCAGCCGGTTAAAGGTGCCGTCAGACTCGTCGGCCTCGACCACCATCCAGTCGCCCGCCCCCATGCGCGCGTTGGATCCGTAAGCGTGGATAATGCCGCCGTTGATCACGGTCGGGTCAATTCCGCCGTTCACCAATAATTCGGCGACCAGCGTTGTTGTGGTGGTTTTGCCGTGGGTGCCGGCCACCGCCACGTTGGATTTCAGGCGCATCAATTCGGCCAACATTTCAGAGCGGCGCACCACAGGCATGCCAAGGCGGCGGGCCTCGTCCAGCTCGGCGTTGCCCGGTTTGATGGCTGATGAAATCACCACAACCTGGGCGTTTTTCAGGTTTTCAGCACTTTGGCCCTCGAATATTTCAGCGCCCAGTTTTTCCAGCCGATCGGTGATATCACTGCGGCTCAAATCCGAGCCTTGCACCTGATAGCCGTGGTTCAACAGCACCTCGGCAATGCCCGACATACCGATGCCGCCAATGCCGACAAAATGGATGGCACCGACGTCAATCGGCAGTTTGGTTGCGGCTGCGTTCATAGATTTTTTCCTGTGTCTGCAAGTTGTTCGACCATTTCGACCAAGCGCTCGGTTGCATCCACACGCCCGCAACCCAAGGCCGCGCGCGACATCCGCATTGCCGCATCGGGGTTGCTTAAAATTGCCGTGATCTGGGTGCCCAGACTGGCGGCATCCAGTTTGGATTCAGGGATCAGAACGGCCGCATCGGCATCAACCAAAGCGCGCGCATTGGCGGTTTGGTGGTCCGCGCTGGCCGCCGCGTAAGGGATCAGGATCGAGGGGCGCCCAATCACCGCGATATCGGCAACCGACGATGCACCGGCGCGCGAAATCACCAATTGCGCCTCGCTCATCCGACGCGGCACGTCGTTAAAAAACGGCTGCACATCGGCCGAAATTCCGTGGCTGGCGTAAAATTCTTCGACACGCACTTGATCCTCAATGCGGGCCTGATGCGAGATGCGAAGCCGTTTTCGCAGCGGCTCGGGCAGGTTTGCCACGGCTTGGGGCACCACATCGGACAAGATGCGCGCGCCTTGGCTGCCGCCCATCACCAGCATCGACATCGGATAATCTCCGGGCGCAATATAGCCGGAACCGGCACGATCGACGACCACACCACGCACCGGATTTCCGGTGTAAGCGCCGTTAATTCCCTCGGGTAATTCCGTTGGCCAAGTGCCGCAGGCGATCGCATTTACCCGTTTTGCAAACAGCCGGTTCACCCGCCCCAGCACACCGTTTTGTTCGTGCAACATGCGCGGACGGCGCAAAATCCAGGCGGCCGTTACCGCCGGAATTGACGGATAGCCGCCAAAGCCGACCACAACCTCAGGTTTATCACGCCACATTTTATAGGTCGCGCCGATGACCCCGCCAAAAATGCGGAACGGCACCAAAATCCTGGCCAAAACCCCGCCACGGGCAAAAGTGGCCGAGGCAATCTGCTCGATCTCGACCACATGGGGAAAGCCGCCGGTGTAGCGCGCGCCGCGTGCATCGGTCGATAATTTGACCCGCCAGCCTTTTCGCAACATGGCCTCGGCCAGCGCCTGGGCCGGAAACATATGCCCGCCCGTGCCGCCCGCGGCGATGATTAAAAGCGGTGCATTTAACATTACTGCGCCCCCCGTTTTGCAAATTCATCACTGACTTCGCCCTGCGGCCGGGTGCGGGTAAAAGCCAGCAGCATTCCAACCGCAATCCCCCCCGCAATCAGCGATGATCCACCGTAGCTAACAAACGGCAGCGTCATGCCTTTGGAGGGCAGCAGACGCACCGCCACCCCCATATTAATCATCGCCTGCACGCCGAACATACAGACAATTCCTGTGCCGGCCAGCCGGATAAACATGTCACGCTCGCGCATCAAACGAAGCAGTGAACGCACTGTAATCACAGTATAAAGTGAGATGATGATCAACACCAAAACCAGCCCGTATTCTTCGGCCGCAACTGCCACGATAAAATCGGTATGGGCATCGGGCAACGACCACTTGACCTGACCACCGCCAACCCCGACACCAAAAAAGCCACCCTCTTGAATGGCGTTGGTGGCATAGCCGATCTGCGTGGTCGGATCGATGTCGGTCGATAGAAAACCGTCAATGCGCCGCGCAAAATGTTCGGAATTATTATAGGCAAACATGCCGCCAAAAACCACCATCGCAGCAATCGCAATCAGCAGGAAAAACGGCGCACCGGCGACAAAATACATCACGCCCCAGCCAAACAACACCAACGCGGCCTGACCGAAATCAGGCTGCATCACCAAAAATCCGACAACGGTGATGGCAATGATGAATGAATATAATTTTCCCGGCAGCCCGTTAATTTCATCGCTGGCCGACATCAGCCAAGCGGCCAAAATCACAAACCCCGGCTTTAGAAATTCGGACGGCTGAACCGAGGCAAAACCCAAGGAATACCAGCGCACCGCCCCTTTGCCAAAATCCGTGCCTAGCACCGGCAACAACGCCAGCGCGATAAAAGCGCCCAAAAACCCCAGCACCCCCAAACGGCGCACCAACGAGGGCGCCATCATCGAGGTCAGAAACATCACGACCAACGCCATGGCACCAAATATCAACTGGCGCTGCACGTAATGAAATGGCGCAAGCCCGTTTTTGGCGGCCAAAGGCGGTGACGCGGCCAACCCCAGCAAAATGCCGATGCTAAACAGCAATAAAACCGAGGTCAAAACCCATTTATCGATTGTCTGCCACCAACGCGGCAGGATGGGCTCGCCATCTGAAACCTTAACTGTTCCATAGACCATTTCTGTCATGGGGTACCGCCTAACTGCCTCTGTTTTGTCCGTTTTCCGGATCTGGGGCCAGTGTAGCGCAATGATTCGTTTGATGCTAGCCCCCCTGTGCTTGGTGTGTTGTTGGGGTTGCGTCTTTTTGCCGATCATGATCATCAGGGGAATGAATTTGGAAAACCCAACATATGACGCCATCATTTTAGGCGCGGGTGCGGCCGGAATGATGTGCGCGGCCCACGCCGGCGGGCGGGTTTTGCTGCTGGATCAGGCTCGCTCGGCTGGTGAAAAGATCAGGATTTCGGGCGGAGGGCGTTGCAACTTCACCAATCTCGGGACCGGTCCCGAGAATTTTATCTCGCAAAATCCGCATTTCATTAAATCTGCGCTTAGCCGTTATAGCCAATGGGATTTCATTGAAATGGTGGCGCGCCACGGCATTAAATATCATGAAAAAACGCTGGGGCAGCTATTTTGTGATGGCTCGGCCAAAGAAATTATCGCGATGCTGCGGGCCGAAATGGGCGGGGCACAAATACGGCTAAAAACCTCGGTCAGCGATGTAGAGAAAACCCAAACCGGGTTTTTGGTCACGCTGGATGATGGCGAAAAACTGCGGGCAACGAATTTTGTGGTGGCCTGCGGGGGTAAATCCATTCCTAAAATGGGGGCCAGCGGGCTGGGCTATAAAATCGCGGCGCAATTTGGATTGCCGCTGATAAAAACCCGCCCCGGACTGGTGCCGTTTACCTTTGGCGATCAGTTCAAACCACTGGCCGGAGTGGCCTGTGATGCGCGGATAAGCTGCGGCGACACATCATTTGACGAGGCCGTTTTATTCACCCACCGCGGTCTGTCCGGCCCTGCCGTTTTGCAAATTTCATCGTATTGGCGCGAGGGGGCGACGATTACGCTTAACCTGTGGCCAGCGGGGGATTTGCTGGAAAAATTACGGGCCGAGCGCCAGATTTCAGGCCGGCGCGACATATCAACAAAACTGGCAGAATGGTTGCCAAAACGGCTGATTTCCTATCTGGCAGATTTGCACGGCTGGGGCGGAAAACTGGCGGATCATTCAGATCTGGCCTTGGCCGAAATCGTGCAAAACATCACCAACTGGCAATTGCAACCCGCAGGAACCGAAGGCTATCGCACCGCCGAGGTAACCTTGGGCGGGGTGAATACCGATGCGTTATCATCAAAAACCATGCAGGCGCACGGCGTTCCGGGGCTTTATTTTATTGGCGAAGTGGTGGATGTGACCGGCTGGTTGGGGGGCTATAATTTTCAGTGGGCGTGGTCGTCGGGCTGGGCAGCGGGCATGGCAATTTTACAAAACACGGGTGCCTGAAAATACCGTTTTACGGTTTGTCGGCACAAATTTCTCCGGATTTGGTTTTTGCATAATCCCAGACCGAAAAATCACTATTTTCAATCCGTAGATTTTTACCCTGCATACAATAAATCCGAAACAGCTCCTCGCCGGTCATCTTTGGTTTATAGATTTTCTTTAGCTCGGCATCCGCAATCAAACAGCATTTGGCAATCGCGCTATCAAGATCGGCGAAACCTCCGGCCAAATTGCGCTGGCTTTCGTTTTGATAATTGTAATGATCATCAACATAGACTTTATAAATCGCATCCCCACGCATTTTTTGGCCGGACAAAAATAAACCTATGCGCCGAAAAATAGTCACTCGACCATATTCATAAAAAATAAAAGTGCCGTTTTATACAACGAGCGTATCAACCAGCACACCATCAATAAACACATCAACCATTGTATAGGCCGACGCAAATTTTCTAACAGCTGTCGCACGGGCCTTTACGCGGTGCCCATTCCAAGTGCCTTCAAATGTTTGAGAGGAACCGCCAAAAGGCTGCGTTCGCTGTTTTATAACCTGCTTGCCGTTAATGAACAAAACAAATTCCGCATCAATTAGGCCCGGCGTTGCTGTCGCCATCAGCTCAATTTTCTGACCCTTATATTGGCTCATCTCCGGAACCGATTGCTGAGTGCAGCCAGATATTACAAGGATCGCCCCTAAAATGGTGATTAGTAATAATTTTTTCATAATTGCCCTCAAGATTCAATAATAATTTTTCTCACTAAAACACCCGCCCGCTTAGTGTCAATATCATATTCCCTACAATTATAGGTAGCTATACTCTCAAACTTCCGACACCCCGCACGGCTGTTAATATTTCAGGCGATGCGGCGGCTTCAGGCATTGTGGCCGAAAGCTAAGTCGAACTGGATATCGGTGTTTACAATAATCTCGGTGCCGGATCGATAGACGCGCAAAAAGCCATGCACATCGGCTCTAGAATCAAGGCTTAAATGGCCCGAACTGTTGAGGCCATGCAGAATAGATAATCCAAATAAATCCAAACACGGCCCCTGTGAAGTGTCGCGGAGTCCGTGTTTAGATTTGCTCCCTAGATTCGGGCGCGGATCGGACAAACGCTGAAAAATCCTCACCGCGATGCTCGAAATCTTTATACTGATCAAAGCTGGCCGCGGCAGGTGCCAGCAAAACCGTATCGCCACTGACCGCATCCGCCGTTGCCGCCGCTACAGCCTGCTGCATGGTCTGGCAAATCAGGAATGGGACATCACCCAGTTGGCAGGAAAATTCCTTGGCTGATGCGCCGATCAAATAGGCTTTGGTCACATTTCCAAGCTGGTTCTCAAGGCCCGAAATCCCGCCATCCTTGCCCTGACCTCCCGCAATCCAACGAATATTATCAAAGGCTTGCAAGGCTTTTGCAGCGCTATCCACATTGGTTGCCTTGCTGTCATTCACAAATGTAACTCCGTTTTTCACCGCCACAACCTGGCTGCGATGGGCAAGCCCTGCAAAGCTGTAAAACGCGGCCTCGATCACCTTGGGCGCAAGGCCCAGCGTGCGGGCCACGCCATAAGCACAACAGGCGTTCTGGTGGTTATGCGTGCCGGATAATCCGCTGATTTTACGCAGATCAATCGAACCGATTTGACGCTCTTTTCGGTATTCCGACAAAAACCCCTTGCGCGCGAAAACCGACCAGCCGGGGCCCGCAAGTTTTTCCGTAACCGAAACCCGGATCACGCGATCATCATTTGGCCCTTCGCTAAGCTGACCGGCCAAAAACCGGCCTTCATTTTCGTCAACACCAACAATCGCACGGTCCGGTCCGCCTTCGGAAAACAGGCGGCGTTTGGCGGCGAAATAGCCACCGTGCCCAGCGTGGCGCTTCAGGTGATCCGGCGACAAATTGGTTAACACGGCCACATCAGGCGTCAGTGATCGGGCCAGCTCGAGCTGGTAACTTGACAGCTCCAACACCACGACCTCGCCATCATGGGCCGGATCAATATCCAGCACGCCCCGGCCGATATTTCCGGCCAGCTGGGTCGGGCGTTTGGCGTGTTCTAAAATGTGATGCAGCAGCGCCGAAGTGGTTGACTTTCCGTTGCTTCCGGTAATGGCAACGATGCGCGGAGTGACATCAAAGCCGCTCCATTCTTCGGTCGGGTAAGATTGAAAAAACAGCCCGACATCGTTATCAACGGGCACGCCGGCCGCCAGCGCATTGGCAATAATCGGGTTTGGTTCAGGGTATAAATGCGCAATTCCGGGCGAAACGATCAACCGGCTGATATCACCCCAAATGCCGGATTTGCGTAAATCGGTGGCCGCGTAGCCTTTACTTTTAGCCACCTCTCGCGCCGATTCATTATCATCCCAGACCAAGGGAATTGCTCCGCCCGCCTCAAGCGCGATGGCCGCGGCAAGGCCGGATCGTCCCAAGCCCAGAACGGCGATTTTTTTGTTTTGATATCCTTGAACGGGGATCATTTTGCAGCCCTTTCGCAGCCCTTTCTCTTTGCTCAACCCCTGTTTAGGGGGGCAATACGATTTAGGCAATTGGCATTTTTAATTGCAACATATTACGCATGAAGAAATCATTTTCCGGTGCTGAAATAGACAGCCGTGCAAATTTATTTTTCTTCGGGTTTATTCAGATTGGTGGGCGCGAAAACACCACCAAACGAACCGCTTCCGCTTGAAGGCGCAGCTTTGGGCTTTTGATCGTTGCCGCTCTCAGTTGACAGATTTGTCGGGGCGAACACACCGCCAAACGCACCGCTGGTATTTGGCGCGCTTTGGTCTGCACCGGTCTGGCTTTCAGAAATATCCGGCATTTGCACGCCGCGGGATTGATCGCGGATCAGGCGCTCTTTGCGCAACGCGTCAATGCGTATCTGGGCTTCGGCCTGTTTGGCCTCGCGCACCTGAATTTTGCACGCGGCCGGGTCATGACGCTGGGCTGTGCCAACCATCACAATCAGAACACAAGACACAAATACCAAAACAAAAGCCGCCGGATTGCCCCGCATGAACGCCGGTAAAACGCCGCCCCTTTTGACCGGAATTTTGCCCTGCTTCGTCAATGCCTTGCGCATTTTGTTGCGGTGCATCGACTCAAACACCAACGCGCCGATCACGGTTATGGTGATGATAATAAAAGCCAGCGACGAAATCGACGGGTTGATGCCCAAACGCACCTTTTGGGCCAGAACCGTGGTCAGGGTTTTGTAATCAACGATGGTGAATGTGGTGGTGTTGTAATTCTCGAAACTGGCCAAAAACGCCAGCACCGCAGCCGATGCAATCGCGGGGCGCATGAACGGTAACATGATTTTGCGAAAGGCTTGCGTGTGGGTCGCGCCCAAGTCAAGTGCGGCTTCGGTCAAGCCCGTATCAAAGCGCTGCAAGCGGGCAACAAACACCAACATGCAGTAGGACGCGATGAACGATGACTGGCCCAAAATCGTCAAGAACAGCCCGTTGTTAAACAGCTCGGCGAAAAATGATCCATCCTCGGCCCCGAAGAAATCACCGACACGGCCCCAGAAAACCAGTGTTGAAATTCCCAAAACCACACCGGGCACCAGAATCGGCGCAATGATCAACGTGTAATATGTGGCGCGGAATTTGGCCCAGATCTGGGTTAACACAATCGACGCCGCCAACCCCATCGAGACCGATAAAATCACCGTGCCAATGCCGATGATAACGCTGTAATAAATGCCGTCGCGAATGTGCCGGTCATTCCACAACACGCCGAACCACTCAAAGGTAAAACAGGACCAGGGCGAAATCGACGGGAATGCCGATGAATTAAACGCCGTCATGCTCATCACCACCAGCGGGCCTAAAAGATAGCTGAAAAAGATGAGCAAATAGGCGCCAAGCGCGATGCGGATCAGGGCTTGAGAGCTCATTTACCAATGTCCCCCATCTTGACCTTGAAGATGCGCATCACAAACAGCACGATCGAAATCGTCGCCACCAGCAGCACAATCGCATAGGCCGCGCCCTGTTGCCAATTCAGCGAGTCATTGAACCATTGGTAAACCAGCTGCGTAAACCATAAACTGCTTGGACCGCCCAGAATTTGCGGTGCGGCCAGCGCACCCGCCGTTAGCATAAAAACCATGGTCGCGCCGGAAACAATGCCCGGTTTGGCATGCGGAATAACGATGCGCCGGTGGATGT
Source organism: uncultured Marinosulfonomonas sp. (assembly GCA_964429175.1). Lineage (GTDB taxonomy): Bacteria > Pseudomonadota > Alphaproteobacteria > Rhodobacterales > Rhodobacteraceae > Profundibacter. Next base: position 10,040 of record CAYSBD010000005.1, read on the forward strand.
GAACCCAGCTGGCCCCCATATCGCGCGCCGCCTCGATCTGGTTGCGATCAAGGCTTTCGATCACATTATACATCGGGAAAAGCATCAGCAAAATATAGGCATATCCAAGGCCGGCATAAAGCGCGATATCACGGCGGATAAAATCAATCGGCTCGGACGTCAGGTGCAAAAACATCAGCGCCTCGTTTAGCAAACCACTGTCGCCAAAGATGATCCGCAAGGCAAATGCACGCAGGATTTCGTTGATCCAGTAAGGGATAATCAGCAGCACGACCAACAGGCGCACAAAGCCCGAGCCTTTGGATTGACCCAAAAAATACGCCAGCGGATAGCACAGGAAAATATTGAAAATCGTCACCAGAATGGCCGCGACAATCGTGCGCACGAATACCATCAGATCGACGGTGTTAAAACTCTGCTGCGTGGCGTCCGATCCATAAATCAAAAACCGGTAATTGCTTAAGGTGTAAACATCTTTTGGCCCGCCCTGCTCGGCCGGCGGCAGGTTATAGCGAAAGGAAAAATCCAGCATCGAAAGCTGTGGCAATATCACCAAAAAGATCAGCCAAAACGCCACCAGCGCAAACATCACACTGCCCATCAAGGCACCGTTATTTCTGAAATACTCCGAAAATATCATTTTATTTTTCATGCGTTTTGGCCCTACTCCGAGGCCAATTCGCCAGCCGGCATCACCACAGCATTGCCCACATCATAATGCAGCGACAGATCTTGACCTTTTTCGGCGATATTGTCCTGCCCCAGATTTGGTGCCGACATTTTCAACATTTTGCCGCCCGCAGCTTTCAAGAAAACACTAAATGAATTACCCTCGAATTCCTCGTTTATCACCCGCGCGGTGACCGTGGTTTTCGAGCCGGGCTTGGCCGCGCCCAATTCCAGCGCTTCGGGGCGGATGAACATCATCGCGTCATCGCCCACTGCCAATTTTCCAATCTGGTCCGGCGTAATCCGCGCCAGCAAATCACCGGAATGGTTCGTTTTAACCAGCGCCTGCTCGCCCTTAATTTCCTTTATTTTGCCGCGAAACACGTTGTTTTCCCCAACAAATGACGCCACAAATGCGGTTGACGGGCTGTCATAAATATTGTGGCCAGTGTCGATCTGCTCGATCATACCCGCGCGCATCACGGCCACATTATCGGACATGGTCAACGCCTCGCCCTGATCGTGGGTGATGTAAATAAAGGTAATTCCAACCCGTTTCTGGATTTCGCGCAATTCGGTGCGCATGTGCTGGCGCAGCTTTAAATCAAGCGCCGACAACGGCTCGTCCAGCAGTAAAACATCCGGGTTCGCACAAAGCGCGCGCGCAATCGCCACCCGCTGCTTTTGTCCACCAGAAAGTTCGCTGGGCAGTTTATCACCCTGCCCCTCCAGCGCGATCATGTCCAGCAGCTCGTCGGCCCGCTTGCGACGCTCGGTGGCACTGGCGCCGGTTACCTCCATTGAAAACGCAATATTTTCCCAGACTTTCATCAGCGGAAACAGCGCAAGGTTTTGAAAAATCAGCGCGGTGGGACGCTTGTTTGGCCCGATGCCGGCCATGTCATTTCCGCCAATTAAAATCCGCCCGTCGCTGGGATCAATAAAACCGGAAACTGCGCGCAAAATCGTGGTTTTACCACAACCCGACGGCCCAAGGAAGGAAAAGAAATCACCGCCCTTGATGTGAACATTTGCCTCGCGAACCGCGACAAAATCTCCGAATTTGATCCAGAGATTTTCCAGATCAACCGCAACACCAGAACTCATCTGGTTTCTCCCTGTTTTTGTTTTCAAAGCCTCTAAAACGGGCTTTTGAAATTAGGCACGCCAAAAAATATCCGGCCACAAATCATGCGGCCGGATACAGATTTTCTTGCTAAATCAAGCGCTTTGAAATCTGTTCACAAACTCTGTGCGAACATCGGCGTACCAAGGTGCCTCGGCAGGCCATGCGTTCAGATTTGCCAGCGCATCACCCGGATAGGCCTCGGCAAAGTTTTTGGCATAATTTTCACCAGCAAAGGCATCCGCACCCAGAATTGGCGAATTATAGCCGTGTTTATCGATCGATCTGCCCGCATTTTCGGGATTATAGGCAAATTTAATCAACTCATACGCCTGATCGATATTTTTGGCCCCCTTGGGCATCGCCAAACCATCAACCCAGGCCATCGCACCCTCGGCAGGGGCCTGATACGTCACAGGCTCGCCTGCCGTTTTCAACGCCAGCGGCGGCCCATCCCACGTTTGGCCAACAATAACACCATCGTTCAAAAGCCCGTTTTTCTGGGTGTCGGAATCATTCCAGATCAATTTCAGATTTCCTTTGCGCGCCACACACCAATCGGTAATCATACCCCAGGTTTTGCGCATATTTTCTTCGGATTCATAGGCCGCCCAAACCGATCCCGGATCCATCGCACCCGAGGCTTCCATGTAAAGACCGGCGCAAAGCATACCGGAATGCGCGCGGATCATGGTTTTTCCGGCATTGGCGTCCGACCATATTTCACCATAAGAAGGCACGCCATCAGACGATTCAGGCAGCCACAAATCCGTGCGCCAGCCCATGCCTTCGGTGCCCCAAATATGCGGGATCCAGGTGTTGCCTTTGCCGCCAAAATCCCATGCGTCAGGGCCGATTTTGGCCATCGCCGGGTTGGCGGCCTCGATGTTTATTCGGCTCATATCAAAGGGTTGCAGCAATTCCAGCGGGCCCCATTGCAGCGATCGGTTATTGGTCGGGCCGATCAGATCAGCGCCCGATCCACCGGATGCTTTCATCTTGTTGATCAGCTCTTCATTCGAGCCTATACCGATGTAATTCACCTTAATACCGGTTTCTGATTTGAACCGTTCCAGCGCCTCATCGGGCCAGTAATCGGACCAGTCCATCAACGTCATTTCGCCCGACGAGGCAAGCGCTTGGGAAACCAGCGCCGGGGTCGCCAAGGCGGCAGCGCCTGCAACCGTGCCTGATTTCAAAAATGAACGGCGATTGAAATTCGAATTTGTTTTGGTCATCTATTTTCTCCCTCCCGGAGAATTTCGGGGCAATCGTTATGGTCGCCCTCATTATTATTCTAGCGTATTTTTCGGCTTATTTAGTCTCGCTTTTCTCTAACGACACAGCGAAAAAACGGGCCCAAACCGCTGGGCAACACAGGGGAGTCTAACAAGAATAGCACCATGTGTATAGATTCAGTTTGCCGCAGAACAGCTCCAATTTAGAGGAATTCTGCTTTAAAACGCATGCACGCCCAAATTCTTGGCCAGTTTATAAAGTCGCATTCAAAATAATCGCTAAATAGAGGGCGCGCGCCTTACTCGCCGAAATCGTCCAGCATGATGTCTTCGGGATCCACACCCATGTCGATCAGCATTGCATCAACCGACGTATTCATGATGGGCGGTCCACACATGTAATATTCGCAATCCTCGGGTGCGGCGTGTTTTTCCAGCATTTCTTCGCGGATCACATTATGGATAAAGCCGGTATAGCCTTCCCAGTTATCCTCGGGCAGCGCATCCGAAAGCGCGACATGCCAAGTGAAATTCGGATTTTCAGCAGCCAGCGCGTCAAATTCATCGGCATAGAAAATTTCGCGTTTTGAGCGCGCACCATACCAAAATGTAATCTTGCGTTTGGTTTTGATCCGTTTGAGCAAATCAAAAATATGCGAGCGCATCGGCGCCATGCCGGCACCACCACCGATGAACACCATTTCCTTGTCAGTATCGCGGGCAAAAAAGTCGCCGTAAGGACCAGAGATTGTAACCTCGTCGCCCGGTTTCAGGCTGAAAATATAAGATGACATCTGACCGGGCGGAATTCCGGTGGTGCCCGGAGGCGGGCTGGCGATGCGGATATTCAGCATCACGATGCCTTTTTCGCCCGGATAATTGGCCATGGAATAGGCGCGCTCAACCGGCTCCTCCACCTTGGAAACAAAATCCCACTGCTTGAATTTATCCCAATCGCCGCGGTATTCTTCCTCGATGTCGAAATCCTTGTATTTCACGACATGTTCAGGGGCCTCGATCTGAATATAACCGCCGGCACGAAAATCTACGTCCTCACCCTCGGGCAGCTCGACGATGAATTCCTTGATAAAGGTCGCAACATTATGGTTGGAGCGCACCTTGCATTTCCATTTCTTTACACCGAACACTTCTTCAGGCAGCTCGACTTCCATATCGGCCTTAACCGCGACCTGACACGATAAACGGTCACCCTCGGTCGCTTCACGTTTGGTGATGAAGCCGCTTTCGGTCGCCAAAATTGAGCCGCCGCCGGAATGCACCTTGACTTTGCACTGCGCACAGGTGCCGCCGCCGCCACAGGCCGAAGGCACGAACAGCTTGTTTTCTGCCAATGTTTGCAACAGCTTACCGCCGGCTGGCACCAAAATCTTGCGCTCGCCATTGATGGTTATGGTGATGTCGCCACTGGAAACCAGCTTACTGCGGGCAAACAGGATAATCAGCACCAGAGCAAAAATAATCAGGGTGAAAAATGCAACGCCAAGAGTAAAAGTTTCAATCATGTTTGCGCCCTCAAAGCTGAATTCCGGCAAAAGACATAAAGCCCAACGCCATCAAACCAACGGTAATGAAAGTGATGCCAAGACCTTGCAGCCCGGCCGGAACGTCGCTGTATTTCATCTTTTCGCGCAAACCCGCCAATGCGGTGATTGCCAGCGCAAAACCGATGCCCGAAGCTATCCCGTAGGTCACGGATTCCGCAAAATCGTAATTGCGTTCAACCATGAAAAGCGAGCCGCCCAAAATGGCACAGTTCACCGTAATCAACGGCAGGAAAATCCCCAGCGAATTGTAAAGCGGCGGGAAAAACCGGTCCAGAACCATTTCCAGGATCTGCACAATGGCGGCGATCACCCCGATATAGGCGATCAGGCCCAGAAATGTCAGGTCAACATTGGCAAATCCGGCCCAAGCCAGCGCGCCGGGCGCCAGAATGAAGGTCAGGATCATATAGTTGGCCGGCACTGTAATGGCCTGCACAGCAACCACAGAAACCCCAAGGCCGATCGCCGTTGAAACCTTTTTGGAGACCGCCAGAAAGGTACACATGCCAAGGAAAAAGGCCAGCGCCAGATTTTCGACAAAAATAGCTTTGACGGCGAGTGAAAGTAGATCGTCCATTTAGTGATCCTCCACCGTTTGTATTTTGAATTCAGCCTCTTCAACCTGATCAGGTTTCCATGTGCGCAAAGCCCAGATCAACAATCCAATGATGAAAAATGCCGAGGGTGGCAGCAACAACAAGCCGTTGGGCACATACCAGCCACCCTGATCGACCGTTGCCAGAATAGTAAATCCGAACAGCTCGCCAGCGCCAAACAGCTCGCGAATAGTGCCGACGACCAGCAGGATGATGCCGTAGCCCAAACCATTGCCGATCCCGTCCACGAACGATTCCAATGGCGGATTTTGCATGGCAAATGCCTCGGCCCGGCCCATGATGATGCAGTTTGTTATGATCAGGCCAACAAAAACCGAGAGGGTTTTGGACATGTCATAGGCAAAAGCCTTCAGGACCTGATCAACCAAAATCACCAACGAGGCGATGATGGTCATCTGCACGATAATACGGATCGAGCTGGGAATGTGATTGCGCAGCATCGAGATAAACAGACCCGATAGCGCGGCCACCGATATTACGGCCAGCGACATGATAACCGCCACTTGCAAGGATGAAGTCACCGCCAGCGCGGAACAAACGCCCAGCACCTGAAGCGCGATCGGGTTATTGTCGACCAGCGGATCAAGCAGGATTTCCCGTCTATTCTGGGCCATTATATTGCTCCTGCTTTTAGGTTGGCAAGGAAAGGACCAAAGCCCTGCTCGCCCATCCAGAATCGCACCAGATTATCAACGCCGCGTGCTGTCAGCGTGGCACCGGCAAGGCCGTCAATGTGGTGCGACTTCATTTCTTCCGTTGGCGTGCCGGTGGCAATGGCGATCTTCAAATCACCCGCCGCATTGCGCAACATCTGACCGTTCCAGGATCTGCGCCAGTCAGGCTTATCAATCCTGTCACCCAAACCAGGCGTTTCGGCATGCTGATAAAATTGCAGCCCGTAAATTTCGTTACCGTCTTCTTGCAGTGCAATAAAACCGTGCATCCGGCCCCAAAGCCCCGCGCCATAAACCGGCACGATAACCCGGTCCAGCACGCCGGCCGCGTCATGCAGCAAATAAACCCGCGCAAAATTTTCCCGGCGGCTAATGATGGCCGGATCATCCGTTAAGGCGATGCTCAGCTCGGGATCACGCGCGGCAGAAACCGGATTGAAACCTGTATCGTCAAACTGGTCGGTAAAAATGCCCGCCTCCAGATCAACAATTTTGGGCGTGAAGGCAGTAAAAAGCTCGTCGACAGGGCGGTCTTTGTCATAAAGCCCCGCGACCTGAAGAATGTTCACCTGCATATCGCGCAGCTTGTTGGCCTCTTGTAAGGGGCGCATGCTGACAGCGGCAAAAGCAACGATCATCGAGCAGAACAAACAAAGCGTGATCGCCACGAACAATGTTTTTGGTATGCTGTCTTTGGGCAGGGCGCGCCAGCGGCCAAACAGGCTGGGGGCGGGGATGGTTTGATCAGGCATTTTTACGAGACCTCCTTGCGACATTGACCCTGACAACGAAATAATCAATCAGCGGTGCGAACAGGTTGCCAAACAAAATGGCCAGCATGATGCCTTCGGGAAAAGCCGGGTTCAGCACCCTTATCAAAATGGCCATCATCCCGATCAGCGCGCCGTAAATATAGCGGCCGACATTGGTGTGGCTGGCGGTCACCGGCTCGGTTATCATAAAGGCCAGACCAAAGGCGAAACCGCCCAGCACAAAATGCCAATACCACGGCATGGCAAACATCGGGTTGGTGTCGGATCCGATCCAGTTCAGCAACAAGGTAAAGCTGATCATGCCCGCCATCGCGCCAACCACCAGCCGCCAGTTGGCGATTTTGGTGATCATCAAAAATGCCAGACCAATCAGACAGGCCAGCGCCGATGTTTCACCGATAGAGCCTTGGATCGTGCCGAAAAATGCAGCCCACCAATCGATGCCGTGCCCCATTAATGACTGGTGCCCCTCGGCGGCCGACAACCCCAGCGCGGTGGCACCGGAAAATCCGTCAACCGGGGTCCAGACTGCGTTGCCCGACATCGAAGCCGGGTAGGCAAAATACAAAAATGCACGTCCCGCCAGCGCCGGATTGATGAAATTTTTGCCCGTGCCCCCGAACACTTCCTTGGCCACCACAACGCCAAAGGAAATACCCAAAGCGACCTGCCAAAGCGGCGTCGAAGCCGGCAAAATCAGCACAAACAACATCGAGGTAACCAGAAAGCCTTCGTTTACCTCATGGCCGCGCACGGTGGCAAACAGCACTTCCCAAATACCGCCAACCACCAGTGTAACAAGGTAAATCGGCACGAAATACATGGCCCCGTGCATCATGTTGGAAAAAATGCAGGTCGGATCAAGTGACACGCCCAGCCACATCAAAATCGCAATCCGCCAACCGCTGGCTGTGTCCGCGCCCAGCTGCTCGATCGCCAGATTTGTTTGCAAACCGGTGTTATAAAGCCCGAATAAAATGGCCGGAATGGTGGCGATCACCACATAGGTCATGATCCGCTTCATATCGACAAAACTACGCGCGTGTGGCGCGGCCGAGGTTACCGTTCTAGGGGTGTAAATTAGCGATTCCACCATTTCATAGATCGGAAACATCTTTTCATAGCGCCCGCCCTTGGTGAAATTCGGTTCAATCCGGTCAAAGAAATTACGCAAACCCATGGCCTAGCCCTCCTTCTCGATTTTCAGAAGGCTGTCACGCAGCGCCTCGCCATACTCATATTTAGCCGGACAGGAAAAGGCACACAGAGCCAGATCTTCCTCGTCCAGCTCCAGCGCGCCAAGTTCCTGGGCGCTGTCGGTATCCATCACGATTATGGCGCGCAAAAGCTGCGTTGGCAGGTAATCTTGCGGCATCAATGTCTCGAACGTGCCGGTCGGAACCATGGCGCGACGGCCGCCGTTCAGATTGGACGTCAAAGGGAATTTTTTGCGCCAGCGCAAGGCGGCGGCCAGCACCGGCTGCACTGCATATTTGCCAAATTGCGGGGTAATCCAGCCGAACAACATTTTGTCGCTGTCCTCTTTGATCAAGGTGATCTGACGCGCGTAACGGCCAAGAAAGGCAAACGGTCCGGCGGCCAGATGACCCGACAAAACAGAGCCGGAAATGACCCGGCAGGGATCATCGCCGCTGATTTCTTCGGCGATCAAATCATAAGTGCTGGCACCGGCAATCGTGCGGATCAAGCGCGGTTCTTTGGCCATCGGGCCGGCAAGCGAAACAACGCGGCGCAAATCCAGATGACCGGTTTGCATCAAGCGGCCAATGGCGATCACATCTTGATAACCGATGCTCCAGAGCGTTCTTGTGATTGTCGGCGCGCAGATGAAATTCATGTGGGTGCCGGCCAGACCAGCGGGGTGCGGGCCGGAAAAATTATGACTCTCGATACCGTCCAGCGCGGCGCCGGGAACGTCGGAACCTTTCTTGGAGCACAGATGAACCGGACCATCGGTCAGCTTTTTAATCGCAACCAATCCGGCCTCGAAGGCATCCGGTTCTTCGGCGATAATCAGGGCCGCATCGGGGGCCAGTGGCTCGCTCTCCATTGCCGTGACAAAGATTGCCACAGGGCGGTCAGTCGGCAGTGGTATTTTGGAATATGGACGCGTGCGAAAGGATAACCAAAGGCCTGATTTAATAAGCTTTTCAACAACATCAACCGCAGGCAAACCAGCAAGATCCGCGGCAGAAACCGCGCCAAAATCCAGCCCGGGATCACTGGCATCACCCACCTCGATCACCACGGTTTGCAACGCGCGGCGCGCGCCGCGATTGACGGCCTGCACACGGCCACTCAAGGGCGCGGTATACATGACTTCAGGATTGTCTTTGTGCAAAAACAGCGCCTGCCCCCGGACAACCTGATCGTCCTCGGCCACCAGAAGCTTGGGTTTCAAGCCGACAAAATCACTGGCAACAATAGCAACGCGTGCAGGATCCTCCGAATTATGTATCACCTGCGCCGGTTCTCCGCTTATCGGAAGATCCAGCCCTTTTTTCAACGCGAAATCTGTCATATTGCTGCTTTCTGGCCTCTTAGCTAGTAACATCAAGTTTTTGTCTGGTCGCAAATTAACGGGTTGGAGCGGACATACAATTAGCCAACGACAATTGCAACATGTTATCACACGATCACGCCGCGAAAGCGCGCAGCACAGCCCGGCTTGCGCCACCGAACCGTGGTGCCAAGTTGACACAATAGCGCAGAAGTGAAACAACGCTGCGTGCTGCCAAACATATCAAGGATTAGCCAAATGCGTTTTCTTTTTGCTCTTGTTGCAATTCCACTGCTTGCGTCCTGCTATCTTTTCGATTCCCCCCCCGAGGTGATTCAGCTGGGCGGAAAAACTATGGGCACGACCTATAATATCACAGTTGTCGACGCCCCTGCCGATGTAACCCGTGACAAATTAAACATGGCAGTCGAGGCGATGCTGGCCGATGTGAATGGCAAAATGTCCAATTGGGACAAAACCTCGGAAGTGAGCCGGTTCAACGCTTTGCAATCCACCGCGCCGGTGGAAATTTCGGCGGATTTTGCTTATGTCATGCGCGCGGCCAATGACATTCATCATCTAAGCGGGGGCAAGTTTGATGTGACGCTGGCACCGCTGATTGATCTTTGGGGATTCGGGGCCAAAAAACCCGGAGATCCGGTGCCGTCGGATCAGGAAATTGATGCCGCTTTGCAAAATGTCGGGCAGGCTAAACTGCTAACATTAAACGAAAGCACGCCCAGCTTGCAAAAAAATCAGGTCGGTGTTTCGGTGAACCTGTCGGCCATTGCCAAGGGCTTTGGCGCTGATCAGCTTGCCGGTGTTTTGCGCAGCCACGGGGTTGAAAACTATCTGGTTGAAATCGGTGGCGATCTGGTTACCGCCGGACTAAACGCCCAGGGCGAGGCCTGGAGTATCGCCATTGAAAAACCCCAAGTCGGCATCCAAAGCATCGAGCTGATTATTCCGGTTTCGGATCTGGGCATGGCCACCTCTGGCGATTATCGCAATTTTTTTGAGCAGGACGGCATCCGTTATTCGCACCTGATTGATCCGACCACCGGACGCCCGATTACGCATCGCGCCACCTCGGTTACGGTGCTGGCGCAAAACGCCATGCTGGCCGACGCGCTTGCCACGGCTTTGTTGGTGGTGGGCGAAAAACAGGGGCTGGAAATTGCCCAAGCCAACGATATTGCCGCCTTTTTCATCTGGCGCGGCGCGGACGGTTTTGAAAGTGCCACAACCAATGCATTTGAAACCCTGACCAAAACAGACTAGACTGGCAATATTGCTCAAACAGGAGATAGCAGATGGAAACCTTTATATTCGCGTTCGTCTTTCTGATGGTGATTATGCTTGGCATGTCTATCGGGGTGATCCTGCGCGGCAAAACAATCAAGGGCAGTTGCGGGGGCCTAAATGCGGTTGCGGGCGCCGATAAATGTCTGGTCTGCAACAAGGATATCGACCCCGACAGCCCGCTGCGCGACAAGCTGGATTGCAAAAATCGTGCCTAAAACAGGCAGACCGGCGCACCGATAAACGCCTGCTCTCCGCATAGTTTCTAGCTGCGGTAAAACACATTTAGCCGCGCAACACCTTTGACGTAATTCATCTCGACAATATGAAAATGCAGCACCTTGACCCCCAGCCGTTCAGACAAATCGGCCCGCATTCTTTTCGGGTCTGACAGCACATGACCGTCAATTTCATCCAGCGTTAATTTTGCTTTGTTTGCCGATCGTAAAATTTTCGGGTGATCCAAAATCCACGCCCCAAGCAAAACAAAAAGCGCAATCATTGTCACAAACACCAGCCCCGTGCCCGATATTGAGCAAATCACGGCAATGGCAACCGCGCCAAAGAAATAGGAAATATCGATCTTTTCAATCTGCTCGGAGCGCAAATTAAACAGCGCCAAAATAGCAAACAAACCAAAACCGGCGGCCAGACTGAATTCGACACTGGACAGAACCTTTAACACCGCAAAGGCAAAAATGTTAAACATCGATGCGGCCACGGCCAATTCTTTGTTGCCGTAGCGCGGGTAATACAGCGCAAAAATCAGCACGCTCATGGCCGTCACATTAATTGCAAACCTGAATAGCAACTCGACAACAGGTCCGTAAATATCAAATCCTAGCATATCTTATCCTTTTATGACCAAACAAAGCTCGCAAGCATCCGTTACAAGGCCGTTACCAAACCATTACAAAGGCAAACGATGCAGATCAGGATTTATTCTATAATTTATTTTTGCAAGATTAAGCAACACGAAACCCGCCATTTGCCCCGTTAAGAAAATGTGATGATATTTTCCAACAACTGCCGCGTGTATTCGTGTTGCGGGTTGCCCAGAAGCATATCTTTTTTGCCCTGCTCGACAATACACCCGCCATGCATCACCACGATTATGTCCGCAATATGGGACGCCAGCCGGATATCATGCGTGATAAAAAGCACACCGGTTTTACCAGCGTCACGCAGCTGCACAAACTGTTTGATAATGGTTTTTTGGGTAAAGGCATCCAGCGCGCTGGTCGGCTCATCTGCAATTATCAATGCCGGTTCAAGGCTTAGGGTCATGGCGATCATCACCCGTTGCAACATGCCGCCACTTAATTGAAACGGATAGGAATTCAGCACCTGCTGTGGCGCATCCAGCTGCATTTTTTGCAACATTTTCACAGCAGTATCAATCGCTTGGGCGCGGGTTGCACTGCTGTTGGCGCGGATGGTTTCAATAAACTGGGTCCGGATGTTCAGCAGCGGGTTCAGCACCGCTTCGGGGTTTTGAAAAATCACGCCAATTTCGCGGCCGTATATTTTGCGCCAATCGTCAACACTAAACTGCTGTAAATCGCGCCCCTTAAACAGCATTTTTTGCGCCGTCATACTGGCATTTGGTGGCAAAACATTCAGCATCGCATTGATCAGCGTGGTTTTGCCACTGCCGCTTTCGCCGACAATCCCGACAATCTCACCGGCCGCCAAAGACAAGCTGACACCCCTTAGGGCATCAGCTTGTTGATATCGCACTTTCAGATCGTGCAGTTCCAGCAAATTTTGCACCGAGACGTGTTTATTTCTTGCCAACACGACTGTCGATAAAGACAATCTCGGTCGGGAAACGCTTAACGCCGGTTACATTATTCGTGGTCACAATGCTGCCCAAACCGTGATAAAAGAAAATCGCCGGCACGTCTTTTAACAAAATGCTAATCGCATCACTGGCCAATGCGTGACGGTCTTCCTTGGCAAACGCGCCTCTTAATTCGCTGATCACATTATCATAGGCCTCACTGGAATAGCCGCCTTTGTTGCTTTTGCTATCCGAGCGGAATGCGAGATCTAGAAAGTAAAGCGGATCAAGCGTAGGCGCGGCTGTCCAGCGCTCCCAAAGGATATCGAATTCACCTTTTTCGGCGATGTCACCAAAGCTTTTAACCTGCGTCACCGTCATACCAATGCCGACTTCTTTCAGCGCGGCCTGCATTACAATCCCGCTGGTTTTGGCATCGGCACCGTGGCCTGTGCGGGCGAAAAATTCCAGCACAATATTCTGGCCGTCATATTCACGCACCCCGTCCCCGTCACTATCGACAATACCGGCACCATCCAGCAGCTTAACAGCGGCGGCAGGGTCATAATTATAAGGCTCGTCACCGGTATAGGCAAATGGCAGCACGGGCGGAAAAGGGCCTTTGGCGGCAAAACCATGCACAGCCGTTACAACCGAATCCTTGTTAATCGCCTTGACCAGTGCTTGGCGGAAATCATCATTTTGCATATAAGGTTTTTGCAAATTGAAACGCGCCATGAAAATCCGCCCGTTGGGGCCTTTTTGCACGTTGAAATTGCCGGTGGCTTCCAGCATCGCCAGATTACGGGCATTCAGCTGTGTTGTCAGATCAATTTCGCCAGCCTGCAACGCCAAAGCGCGCGTGTTGCCGTCTTTAATCAGCAAACTGTCAACGCCGTCAAGCGCCGGCTCGCCGCCCCAATAACCGACGTGTTTGCTGGTGAAAACACCCTCGGAGGCATCAAAACGATCCACCTTGAACGGCCCCGTCGCAATCGGCTTTTCGGCAAAACCTTCGGCATCAAATCCGGTGACAATCGTAAAGGTCGGATCGGCCAAAACGTTAATCAGGGTTGAAAACGGCTCGGTCGTGGTGATGGTCAGGGTTTGGCCATCGGCTGTGATTGTATCAAGCGGAAACTTCATATCGGTGCGTCCGGTGGTGGCAATGGCGCGCTCGATAGATTTTTTAACACTGTCCGCAGTGACCACGTCACCATTGTGAAAAGTCACACCGTCACGGATTTGAAAACGCACGGTTTTATTATCAACCACGTCCCAGCTTTGCGCCACGACCGGCTGAAACTCCAGGTTTTCGTCAACCGCCACCAGCGTTTCACCAATCGCAAGGCGCGGCAGGGTCCAGCCGTTCCATTTGACCGCCGGATCAAGATTGGAACCCGTCCAGAACAGACCAATTTTCAACGTGTTGCTTTCGGCATTTGCGGGCGCTGTGCTCATCATCAAAGACGCGCACACAGCAAGGCCTGTCGCCATTTTTACAGCCGTATTTTTAAGTAAACAGGTATTTTTCAGCAGATTCATTGAATATTTCCTAATAATTGGAGATTGCAGATAGTTGCTGGCCATTACGGCTTGCTGTTGATGCGAGCGCGCTTCCTTGCCAATATAGTAGGCCTAGGGCTTGGGAGGGTCAATGCGTATCGAGCAAAATAGTCAAGTAAGTGTTGGCCCGTAAATCAATGCAATGTAAAGACAAAAATATCAACAATCGGAATCAGCAATGTTACTGAAACTCACAGAGATCAGCCGAATTTACCAACGCAGCGGAACAACGCAAATGTTTGCGGCGCTTGACGCTGTGGATTTCAGCCTTGCCAGCGGTGCGTGGGTTGGTGTCGTTGGGCAAAGCGGTTCGGGCAAAAGCACATTGGCGCGCATTCTTGTCGGGCTTGAGACACCCGATTCCGGTTCGCGCTATTTTCAGGGCAACGATACCGCCCGTTTCAAGGCCGCCGAGTGGCGTGATTTCCGCCAGAATGTGCAGATGGTGTTTCAGTCTCCGTTTTTGTCTTTTAGCCACCGCTTAAAGGTCGGTGTGCAGGTGATGGAGCCGCTGCTGAACTACCACAAAATGACGCGCAACGCAGCGATGGAATACACTCGTGATCTGCTGGTTCAGGTCGGGCTTGAGGCCGGTTTTTTTGATCGCCATGCCCATCAATTTAGCGGCGGTCAGCTGCAACGCGCCGCCATCGCCCGCGCGCTTGCTGCCAAACCCTCGGTGATTGTGTTTGACGAGGCAACCTCGGCGCTGGACGTCACCACCCAGCGCCGAATTATTAATTTATTAGAGCGCTTGAAGCACACGCATAATTTTGCGACTGTTTTTATCAGCCACGATATTGCCTTGGTGCAGAAAATAACGGAAAATATATATGTGATGAAAGATGCCAAGTTATGCGAGGTTTTTCGCAGTGCCGATTTATTTGATCCGGGCCGTGATGCTTACACAAAACTGCTGATCAAATCCGTGTTTGACATGAAGGCCGCGCAATGAATCCGCTGATCGTGATCCTGACCCGGCAAAGTTATTGTCAGGTTGCACATGAAGATGATGCTTTGTTAAAATCGGCCTTGCAACGGCTTGATTGCCGCGTGGATATTGTGGCTTGGGATGATGCGACCTACCCGTTTGAAACCGCCGATCTGGCAATTGTCAGAAGCTGCTGGGATTTTCATTTTCGTGTCGATGAATATTTGCGTAAAATCAAAAACATTGGCGCGCGGGTGCATTTGTTGAACCCTGTTAAATATATTGAAACTTATTGCAGCAAACATTATCTGGCGGATATTTCTGCGGCCGGGATCAACACCGTTGCCACTGCGTTTTGCCAAAATCTGGCGCAAACATTGCAGGCTGCTGCAAATTTCAACAGCAGGCAGGTTGTGTTAAAGCCGGTGGTTAGCGCCAGCGGTGACAACACCTTTTGTTTGCAAAAAAACGACCATAAAGCGCTGGAGCTGTCGGCGGCAAAAATCTTTCAGGTTTGCGACGAATTACTGGTGCAGCCCTTCATTGAAACGGTGCAAAGCCGCGGTGAATTTTCATCGGTGATTATTGATGGCCATGTGCGTTTCACCATGCGCAAAACACCTGCCAAGGGCGGTTTTTTGGTGCATGAGCACCATGGCGGGCAATACCGTAAAACCGAAATTTCACAAACCCAGCAGGATTTTCTGGATCAGATTTGCGCAATATTCCCGCAGCCCCCGCTTTATATGCGGGTTGATTATCTGCACGGCGCTGACGGGCATCCAGCACTGCTTGAACTGGAGCTGAACGAGCCAAACCTTTATCTGCGCAAAAGCCCGGAAGTGCTAACGCATTTAAGTGCCAGACTGGCCGAAATCGGGCATAAAAACTGCCAGGATCGGGGTGAGTAAATGCTCTATGCTCTGAAAGAATTTGCGCGTTTATTATTACTGCTTTTTGTGGCCTCGTTCCTGACATTTTCGCTACTTTACGTTAGCCCCGGTGATGCCGCCGAGCTGATTTTACTGGCCCATGACATGATGCCTTCCGAAGAAGCGCTTGCGGCGATCCGGCAAGAATACGGGCTGGATAAGCCGTTTTTGTTGCGCTATTTTGATTGGCTGATGGGCGTGATGCAGGGCGATTTTGGCTATTCCCACAGCGCCGGTCGTCCTGTTGGCGAAGAATTCATGCGCAAAATTCCACCCACCCTGATGCTGGCAACATCTTCAATCGCGATCCTGCTGTTTTTCTCGTTTCTGCTGGGTATTGTCGCGGCCATGCACAAAGGCAGGATCACCGATTATATCATCATGTTTTTTGCCTCGTCCGTCATTGCGGTGCCGTCATTCTGGATGGGCTTGATGCTGATATTGCTGTTTGTGGTCCAGCTGGGCTGGTTTCAAATCACCAGAATGCACGAACCGCAAAACATGATTTTGGCCGCGACCGCGTTGGCGCTGCCCCTGATTGGCCGCTATGCCAGCCTGATCCGCGCGGGCATTGTCGAGCAACTTTCGCTGGATTACGTCAAAGGTGCCAAGGTGCGCGGCATCGCCCCGTTAACGATTTTTACCCGCCATCTTTTGCCCAACACCATCATCATCGTTTTGCCGCCGCTCGGCATCAGCATCGGCGCGATTTTAGGCGGCACCATCATCATCGAAGAGGTCTTTGCCATCCCCGGTTTGGGTCGCATGGTGCTGGACGCGATCAACCTGCGGGATTTTCCGCTGATCCAGTCTTTTGTAATGTTCATGACGGTAATTTACATCGGCATCGGTTTTATCATCGATCAGATATGCAAGGCTCTGGACCCCAGAATGCGTTTTGAAAGCGGTGCAAAATGAGGCGCGGCAAGAAAATAAAACTGCTGATTATGCTGGTTTTGGCAGCCTTGGTTTTGGTGCTGTCGGTTTTGGCCCCGTATCTGGCCCCCAATGATCCGTTAAAATTAAACGTCACAAAAATGCTGATCCCGCCTGACGCCACCTTCCCGCTGGGCACCGATCACGTCGGGCGCTGCATTTATTCGCGGCTGCTGTATGGCGCGCGCGCCACGATTGGATCGGCGGTTTTGTTGCTGATGTTAATCGCCACCATCGGCATGTTTCTGGGCACGATCGCCGGTTACCGCGCCGGATTTATTGACCGGATTATCAGCCGTATTGGTGATCTGCTGCTGGCCTTTCCCGATATTATTTTTGCCATTATTATCATCGGCATGTTGGGGGCGGGAATGGTAAATACCATGCTTGCGCTTGGCCTGATCTGGTGGGTGAAATACGCCAAACTGACCCGTATTTTAGTGCGCAAGGAAATCGGGCGCGAATATGTGCAGGCCGCAAAAATGGCCGGAGCCAGTGAAATACGGCTGTTTACGCATTACATCGCCCCCAATATTTTGCCCTTTATCATGGTGCAGCTTTGCCTGAATCTGGGCACTATCATCATTGCGCTGGCCGGATTTTCCTTTCTGGGGCTAGGCATTCAGCCACCGATGCCGGAATGGGGAAGCATGCTGAGCCAAGGCCGCGTTTACATCCAGACCGCCCCGCAAATGCTGATTTATCCGGGGATTTGCATATTTGTGGTGGTGCTTTTGTTCAATTCTCTGGGCGAGATGCTGCGCAGTGTGTTGAATTCACAGGAATAGATTCTCGTATTTTTCCGCTGTTCTTTGGCTTGACGATCAACAGTCTTTGAAATAAACATCCCGAACCTTCTGGCGGGTATGGTGAAATGGTATCATACGAGTTTTCCAAACTTAAGGCGCGGGTTCGATTCCCGCTACCCGCTCCAAAAACCCCCGCAACAAATCCAGCTTGTGACCATCTGACGGCTTGTTCTTATCGCGCGAAACCAATAAGAGAAAACCAGCATTAAAGAAGGGTCAAGCGGCGATGGCGCGAAACGACAAGGCACAAACGGACAGCCGCGGAAAATCCAAAAAGGTCGGGACGCTATCCGGTCTTCTGCCTTTCTTGCGGCCCTACAAAAAAATGGTGATATTTTCGGGGCTGGCGCTGGCTTTAACGGCCGTGGTTTCGCTGACTTTACCCTTGGCCGCGCGCCGCGTTATCGACGGGTTTAGCCAAAATGACATCCGCCTGCTTGACCAGTATTTCTTTTCTGCATTGGTGCTGGCGGCCGCTTTGGCGATTGGCACCGGCCTGCGCTATTATCTGGTGACACGGCTGGGCGAACGGGTGGTTGCCGACATTCGCAAGGCGGTTTTTCAGCGGGTGATAACCCTTAGCCCGTCATTTTACGAGCGCATCATGACAGGCGAAATCCTGTCGCGGATCACCACGGATACAACCCTGATCCAATCCGTGATCGGCTCGTCCGTTTCCGTTGCGCTGCGCAATGTTTTGCTGCTGGTCGGTGGCATGTTGCTGATGCTGCTCACCAGTGCCAAACTGACCGGACTTGTGTTGCTGATTGTGCCGGCCGTTGTCGTGCCGATTGTGGTTTTGGGGCGCCGGTTGCGTAAACTCAGCCGTGAAAATCAGGACTGGATTGCAAACAGCTCGGGCACCGCATCAGAATCGCTGGGCGCGGTTCAAACCGTGCAATCGTTCACCCGCGAGCCTGCGATTACTTCAAGTTTTAATGACGTGACCGAACACGCTTTTGTTGCCGCGCACCGCCGCATCGGCACCCGGGCCTGGATGACCGGCATCGTGATTTTCCTGATTTTTTCGGGGGTTGTCGGGGTATTATGGGTTGGCGCGCGCGATGTGCAGATTGGCGCGATGAGCGCGGGCTTGTTGGTGCAGTTCCTGATTTACGCGATTTTGGTGGCCGGCGCGGTTGGCTCGCTTTCTGAAATCTGGAGCGAATTGCAACGCGCCGCCGGTGCAACCGAACGTCTGGTCGAGCTGCTGGAAACCGAGGACAGCGTTACAGATCCGGCCAAACCGGCCCTGTTGCAAGCGCCGGTAAGGGGCGAAGTCAACTTTGAGAATGTGAATTTTTCCTACCCCGCGCGGCCTGATACTGCGGCACTAAACGGGGTAAGTTTAAACATCAAACCGGGTGAAACCGTGGCTTTGGTTGGGCCATCGGGCGCGGGCAAAACCACGATTATCCAACTTCTGCAACGATTTTATGATCCCCAAAGCGGCGCGATCCGGATTGACGGGCAAGATTTGCGCGACATGCAGCGCACCGCCTTTCGCCAGCATATTGCGCTGGTGCCACAAGACCCGATTATCTTTGCAACATCCGCATTTGAAAACATCCGTTTCGGGCGTGCCGATGCAACCGATGCCGAGGTGATATCGGCCGCAAAAGCCGCCGCCGCAGATGATTTTTTACAAGCGTTGCCAGATGGTTATGACACCTGTTTGGGCGAGCACGGCACGATGTTGTCGGGCGGTCAAAGGCAGCGGGTTGCGATTGCGCGGGCCATTTTGCGCGATGCGCCGATCCTGCTTTTGGACGAGGCTACATCGGCGCTGGATGCCGAAAGCGAACGCGCGGTGCAACAGGCCGTCGAGATGATGTCAGCCGAGCGCACCACCCTGATTGTCGCGCATCGTTTGGCCACGGTTAAACGGGTTGACCGCATTTTGGTGTTTGAGGACGGCCAGATTATTGCCGAGGGCACGCATGAAGAACTTGTGGCCCAAAACGGTTTATACGCCCGTCTTGCAAGGCTGCAATTTACCGATGATTTGGCGCATTAGCAGACGGCTTATCGTGCGGCTCTTGTATTTCACCACATTTCCACCCATTTTAATCTGGTAACGACCTTGTAAAATGCGAGGCGATGGGGGTAGCATGACAAAATTTGCAACATTGGCGGACTGCAAGGCGTTTGAAAACGAACAGAGCCGGGAGGCACGCGATTTTCCTAAAACCATCTATCAGGTTTTAAGCAACACGGCCGAAAAATTTGGCAACCGAAACGCGTTAAGCTTTTAGCTTACGTCAGGGCCAACAGACAAAGCCGAAACTTTAAGCTGGCGCGCCTTGCACACAAAATCCGTGCAGACCGCCAATATGTTTCGCGCCATGGGAATCGGTGAAAATGATGTGGTTGCCTATCTGTTGCCCAACGCAAACGAGACCGTTTTCACGCTTTTGGGTGGCGCGATTGCCCGAATTGTGAACCCGATCAACCCACTGCTCGAAGCCGAACAAATCGCCGCTATTTTGCGCGAAACAGATGCCAAAGTGCTGGTTACGCTGAAAAGCGCCCCAAAGAGCAATGTCGCACAGGTTGCGGCCGCGGCCGTGGCGCTGGCCCCGAATGTAAAAACCGTGGTCGAAGTTGATATGCTGCGTTACCTGCCGACGGCCAAGGGCTGGGTTGCCGGCATGATCCGGCCGAAAAATCCGGTTAAACATCATGCCAAAGTGGTTGATTTCAGCCAAGAAATAGCCCGCCAGAATACGACACTGGATTTTGAGGATAGCAAAACCGACCGTGTGGCGGCCTATTTTCACACCGGCGGCACAACCGGTATGCCCAAGGTCGCCCAGCATAAATATTCGGGGATAATTTACAACGGCTGGCTGGGAAACACCATGTTGTTTGATGAAAACGACGTTCTGATTTGCCCGTTGCCGTTGTTTCATGTTTTTGCCGTGCATGTAATTTTAATGGCCGTGATTACTTCGGGCTCGCATTTGGTGGTTCCGACCCCGGCGGGTTATCGCGGCATCGGGGTATTTCGCAATTTCTGGAAACTGGTGGAACGCTGGAAGGTCACGTTTATCATTTCGGTTCCCACCGCGATTTCGGCCCTGATGCAGCGCCCTGTGGATGCCGATGTTTCCAGCCTAAGAATTGCGTTTTCCGGCTCGGCCCCGCTGCCCGTCGAGCTTTATAACCGGTTTGAAAAAGCCACCGGTGTTAAGCTGATCGAAGGCTATGGTTTGACCGAGGCAACATGTCTGGTTTCGGTAAACCCGGTTGATGGTATCAAAAAAATCGGCTCTGTCGGTTTGCCGTTTCCTTATACCGATGTGCGAATTTTGGACTGTGATGATAGCGGAAAAATCATCACGGAATGCAAAATTGACGAGGTTGGCGGGATTTGCATCTCGAACCCCGGTGTGTTTATCGGCAATACCTATATCGAAGAGGCTAAAAATATCGGGCTGTTTGCCGATGAAAAATATCTGCGAACCGGTGATTTGGGGCGTCTTGATGCGGATGGTTATCTGTGGATTGCCGGGCGCGCCAAGGATCTGATTATTCGTGGTGGCCATAATATCGATCCGGCCCAAATAGAAGAAGCGATGGCGGGGCATCCGGCCGTGGCTTTTGCCGGTGCGATTGGCCAGCCCGACAGTTTTTCCGGCGAGCTGCCTTGTGTTTATGTTGAACTGATCGAAGGTGCCGATGCCACAATAGAGGATCTGCTGGCGCATGCCAGAAAGCATGTTCAGGAACGCGCCGCACGCCCCAAGCATTTGGAAATAATGGATGAATTGCCAAAAACCGCCGTTGGCAAGATATTCAAACCCCAGTTGCGCAAAATGGCGATCACGCGGGTTTATAACGCGGCGTTAAGCAAAGCCGGACATAATGCCGAAGTCACCCGCGTTGTTGACAGCAAAAAGCGCGGGCTGGTGGCGCAGATTAGTAAAACCGGCGATGTGGATGAAGATGCTGTTGCGCATCTGCTGGGGGAATTCATCTGCCCTTGGGAGTGGGTTGAATAAGCCGCCTGTCGTTGGCATGAAAAAGGGCGGCCTTTGAAAGAGCCGCCCTTTTTGTTTTTAATTCGTGCGCCGTTTTTAATTCGTGCAAGGAATGACTATCTCAACCACTTCGCCACCTCTGCGGGTTCTGATCGTGCATTCGCGTTCTTGCTCGATCACAATCTTCTGGGCCGCTTGGATACCCAGAAGGTCAAGCTGGCTGACCTTAATTCCGCTTGATACGGTTTCATCACCAGTACCAACCAAAGACAGCGACAGCCGGCCAGAACTTTGTGCCTGTGCAAGCCCGGCAACCTGCTGCGGGGTTGCCTCGACCGTGACAGTGCGGGCAATATTTGCGCCGCTGACATCATCATTGGCGGATTGGTCAATCGCAATCAGACGCATGGTGCTTTGGATAAGCTTGGTGATTTTACCACCGCGATCCGCATTAGTGCTTGGCGGGGTGCCGGTCCAGTAAACGTCAACCTCGTGGCCCGGACGAAGAAAGCCGGAAACGCCGCTGGTTGCGTCAACCTTAATGGCAAAGGCGCGCATGCCCGGGCTAAGCCGAGAGCTGATACCGGCGGCCTCACCGGGGGCCGTCACTTTTATCGCCAAAATAGGTTCCCCAACTTCCATTGTGCGCAAAACCGCGCGCAATTCAGTGCTGTTTTCAGGAAACAGATCTTCGCCGGGTTTGCCATCTTTGGTTTTGGTCGCAGGATAGGTAAAAACACCCTCTGGAAGCGACTTGACCGGCCACTTTACAGCCGCAACATATTCTTTTTTGAGCTTTGAGCCGTAAGTTACTTTTTGCTTAACCACATAAACCGTGACCGTTTCAACCTGATTATCGGCAATTGCCTGAAGCCGCTGGGCCTCGATTTGGTAGGTGCTAAAATAGCCTTTGGCCATATAAACAGCAAAACCGGCCAATGCGACCCCAAGGATAAGGACCAAGCCAAATACCATGCGCATGATGTTTCCTCTCTAATATCGTGTAGACTAAAACCAGTAACGTGGCTTTGGTGCATGAAAAATAATATATGTCCCAAGCATCTGATCGAATTGTGTCAATAAAGAGAACAAAAAGCGGATTTTTCAAGGAATATTGCTTTGTGTCCGTCGTCAGAGTTTTTGGTTCCAGAGGTCGCGTAATCTAAGCAAGTATTATGCGGACCCCATGAAAAACGGGGGGATTACCCGACCACAAGGGGCAGCAACCTTGCTGCCGGATTTGCCAACAGCCAAGGAGATGCTGGGCGACAAAGGTTGCGACAGAGACGCCTATCGCGCGGCATTAATTGAGCGCAATATTACCCCGTGCACCCCCCAGAGCAAAGCGCAAACACCCCGTAACATACTGTAAAACCTTACACAAACAGCGTCACAAGGTGGAAAACATGTTCGCTAAACTCAAGAACTGGCGGCGCATTGCCATGCGCTTCGACCGCCGCGCCCATGCTTTCATGTCAGCAATCCAGATCGCGCCAGATCGCGGCGGTCGTCATCTTCTGGATTTAACGAGTCCTGACCCTAGTTTTTAGGCCCTAATTTAGCATGAATTTCATCCAGGTCAATTTCACCAATTGGCAGCTTCCTGTTTGGATCACCCACATCATATTTAAACAGGTTAAAATCCCGTTTGTAAATTTCATAAATCAGATGCATCGAAATATCGTCAAAATAATCGGCAATCGGGTGGGCACGTTTGGGACCGTGGCCTTCTGATTCATTAAAACGCGGGATTTTTGCCAGATCTACATCATGTCTGGTTTCAATCGCATCCAGCACCGACTGCATCCCTACGTTGAATGTTTCGGTTGGAAAAATATTGTCATAGCGACCACCATTCATAATAAAGGTCGACAGATGGCCCGACATCGCAGACCAGTGGATATCGGGGTCCATCGGACGGCGCCAACGGATGGTGTCACGGGCAAAAAGCAGAAAGCGACGAAACGATTTGATTTGGTCAAATTCAAAACCCGTGTCAGGGTCGCCAACTTCGATTCCGTATTTCTGGATTAAAAGAGGCACCAGCTTACCGCGATAACGTTTGCCATTTCTTTGAATACCGCAAATTTTATCAAAAAATGAACTAAGAACCCGCCCATAAGGATTACGCACACAGCTAAAAGCGTATGATTTGTGATTGACGATATTATCTTGAATAATCGGCTGGCTTTCCTCGATACCCCATTTGTGTATTTTTCCTGTTGCATCATGGATATCGCCGTCGAAAAACTTACCGTGATCCGAATAATACATAATCTGCCCAATCGTCGAGCAAGCACATTTTGGCACAACCCGATAAGCCACGCTTTGGCTTTCTGTCATCCAAACACCAGGAAAACCCATATTTTTATACGCCTTTATAATTATTAACGAGCCAGAACTGTGACCTAAGAACAATTGGTTATAAAAAAGCAAATAAATGCTGTATATTCAACGGTCATTCACGTTATTTAGTAAACAATCGTCACTTTTTAAGGCTTGTGTATCCAAAATGGCAAAAATTGCCTTTATTCTTTTATGCCACAAAGACCCGGATGCCGTAATTGCGCAGGCCAGCCGGCTGACTGCCGCCGGCGATTGCATCGCGATTCACTTTGATGCCCGCGCAAAGCCTGAGTATTTTCAAAAAGTTCAGGCGGCTTTGTCTGACAATCCAAATGTTACTTTCGCCAAGAAACGTGTCAAATGCGGTTGGGGCGAGTGGTCTTTGGTGCAGGCGACTTTAAATGCGCTCGAGGCTGCTATCGACAGGTTTCCGCGGGCAACGCATTTTTACATGCTGTCGGGCGATTGTATGCCGATCAAATCTGCCAGCTATGTGCATAAATTTCTAGACGATACAGATGCCGATTATATCGAGAGTCACGATTTTTTTGAAAGCGACTGGATTAAAACCGGCTGGAAAGAAGATCGCCTGATTTATCGTCACTATTTCAACGAGCGCACGCAAAAGAAACGGTTTTACGGGGCGTTTTATTTGCAGAAAAAACTGGGGCTGACACGGGATGTCCCGCCAGATTTGCAAATCATGATTGGCAGCCAGTGGTGGTGTTTACGGCGGCGCACAATTGAGGCGGTATTAAAATTCACCAAGCAGCGAAAAGATATAGTCCGGTTTTTCCAAACCACATGGATCCCGGACGAAACCTTTTTCCAGACCTTGGTGCGCCACATGATTCCACAAACCGAGATCCGTTCCCGCACCCTGACATTCCTGCTTTTTTCAGATTACGGAATGCCTGTAACTTTTTATAATGATCACTACGATCTTTTGCTAAATCAGGATTCCCTTTTTGCGCGCAAAATTAGCCCCGAAGCATTCAAGCTAAAGCGGCGGTTGGGCAAATTATATGCCAGCCAGGATGTAGATTTCCAGATTTCTGCCGAAGCGGGCAATCTCTATACATTTCTGACGGGCCGTGGCAGAATTGGTCGGCGTTTCACCCAGCGCTTCTGGGAAACGGAAAGCACATTGGGTCGCGAGCGTGAATTGCTGATTGTCACTTGCAAAAAATGGCATGTCGCCAAGCGGCTGGCAGCCCAAATCGAAAAAACCACGGGCTTAACCACGGTCGAGTATCTTTTTGACGAAGATAATACCGATCTGCCGAATTTGGGGGGCATTCAGTCAACGTTGGGCAAGCGCACCCGCCACCGGCGCGCCTTAATGCGGATGCTATTTGAATATTACAAAACCGAACGGATGTTAATCTGTCTGGATCCTAATAATGTCGGGTTGATACAGGATTTTTATGCCGATCGATCTAAAACAAAAATGCTGGAAATCGAATGTGCGTTTAGTGATGAATATCTAATCGGTCACGCCAAACGCTCTGGGCTGGCAGGTGAGCGCACAACAAAAGAGACCTTGGAAAACCTTTTGCCGACAATCCGTTATGACGTGGCGTTTGAAAGTGACCGTCTGCGTGATGCCGGTTTTGAGAGCCACTACCGGATGCGCGAGGCCGTATCTACAGAAGAAAACACAGCCACAATCGCCGCGTTCCTTGACATTACGCAAGACAAAGCCCGAAATATTGCCCAAACAGAACATCTATTTACCGATTAAGGATGCCCATGCCCTACACATATGACGACCAGAATATATTTGCGAAAATCCTGCGCGCTGAAATAGCCTGCACAAAGGTTTTTGAGACCGAACACACGTTGGCATTTAACGACATTAGCGAACAGGCCCCCCATCATGTGTTGGTTATCCCCAAGGGTCCGTATGTTTGTTACGATCATTTCGCGGCCAAGGCCAGCGATGCCGAAATCATCGATTACACCCGCGCGATTGGCGCGATTTGCAAACAGCTGGGCCTTGAGCCGGGCGACGGTGGTGATGGCTATCGTCTGATCGCCAATTCAGGCAATGATGCGGTGCAAGAAGTGATGCACTTGCATGTGCATATTTTGGCGGGCCGGATGTTGGGGCGGATGTTGCAAAAGGCTTGAAATGCCGGCTTGTCCCTGCCGGTGTGATCGTTATCATGTCTTGCAGCCAAACCGATGGAGCCAAATATGACAACCCAAGCACCACAAACCGTTACCGTTGAAAGTTTCAAAATATCTTGTGACGGGGGCGGTCCCGATGGCCATCCGCGCGTTTGGCTACAAATTCCAAACCAAAGCGGCTGGGTCGAATGCCCCTATTGTGACACCAGATTCATCCATAGCGATTGCGTAGAAAACCAATAAAGGCGCCGCGTTCTCTTTGCCCAAGGTGAAAGAGCCGCTTGGCAAAGGAGAGACGAACATGAGTTTTGGCAAAGGTTGTCACCTGCATCTGATCGACGGTTCGGCATTTATTTTCCGCGCCTATCACGCCCTGCCCCCTTTGACGCGCAAATCCGACGGGCTGCCGATCGGGGCGGTGGCCGGGTTTTGCAATATGCTGTATAAGCAAACCGAGGCCAACAAAGGTGCCGACGCCCCGACCCATATTGCGGTTATTTTTGATCACTCGGGCAAAACCTTTCGCAATGATATTTACGACAAATACAAGGCCAACCGCCCCCCGGCCCCCGAAGATTTGCGCCCCCAGTTCCCGATAACCCGCGACGCCACCCGCGCCTTTAATATTGCCTGCATCGAAGTTGAAAATTTCGAGGCCGACGACATCATCGCCACCCTTGCCAATCAGGCCCGTGATGCCGGCGGGCGCTGCACGATCATCAGCTCGGACAAGGATATGATGCAGCTGGTCGGTGACGGTGTTGAAATGCTGGACGCGATGAAAAATAAACGCATCGGGGTTGAAGGCGTGCAGGAAAAATTCGGCGTTGGCCCGAATCGCGTGGTTGATGTGCAGGCGCTGGCTGGCGATAGCTCTGATAATGTGCCGGGCGCGCCGGGAATTGGCATCAAAACGGCCGCATTGCTGATTAATGAATACGGTGATTTGGACAGTTTGCTGGAACGCGCCGGTGAAATCAAGCAGCCCAAACGCCGCGAGGCACTGCTTGAAAATGCCGACCTGATCCGTATTTCACGCGATCTGGTGCAGCTGGTCGGGGATATGGATCTGGATTTTAGCCTTGATGATCTAGAGCTGAAAGACGCTGAGCCAGAGGTGCTAATCGACTTTTTAACCAAGATGGAATTTCGCACCCTGACAAAACGGGTGGCCGATAAAATGGGCGTCGATGCGCCACAAATATCCGAGGTTGCGGCCCCCGAAACCCCTGTTGACACGCCGCCTTTTGATGGTGAAAAATATGAATGGGTCCAGGATACAGATGCGTTAGCCAAATGGATCGCGCGCATTTACGAGCGCGGTTATGTGGCGGTTGATACGGAAACCACAGGGCTTGATACGATGCGGGTTGATCTGGTCGGAATTTCGCTGTGCGTTACGGCGGGCGAAGCTTGCTATATTCCGTTAACGCACAAGGAAAGCGCGGGCAATGATCTGTTTGCTTCTGATGAATTGGCCGAGGGGCAGATAAATCTGGATGTGGCTCTAACCATGCTAAAACCGATGCTCGAGGATGAATCCATCCTGAAAATCGGCCAGAACATGAAATATGACGCCAAGATTTTTGCCCGCATTGGTGTTAACATCGCCCCGATTGATGACACGATGCTGCTGTCTTACGCGCTGCACGCCGGCCTGCATAATCACGGCATGGATACGCTCTCGGAACATTATCTAAATCACAAACCCATCCCGATTAAACCGCTGCTCGGCGCAGGAAAATCGGCGATCACCTTTGACAAAGTCAAAATAGCCGATGCCGTGCCCTACGCCGCCGAGGATGCCGACATTACCCTGCGGCTTTGGCAGCTGTTCAAGCCCAAACTGCACGTCGCACAAGTCACCACCGTTTACGAAACCATGGAGCGCCCTTTGGTTCCCGTGCTGGCCGAAATGGAGATGCACGGCATCAAGGTGGATCGTGATATTCTGAGCCGGATGTCCAACACATTTGCGCAGAAAATGGCCGCATTAGAGGCTGATATCCATGCGCTGGCGGGCAGGCCGTTTAATGTGGGATCACCCAAACAACTGGGCGAAATCCTGTTTGATGAAATGGGCCTTGAGGGCGGCAAAAAAGGCAAAACCGGCGCCTATGCAACCGGTGTGGATGTGTTGGAAGATTTGGCTGCAAATGGTCATGATCTGCCGGTTCGTGTGCTGGAATGGCGCCAGCTTAGTAAATTGAAATCAACCTACACCGATGCGCTGCAAGAACACATAAACCCCGAAACGGGTCGTGTGCATACCTCGTATACTATTTCCGGGGCCAACACCGGGCGGCTGTCATCTTCAGACCCTAATTTGCAAAATATCCCCGTGCGCTCCGAGGACGGGCGGCGCATTCGCGAGGCTTTTATTGCCGATCAGGGCAAGGTTTTGTTGTCACTCGATTACAGCCAGATCGAGCTGCGAATTTTAGCCCATATTGCCGATATCGAGGCTCTAAAGCAGGCGTTTCGAGATGGGCAAGATATTCACGCCATGACGGCCAGCGAAATGTTCAACGTGCCGATGCAGGACATGACGCCAGAAATCCGCCGTCAGGCCAAAGCGATTAATTTCGGGGTGATTTACGGGATTTCCGGCTTTGGTCTGGCCCGAAACCTGCGCATTCCGCGCAAAGAAGCCCAAGGATTTATTGACCGCTATTTTGAGCGCTTCCCCGAAATCCGCACCTACATGGACGACACCGTGGAATTTGCCAAACAGCATAAATACGTGAAAACCCTGTTCGGGCGCAAAATCCACACGCCGGGCATTGCCAGCAAAGGGCCGCGCGCCGGTTTTGCCAAACGCGCCGTTATCAACGCGCCAATTCAGGGATCTGCCGCCGATATAATCCGGCGTGCCATGGTGCGGATGCCTGCGGCAATTTCCGGCCTGCCCGCCAAAATGTTGCTTCAGGTGCATGATGAGCTGATCTTTGAGGTCGACAAAGATGCCGTTGACGAAGTTACGGCCGTTGTGCGCAAGATTATGGAAGGTGCTGCAATGCCGGCGGTTCAACTTGACGTGCCGCTTATTGTCGATGCCGGCTTGGGCGCGAACTGGGCGCAGGCGCATTAAACTGGACAGAACACGCAACACAGGCTATCGGTTTTGGCATGAAAAAAGCTGTTGAACCAATTTTATCCGTCACCGATGCGCTGGACTGTTTTCAAAACGGTTTAGAGCAGATGAAAACAGCCGTCCATGGCTCTGATCTGGGCGGAATAATATCTGCTGCGGCCAACTTGGTTTTCAAGATGAAAGGTCGTCTGATCCTGTGCGGGATCGGCAAAAGCGGCCACATCGCGCGCAAATTGGCCGCCACTTTTGCATCCACCGGAACCCCCGCCTTTTTTGTGCATGCCTCCGAGGCCAGCCATGGCGATCTGGGCATGATCCAGAGCGATGATGTTTTGATGCTGCTGTCGTGGTCGGGCGAAACCAAGGAAATGTCCGATATTATCGCTTATGGTTTGCGCTTTGATGTGCCGATTATTGGCATTACCGGATCTGCCGGCAGCACTTTGGCCAAGAAGGCGCAATGCCCCATCGTACTGCCCAAAACCCAAGAAGCCTGCCCGCATAATCTGGCCCCGACCACATCGACATTATTGCAACTGGCGATGGGCGATGCGTTGGCCGTGACCCTGTTGCGCATGCGCGGATTCACCGAAGAAAGTTTTCGCAATTTTCATCCCGGCGGCAAATTGGGCGCGGCCCTGATGCCGGTTCGCGATATTATGATCAAGGGCGAAAACCTGCCGCTGGTAGCGTTGGATGCGCCCGTGATCGAGGTGATTTCAGAAATTTCCGCCAAAGGATTTGGCATTGTCGGCTTGCAAAACCCTGATGAAAGCCTAGCGGGGGTTATCACCGATGGCGATATTCGCCGTTATTTATACGCCAATCCCAAAGGCACATTACAATCCGTTATCAGCGATACCAAGGCCGTGTCGCTGATGACCAAAGGCGGCATCACACTGACACCCGAACGTCTGACAGCGCGGGCGCTAAACCTGATGCAAACCAAAAAGATCACAGCCGCATTTGTGGTTGAGGCCAATAAACCCGTCGGCCTGATAACGGTGCATCAGCTGCTGCGGCAGGGTGTGGCCTAGCACACATACCCATAAAAGGGATTCCCAAGTTGTCTTGTTTGTGATTCAGTTC
>CAYSBD010000006.1:0-27654 GCA_964429175.1 uncultured Marinosulfonomonas sp.
CGGCTAAATATAAAAATACAAAAACGCGGCCTTTTGGGTCGGGTTTTTTATTTCCGTACAGCTTGTTTTTTATACGGCTATCATTATCTTTCTTAAGCTGCTCGGCAACGGGCAATATGTTCTCAGGGCGGCGAAACTCTCCACCGGCGGCAAATCATGCAAATAAAAGCCTGCGAGCGCCTTTAGAGCTAAAAGGTAGCAGATGCGGTGAGATTCCGAGGCCGACAGTTAGCCCGGATGAAAGAGAGCGAGCCAGCGGCATGATCGGGGCGGGCCTAATATTTACCGTGACGGATACATCGGGTCAGCAACTGACCATGGTTTACAGCCAAATACCTGCGACAATTACATTTTAGACGTAATTTTATCCCATTGCTATTTAGCCTGCCCTGGGTCTTCAAACACCTGCGTAGCGCGCTGCGAACCGCGCATATTTCCCTACATATTTTGTGGGTCATGCCGCCGGCTGGAGGGGTCCAGCTGTGGATTTCGGGCCGGACCCATGTGCCGATTTGGCAGATGATCGCGCTGGTGATGACCTCGCCATTTTTTGTTACCATTGGCGCGCTGTTGTTGCGCGAAACGGTCAGCCTTCAGCGCGGATCGCGGTTTTCACCGGCTTTATCGGCGGCATGATTATCCTTGCACCGTGGGCGGATGATTTCAGCACGGCCGCGCTTTATCCTGTCGCGGCCGCGTTTCTTTGGGCGATGTATTCATTGATAACCAAACATCTGACCACAACCGAAAAGCCCGATACATTAACGTTCTATCTGCTGTTGATACTAACGCCGATAAACGCGGCCTTGGCATTTGACCGAGGCTTTGCCCTTACAACAAACGCGTCAATCTGGCTGGTAATTATTGCAGGTGTTCTGATCGCGACTGCGCAATGTTGGCTGGTAAAGGCTTATAGCATTGCAGATGCCGCCTATCTGCAACCTTTTGATCATGTAAAATTGCCGCTGAATCTATTGCTTGGCTGGCTGGTTTTTGGTTTTTTGCCCGTGGGCACGATGTGGTTGGGAACGGCGCTGATTGTCGGTGCCTCGATCTATCTGCTAGGTTCAGAGGCCCGGCGTTAACTAATTTCGCGCCATCTCATGCTTCAGACGCGGGCCGCGGAATCTCTTGGTTGTGCTCCAAAAATATGATCACAGGCCAGCGCAAACAAGAGCCGCGCTAATGACACGCGGCTCTTAATATCAGTTTAGGTCATTGGCCGGATCACGATTTCAACGCGGCGGTTTTGCTGGCGACCTTGGGGGGTCAGGTTGGATGCAATCGGCGCATCTTCGCCCCGGCCAAATGAACGTATCCGCGAAGGCCGAACGCCCGCATCCATCAGCACATGCGAAACGGCCGTTGCCCGACGTGTCGACAGATTTTGGTTATGGATGGCGGATCCCACATTATCGGTGTGGCCTACGATATCAACTGTGGTGTCCGGATATTGGCGCAAATTCGCCGCCAGCCTGTCCAGATCACGGCGCAAGTGCGAACGCACAAAAGCGCTATCGGTATCAAACAAAATATCCTGCGGCAAAGTTACAACCAGCTCGGATCCGGTGTTGACGATTTGGACATTTTCATTACCAATATCACGGCGCAGATCCTGAGCCTGTTTATCCAGATTAGCACCGATAAGGCCACCAACCAAGCCGCCAACCGCAGCGCCTGCGGCTGTCTTGGCCAAACGATTGTCGCCTTTGCGTGTTGCACCAAATGCGCCGCCAAGAAGCGCGCCAATCACCGCGCCGCTCTGGGTGCGGTTTTTTTGCTCGGGGGGCGGGGTGGCCATGCAGCCGGTTAGTGCAAAAGTGCCCGCAGTTAACAGGATGATGGATGTTCTGATTTTCATTATCTATGCCTCGCTTGAGTTTACAATTTTGTCTTGGTTTATAGATACAGCATTGGGCGTTGTTATCGAATATCAAGCCGTGAATTGGGCCATAACCCGCCTAAATGTGGTTTTAGTCGCTATCAGCGCGGGCAGATTCCCATGCCAACATCGCACGTTTTACCGGCAAACCCCAATGGTATCCTCCCAAACCACCCGATTTACGCAAGGCGCGGTGGCAGGGAATCAGCCAGCTAACCGGATTGCGCCCGACCGCCGTTCCAACAGCACGCATGGCACGCGGCGCGCCGATGGCCTGTGCAATTTCAGAATAAGTGCTCACATAGCCGGACTGGATCGTTAGCAAAGCCTCCCAGACTTTGATTTGAAACGGCGCGCCAATCAGGTGCAAATCGGCCTGTCCAGATTGGGCAAAAGCGGCATCAACCCATTTGAAAAGCGGGGCCTGATCGTGGGTAAACCGTGCCATCGGCCAGCGCGCGCACATATCGCGCATGGCTGCATCGCGCCCGGTTTGCGCCGTAAATGCCAACCCGCACAGCCCCTTATCCGTGCCCATCGCCAAAGCCTGACCAAAGGGGCTGTCGAACCAGCCATAACGGATAATCAGCCCTTCACCTTTGCGGGCAAATTCACCCGGGCTCATTGCCTCCCAGCGCAGGAACAGATCATGCAAACGCCCACTGCCCGAAAGGCCAACCGTGTGGGCCGTTTGCAAGGTTGTGAAACGCTGATGCAGCAGCGTTTTGGCAAACCCCAATGTCAGATATTGCTGATAACGTTTGGGCGATGTGCCGACCCAGCGGCTAAAGATACGCTGGAAATGGGCCGGGCTCATTTGCAGTTGCGCGGCCAGTTGCTCAAGCGACAGATCGCAGCCCCCTGCCCCGTCGATAATTTTTATTGCGCGCCTGATGACGCCGTAATGATATTGCTGATCCATGGTTTATGATGGCGCAACCGGCCCCTTGGGTCGATCCGAATCTTGCGCATCTTACGGGCTTGTTGCAGATACTGGAACCTGACATACCTACCCGCGATGGAAAAACAAATGCGCTATCAGACAATCAGCCAGGTGTTCAGCCGCTTTTGCCAACTGGAGCCCGAGCCAAAAGGCGAGCTGAACCACACCAACGCCTACACTTTAACGGTGGCAGTGGCATTGTCGGCGCAATCCACCGATGTCGGGGTTAACAAAGCCACCCGCGTTTTGTTTGAAATTGCCGATACGCCGGAAAAAATGCTGGCTTTGGGCGAGGCCGGATTAATCGAGCATATTAAAACCATCGGCCTGTTTCGTCAAAAAGCCAAAAACGTGATTAAAATGAGCCAGATTTTGGTGGATGATTTTGATAGCAAAATCCCCAGCTCGCGCGCCGCGTTGATTATGCTGCCCGGCGTGGGGCGTAAAACGGCGAATGTGGTTTTGAATATGTGGTTTGGCCAACCGACGCAGGCCGTCGACACGCATATTTTCAGGATCGGCAACCGCACTGGAATTGCACCCGGAAAAGATGTAAATGCGGTGGAAATCGCCATTGAAGACAATATTCCGGCAGAGTATCAGCAACACGCGCATCACTGGCTAATCCTGCATGGCCGTTATGTGTGCAAGGCGCGCAAACCCGTCTGCCCGAATTGTATTATTAATGATCTATGCCCCTACGAGGAAAAAACCCTATGAGCAAAAAATATCAAATCGTCGGCATCGGCAACGCGCTGGTCGATATTCTGGCCCATACCGAGGATAGTTTTTTAACCGGTAACGGCATTGAAAAGGGCATCATGCAGCTGATTGATATGGATCGTGCCGTTGATCTTTATGCTAAAATTGGCCCCGCCACCGAAATTTCCGGCGGCTCGGCCGCCAACACCATTGCCGGTGCCGCACATCTGGGCGCAGGCACGGCCTATGTGGGCAAGGTAAAAGACGATCAGCTGGGCGCGATTTTTGCCCATGATTTACGCGCGCAAGGGGTGGTTTATAAAACCAAACTGGCGGATGCCGGCATTGAACAGGAAACGGGGCGCTGTATTGTGCTGGTTTCGCCCTGCGGCGAGCGCTCGATGAACACCTATCTGGGGGCAACAGATTTGCTGCACCCCGATGATATCGACGAGGCCATGATGGCGGATGCGCAATGGGTTTATCTGGAAGGCTATCGTTTTGACGGCCCCGACAGCCATGAGGCATTTGCCAAGGCCAACAAGGCTTGCATCGCGGCGGGCGGCAAAGTTTCGCTAACCTTGTCCGATCCGTTTTGCGTCGAGCGCCACCGCGATGCGTTTCGCGCCATGATAAAATCCGACATTGATCTGCTATTTTGTAACCGCGATGAAATGCTATCAATGTATGAAACCGATGATTTTGATGCAGCATTAGGCCAAGCTGCCGCCGAGGTTGAAATCGTAGCTTGCACAGATTCAGACAATGGCGCGCATATTCTATCTGGCGGCCAGCGCTGGCACGCCCCGGCAATTGCCACAAATATTGTAGACGCAACAGGGGCCGGAGATTTATTTGCCGGCGCGTTTTTATGGGGTTTGGTCAACGGGCACAGCTTGGAGGCTTGCGGCAACATGGGCTGCATCGCGGCGTCGGAAATCATCAGCCATATTGGCGCGCGTTGCGAAGTGGACCTGCAAGAATTATTCCGCAAACACGGGTTTATATCCTAAATTAGCCCGGTTACTGGCAATCCAAAATATCATAGCTATCGTATTTCGCGCTGGATATCGGCGCGAAATACTCTAATCATCCATCTTCAGCGCCGAAATAAACGCGCTTTGCGGGATTTCAACCCTGCCGAACTGGCGCATCTTTTTCTTGCCTTTTTTCTGCTTCTCCAGCAGTTTCTTCTTTCTCGTAGCATCACCACCGTAACATTTTGCCGTCACGTCCTTGCGCATTGCCGATAGCGTTTCGCGCGCAATCACCCGCCCACCGATGGCAGCCTGAATCGGAATTTTGAACATGTGGCGCGGGATCAAATCTTTTAGCTTTTCAACCATCGCCCGCCCGCGAGCCTCGGCGCGCTCGAAGTGCACCATGGTCGACAACGCATCCACCGGCTCTTCATTCACCAGAATCGACATCTTCACCAACCGGTCTTCGCGATAACCCTCCAGCGCATAATCAAACGACGCATAGCCCTTGGTCACCGATTTCAGCCGGTCATAAAAATCAAACACCACCTCGTTCAGCGGCAAATCGTAAACCACCATGGCGCGCGATCCCGCATAGGTCAGATCAATCTGGATACCGCGCCGATCATGGCAAAGTTTCAGCACATCACCCAGATATTCGTCGGGCACCAAAATCGTGGCCTTGATGCGCGGCTCTTTCAAATGATCGACCAGCGACATATCGGGCATATCGGCCGGGTTGTGTAATTCCTGCATTGTGCCGTCGCGCAGATAAATCTGGTAAATCACCGAAGGCGCCGTGGTAATCAGATCAATGTCATATTCGCGCTCCAGCCGGTCGCGGATCACTTCGAGGTGCAACAGGCCAAGGAAGCCACAGCGAAAACCAAAGCCCAGCGCCGCAGAGGTTTCCATTTCGGAACTGAAAGAGGCATCATTTAGCGACAGTTTGCTGATGGCCTCGCGCAAATCCTCGAATTCGGCATTATCAACGGGGAACAGGCCGCAAAACACCACGGGTTGGGCCGGTTTGAAACCCGGCAAGGCCACTTTGCAGCCGCCTTTTTCGTGGGTGACGGTATCGCCGACGCGGGTGTCGCGCACCTGTTTGATGCTCGCGGTCAGAAAGCCCATTTCGCCAGGGCCAAGCACATCTATCTGCTCCATCTGCGGGCGAAAAACGCCGATCCGATCAACGGGATAAACCGCATTTGTGTTCATCATGCGGATCCGGTCGCCCTTTTTCAGCAGCCCGTCGATGATGCGCACCAAAACGATAACACCCAGATAAGCGTCATACCAGCTATCGACCAGCATGGCCTTTAGCGGCGCGTTGGCGTCACCTGTGGGGGCGGGCAGTTCGGTAACAATGGCCTCGAGCGTTTCGCGAATACCTTGGCCGGTTTTGGCCGAAACCAGAATGGCACCCGAGGCATCAATCCCGATCACATCCTCGATTTGTTCGGCCACGCGATCAGGCTCGGCTGCGGGCAGATCAATTTTATTCAAAATCGGCACAATGCCGTGATTGGCCTCGATGGCCTGATAAACATTGGCCAGCGTCTGGGCCTCGACCCCTTGGGCGCTGTCCACCACCAAAAGCGAGCCTTCAACAGCCCGCATCGAGCGCGACACCTCATAGGCGAAATCAACGTGGCCGGGCGTATCCATCAGGTTTAGCACATAGGTTTCACCGTCCTCGGCCTTGTAGTCGATGCGCACGGTGTTGGCCTTGATGGTGATGCCGCGTTCGCGCTCGATATCCATGGTATCAAGCAGTTGCTGCTGCATATCGCGTTCCTTGACCGTGCCCGTTTCTTGAATCAAGCGGTCAGCCAAGGTGGATTTTCCGTGGTCAATATGCGCCACGATCGAGAAATTGCGGATTTTGGAAATATCGGTCATGCAAAGGGATATGATGCGGATTGGCGGGCTGGTCAATGGGGCATGGCGTTATATGAAGCACGCAAGCGGTCGCAGTGGCCAAAAGATTGGCAAAACCGGCCTGCCCGACAATATTTCGGCGCTTTAGCCTTGCCAGTTCTCGATAACATCCATGGCCTGCTGAGCGGTTTCAACAAATTTGAACAGTTTCAGATCCTCGGCTGAAATTGTGCCGGATTCGGCCAATACATCCCAGTTGATAATGCTGCGCCAAAAGGCCTCGCCAAACAGCAAAAACGGGATGGGTTCCATGCGGCCGGTCTGAATCAGCGTCAGCGTCTCGAAGGTTTCATCCAGCGTGCCAAAACCGCCGGGAAAAACAGTAACCGCTTTGGCGCGCATCAGAAAATGCATTTTGCGAATGGCGAAATAATGGAAATTAAAACACAAATCCGGCGTCACATATTCATTGGGGGCATGTTCGTGGGGCAACACAATGCCCAGCCCGATAGAAACCCCGCCCGCATCCAGCGCACCACGGTTTCCGGCCTCCATCACGCCGGGGCCGCCGCCGGTGACAATCACGTTTTCCTTGCCGCCGCTTTCGTTGCTTTTCAGCGTCATCAGACGGGCAAATTCACGCGCCTCTGTGTAATATTTTGACAAATCCGCCAGCGTTTTTGTGCGGGCGCTGTCTTTTTTGGCAGGCTCGGGAATGCGCGCGCCACCAAACAGCACAATGGTTGAATTAATGCCCGCCTCATCCAGCGCCATTTCGGTTTTTAACAATTCCAGTTGCAAGCGCACCGGACGCAACGCATCGCGGCACAGAAAATCATTATCGGTAAAGGCCAGCCGGTAAGATGGCGCGCGGGTTTGCGCAGTGTCCGGTATTTCGCGGGCCGTTTCCACATCCTGTTTTGAATCGCGCATCGGATGCTTGCGGTCTGGTTTTCTCATTGCTGTATCCTTCTTTTGTGTCGCATTGTGTCGCTCTGAACTTCTGTTTATACACTGATCCCTATTGATGTCATACACGTTTATAAGGGAAGCCAATGTCAAACACACAGCTGGAAACCACGATCGAAGCCGCATGGGATGCGCGCAATGAAATCTCACCTGCCACCACAGGCGAAGTTCGCGAGGCGATCGAGGAAGCCTTGAACACGCTGGACAGCGGCAAATTGCGCGTGGCCGAAAAGCAGGATGATGGCAGCTGGCATGTCAATCAATGGGCCAAAAAGGCGGTGCTTTTGGGGTTCCGGCTGAAGGATATGGAAACCATGACAGGCGGGCCGCAAGGCGCCGACTGGTGGGACAAGGTTGACAGTAAATTCAAGGGCTGGGGGCCAAAAGAATGGAAAACGGCCGGTTTTCGTGCCGTTCCCGGTGCGATAGCCCGCAAATCGGCCTTTATTGCGCCCGGCGTGGTGTTGATGCCGTCCTTCGTTAATTTGGGTGCTTATGTGGACGAGGGCACAATGGTTGACACTTGGGCCTCGGTTGGGTCCTGCGCGCAGATCGGTAAAAACGTGCATCTTTCGGGCGGCGTTGGCATTGGCGGTGTGCTTGAGCCGATGCAGGCTGGCCCGACGATCATCGAGGATAACTGCTTTATCGGCGCGCGCTCCGAGGTGGTCGAGGGCTGCATTATTCGTGAAGGCGCTGTTTTGGGCATGGGTGTTTACATCGGCCAATCCACCAAAATTGTCGATCGCGAAACCGGCGAAGTGATGTATGGCGAAGTGCCGCCTTATTCGGTTGTGGTGGCGGGAAATATGCCGACCAAGAACAACATCAGCCTTTATTGCGCGGTTATCGTAAAGCGGGTGGATGCGCGCACACGCTCGAAAACCGCAATTAACGAGCTGCTGCGTGACTGATAAACCCAAAAAGAAAAAATCCCGCCAGCAGGTTTTTACCCTGCTGGTCGAGGTTGGCCGCATGGATGGCGACGGGTTGCCCAAGGGCGCGACCGGTGCTGCGCTGATGATTTACGCCTCCGGCATAGACGAGGCCGAGGCGGTGCGCGAAACGGTGGCAATTTTGAAAAAGGCCGAAATGGCACCGCTGGATGTGACCGGTTATGGCACTTTGGAGGAACGTCTGGAACAGGGCCACGACATTGGCGAAGACGAGCGTGATTTGATGCAGCGCGCGCTGGATGAAAACAGTGTGATCGTCGCGCAGATGACGCCGTTTTTTGAGGATCAGAAACCCGCAGGAAAAGGCCGGCCCAATTGAGGCGACTGGCGCATTAAAAGGAGCCGCAAAATGAATTCCCCGATAGATCCCGTCAAATTAACCGCCGATCTGCTGCGTTGCCCATCGGTCACGCCAAATGAAGGCGGCGCCTTGGTGTTGCTGGAAAAGCTGCTGACAAATGCCGGGTTTTGCTGCACCCGGGTTGATCGGGGCGAGGTTTCGAACCTGTTTGCCCGTTGGGGTAAAAAGGGGCACGCGCGCACATTCGGCTTTAACGGCCACACCGATGTGGTGCCGGTGGGCGACGCGGCGACATGGAGCAGGCCTCCGTTTTGTGGCGACATAATTGATGGCTGGCTTTGGGGGCGCGGCGCAACGGATATGAAATCGGGCGTGGCGGCTTTTGCGGCGGCGGCGATTGATTTCACCGCCCAAACCCCGCCGGATGGATCGATCATTTTGGCCATCACCGGCGATGAAGAAGGCGAGGCCGTGGATGGAACCGTTGCCTTGCTGGACTGGATGCAAAACACCGGCGAGGCGATGCAGGCCTGTCTGGTGGGCGAGCCAACCTGCCCCGATAAAATGGGCGAAATGATGAAAATTGGCCGCCGTGGTTCAATGACGGCATTTTTCACCGTAAAAGGCACCCAAGGCCACGCCGCCTATCCGCATCGCGCCAATAATCCGATGCCGGCGCTGGTGCGCCTGATGGACCGGCTGGCCACAAAACAGCTGGATCAGGGCACCGAACATTTTGATGCCTCGACGCTGGCGATCACCACAATTGACACGGGCAACCCCGCCACCAATGTGATCCCGGCCCAAAGCCGCGCCACGGTGAATATCCGGTTCAACGATGCGCATAGTTCGGATTCTTTGGCAAAATGGTTACAGGATGAGGCCGATAAAATAGTCGCCGAAACCGGTGTTGAAATCGAAACCAGGCTGAAGGTTTCCGGCGAAAGCTTTATCACCCCGCCCGGTGCGCTTTCGGATCTGGTTGCAGCGGCCGTTCAAGCCGAAACCGGCGTTACGCCTGTGCTGTCGACCACGGGTGGCACTTCGGATGCGCGGTTTGTTAAAAACCACTGTCCGGTGGTTGAATTCGGGCTGGTTGGCAAAACCATGCATCAGGTGGATGAACGGGTTGAGGTGGTGCAAATCGAGCAGTTAAAACAGATTTATGCGCGGATATTGCGTGATTATTTCGCCCAGATTTCCGCCTAATTTCCCAATGACGCCAGCGCGCAAGCGTGTTAGGTCAGCCAGATGAAACGCATTCCAACAAAATCCGAAATCCTAAGCTGGATTTCCGATAACCCGACCCTGACCAGCAAACGCGACATTTCCCGTGCCTTTGACATCAAGGGTGCCGCACGCATTGATCTGAAACGCATCCTGCGAGAGTTGGAGGCCGAGGGCCATCTGCAAAAGCGCAGCAAAACCTACCGCGACCCTGATAAATTGCCCCCCGTCAGCGTTTTGCAGGTGTTGGCCCCTGACACGAATGGTGATTTATTTGCCCGCCCGCTGGAATGGCATGGCCAAGCCGCCGAGCCGCGTATTTTATTGATGCTAAAATCATCCGAACCGGCGCTGGGCGAAAATGATCGCATTTTGGCGCGGCTAACCGAAACGGACGGCGAAGATTACCGTTATGAAGGCCGCCTGATCCGGCGCATCGGCAGCAACCCGATCCGTTTGCTGGGGGTTTTTCGTAAATATTCTGACGGCGGCCGGATCGTGCCAATCGACAAAGGTAGCGACAAGGAATGGCAGGTTAGCGAGCGTGATATAAACGGTGCCAAAGATGGCGAATTGGTCGAGGCCGAGCGCAGCGGCCCCAAAACCCGCATGGGTTTGCCCAATGCGCGGATTGTAAATCGCTTGGGCGATCCGAGCCAGCCGCGCGCCGTTTCGCTGATTGCCATCCACCAACACGCAATCCCCGACCAGTTCCCCGATGACGTCATAACCCAGGCCGATAAAACCAAACCCGCCCCGCTGGGCAAGCGCAAAGATCTGCGTGAAATGGCCTTGGTTACGATTGATCCTGCCGATGCGCGCGACCATGATGATGCCTGTTTTGCCCATGCCGATGATGACCCGAAAAACAAGGGTGGTCATGTGCTTTGGGTGGCGATTGCCGATGTGGCGCATTATGTGCCGCCCGGATCCGCGCTGGATACCGAGGCCCGAAAACGCGGCAATTCCACCTATTTCCCCGATCGCGTGGTGCCGATGTTGCCCGATCGTCTGTCAGGCGATTTGTGTTCCTTGCACGAAGGCGTGCCGCGTGCCTGTATCGCTGTGCGCATGGTGCTGGACGTGGATGGCAATAAACTGGGCCATTCGTTTTACCGCGCGATGATGAAATCGGCCGCGTCATTGAATTACCAAGAGGTTCAGGCCGCGATTGACGGCAACCCGAATGACAAGGTGAAACCGCTGCTATCGCCTGTGTTAGAGCCGCTTTATGCAGCCTATCACGCGTTGGTTCAGGCCCGAAAACAGCGCCAGCCGCTGAATCTGGATCTGCCCGAGCGGCGCATTGAGCTGGCCCAGGACGGCACCGTTTCATCGGTAAACTTCAAAGACCGGCTGGATGCGCACCGGATGATCGAGGAATTTATGGTGCTGGCCAATGTTGCGGCGGCCGAAGAATTGGTGGGCAAACGCACCGCGCTATTGTTTCGAAACCACGAAGAACCAAGCCCCGAAAAACTGGACGCGTTGCGCGAAGTGGCCAATTCGGCCGGTTTGGTTTTGGCCAAAGGTCAGGTTTTACAAACGCGCCATTTGAATGGTTTATTGGCCCAGGCCGCCGATACAGAATTTAGCGAGCAAATTAACCTGTCGACTTTACGCTCTATGACCCAAGCCTATTACGGGCGCGAAAATTTTGGCCATTTCGGCTTGGCGCTTAAAAATTACGCCCATTTTACATCACCGATCCGGCGCTATTCGGATTTGATTGTGCATCGTGCGTTGGTGACGGCAAATAAATGGGGCGATGACGGTTTGCTGCCCGCTGAAATTGAACGGCTGGATGAGACCGCAAAGCATATTTCCGAAACCGAGCGCCGCTCAATGCTGGCCGAGCGAGATACCACCGAT
The DNA here is from genome assembly GCA_964429175.1 of uncultured Marinosulfonomonas sp. Classification (GTDB taxonomy): domain Bacteria; phylum Pseudomonadota; class Alphaproteobacteria; order Rhodobacterales; family Rhodobacteraceae; genus Profundibacter. The sequence goes on from CAYSBD010000006.1 coordinate 11,717, forward strand.
CGTTATTTGGCATCTTATTTATCCGAGCGAATCGGCGCTGAATTTAGTGCTAAAATTTCAGGGATTGCCAAATTCGGCGTCTTTGCGCGGCTCGAAGAAACGGGGGCCGACGGGTTAATTCCAATCCGAACTTTGGGGCGTGAGTATTTCCGCTATGATCCCGATAATCAGACCCTAACCGGCGAAGAAACCGGCCTGAAACTGGGGCTGGGGGTGCCGGTTACGGTGCGTTTGGCCGAGGCGGTTGCGATGACAGGTGGTTTGATTCTCGAGATGTTATCCGTCGATGGCAAGGCGATGCCAAAAAGTGGTGGCAGGCGCACGGGCAAGGGGCCGATACGCCGCAAAGTCAATAAATCCCGCCACAAAAAAGCAAAAATTGGCCGCAAGGTTTCTCGCAACCATAAAGGGTGAGGCGTGGTTCATTTTCTGCGGCAAAATTCCAAAATGGACAGCTTAACGGTTTGCGCCGGGTAGCCAAAGCACATCTGTGGCTCCGTTTTCATTTGCAACCCGGCTGGCCACAAAGAACCAGTCGGACAAACGGTTCAGAAACCTCACGGCGGCCGGATTAATGGATTCGTCATCGGCCAATTCCACCGCCAGACGCTCGCCGCGGCGGCAAACTGTGCGGCATAAATGCAGGTTTGCCGCCAAAGCACTGCCGCCGGGAAGGATAAAGGAACGCAAGGCGGTTAGGTTTTTGTTCATTGCGTCGATCTCGTTTTCCAGCCGCTCCACTTGAGAATCGGCCAGTCGCAATGGCGGGTATTCGGCATCTTTGTCTTTTTCCATTTCAGGGCGGCACAAATCAGCCCCCAAATCGAACAAATCATTCTGGATCATGGCCAGCAGCGCGTCCATTTCACCGCTGGCGTGCAGGCGGGCAAGGCCAACGCAGGCGTTGGTTTCATCGACCGTGCCATAAGCATTTACGCGCGGCGAGGTTTTGGAAACCCGCGCTCCATTGCCCAAAGCGGTTTGCCCCGCGTCACCGGTTTTGGTGTAGATTTTGTTTAAAACGACCATCTGAAAATCCCTTTATTATCCTTTACTTAATACCCAGTCGAAAGCGCGAGTCGGTAAAATACGGCGCAAGAACCCCATAATATATGTTGGTGTCGTGACATAATAGCGCGGTTTTGGGCGCTTGGATTCCAGTGCGTGGATCAATTTTCTACTGACGGACGAGGCCGGCAATTCGAAAGTATCCGGCTTGTCTTTGCTGGCGTAAAGCCGTTTGATCACGGTGTTTTTGTAATAACCGGCGCGCGGAGAGTTTTTCCAATCGATCCACTTTTCAAAATGCGGGGCCGAATTTTCACGGATTTTGCTGGTGACGGGACCCGGCTCAATCAGGATGACATCAATGCCGGTTTTGCGCATTTCGATGCGCAGGGTGTCGGTCAGACCTTCGAGCGCGAATTTGCTGGAATTATAGGCCCCGCGATATTTCAACACGGCAAAACCCAGAACCGACGAGCAGTTGATAATCCGCCCGTGCCCCTGTGCGCGCATCACCGGAATGATCTGGCAGGCCAGATCGTGATAGCCAAACAGGTTGACCTCGAAAATCGCGCGCATGGCATCGCGTGGCAGATCTTCGACAGCGCCGGGGATGGCGTAAGCACCGTTGTTATAAAGCGCATCCAAGGTGCCGCCGGTGCGTTTTAAAGTTTCGGCAACGGCCGATTTGATCGAGGCCTCGTCGCTGTAATCCAGCACGAAACTTTCCAGCCCTTGCGCGCGAAGACGTTCGCAATCGGTTTCTTGACGGCAAGTGGCAAACACCCGCCAACCGCGTTTTTGTAATGTGTGGGCCGCGTCATAGCCAATACCGGAGGAGCAGCCGGTGATGAGGATGGTTTTTTGTGACATGCGTTCGCCTTTTCCCTGTTTTACCGGTTCTGGATAAGGGAAATTTTAGCAAATCACAATTTTAAAGCGTTGGTGGCCCAAGAGATTTTATGCGCTCCGCGCGGGGATATTTATGGAACAATAATGGGAGAGTTAGCGCAGCGGGTCCTGCTCTGTTGTGAAGCTTTTGACGATGTAGCCTTCTACGCCTGCGCCCTCGATGCGGATTTTTATCCATTTGGCGTCGGGATCGGAAACGACTTGGAAGGCGTCGCCATAAAGCACCTTGTCGAGAATCGCGTAATTGGTGGACGGTCCTTCGCGCACATTGACGCGCGAGCCGGTAATATACCAGACGATGTGCTCGGGTTCGGCCTGGGCTGCGGGCGTGGTGGCTGCAATTTCAATTGTTGGTTCAGGCGCGGCAGCCGGTGCGGACACCGCGACGGGCTTGTGGATGATTTCGGGTTCAATAACGGGGTCGCTGACACGCTCGCTGACTGCGGCCACCTCCGTGAAGACAGGGCCTTCCAGCTCTGGTGCAAATGCCATTATGGCCCAAATCAGACCACCTAAAAACAAAGTTAACCGTATCATTGTAATCCACCCCAAGGGCAAGCAGCTGCCCGAACTCTTTAATTTATGATTCGCACGTTACAAGATTTCCACACCCTGCGTAAAGTTGCGCTTTGTTTCTTGCCCCAAAGCTGTGGCGCGGTTATCACGGCCCCATGAATGATAACCGTTCCGAAAACAAATCCGGCGAAATAACCGAATCTTTGCATCGCGCGCTGGGGGATCGGTATTTGACCTATGCGCTGTCGACCATCATGCACCGCGCCCTGCCGGATGCGCGTGACGGGCTGAAACCTGTGCATCGGCGCATTTTATATGCAATGCGGGAATTGAAGCTGCACCCGACCGGCGGTTTTCGCAAATCGGCCAAGATTTCCGGCGATGTAATGGGCAATTATCACCCGCATGGGGATGCCGCGATTTATGATGCCATGGCGCGTTTGGCGCAGGATTTTAACGTGCGTTATCCGTTGGTTGACGGGCAGGGGAACTTTGGCAATATTGATGGCGATAACCCGGCCGCGGCAAGATATACAGAAGCGCGGATGACGCCAGCGGCCGAGGCTTTGCTGGAAGGTTTGGCCGAGAACGCCGTTGATTTTCGCGAGAATTACGACGGCACTTTGACCGAGCCTGTGGTGCTGCCCGCCAGCTTTCCAAACCTGTTGGCCAATGGATCAACCGGTATTGCCGTGGGCATGGCCACCAATATTCCGCCCCATAATATCGAAGAGCTGTGCAACGCCTGTTTGCACATGATCAAGACGCCAAATCTGCGCGACGAGACATTGCTGGAATATATTCCCGGCCCTGATTTTCCTACCGGTGGCACGATTGTCGAACCGAAAGAAAACATTCTGCAAGCCTATCGCACGGGTCGCGGATCATTCCGGTTGCGCGCGAAATACGAGGTTGAGCAACTGGCGCGCGGCCAGTGGCAAATTATTGTGACTGAAATCCCGTATCAGGTGCAAAAATCCAGATTGATCGAAAAACTTGCCGAGCTGATCCAGCTGAAAAAATTGCCCATTCTGGCCGATGTGCGTGATGAAAGCGCCGAAGATATCCGGCTGGTTCTGGAGCCACGCAGCAAAAATGTTGACCCTGATGTGTTGATGGGGATGCTGTTTAAGGTCTCGGATCTGGAAGTGCGTTTCAGTTTGAATATGAATGTTCTGATTGACGGTTTGACGCCAAAAGTGTGCAGCCTAAAAGAGGTTTTGCGCGCCTTTCTGGATCATCGCCGGGATGTGTTGCAGCGGCGCTCCAAACACCGGCTGGATAAAATTGACCACCGCCTTGAAGTGCTGGAAGGTTTTATTGTTGCGTTCCTTAATCTGGATCGGGTGATCGATATTATCCGCTATGATGATGAACCAAAACGCGCTTTGATGTTTGAAAACTGGGCCGGCAAGCATGTGCGCGCGATGTCCGAGGTGGATTATGTTTCGCCATTCGCGGGCCGTGATCCTGTGGGCGAAAATGAAGTGCCGTCTCTGAGCGAAGTGCAGGTTGACGCGATTTTGAATATGCGCCTGCGCAGCTTGCGTCGGCTTGAAGAAATTGAGCTGGTGCGCGAGCGCGATGCGTTGATGATCGAGCGGGCCAAGATAGAAGATCTGCTGGATGACGAAGGTTTGCAATGGGCGCGGATTTCCGAACAGCTGCGCGAGACGCGTAAAATATTTGGCCGCAATTCCGAGGGTGGCGCGCGGCGCAGTATCTTTGCCGAGGCCGGCGTTATCGAAGATGTGCCGATCGAGGCGATGATTGATCGTGAGCCGATTACGGTGGTTTGTTCCAAAATGGGCTGGATCAGGGCGATGTCGGGCCATGTCGATTTAAACCGAGAGTTGAAATTTAAGGACGGTGACGAGGCGCGGTTTATGTTCCACGCCGAAACCACGGACCGGTTGTTGGTGTTTGGCAGTAACGGGCGATTTTACACTTTGCCGGCGGCCAGTCTACCCGGTGGGCGCGGCATGGGAGAGCCGCTGCGCCTGATGGTTGATTTGCCCAATGAGGCCGAAATTATTGATCTGTTTATCCACAAACCGGCGCGCAAATTGCTGGTTGCCTCGACGGCTGGTGACGGGTTTTTGGTGGCTGAAAATGATGTGATTGCCCAGACGCGCACAGGCAAGCAAGTGCTGAATGTTCGGGGTGAAACCCGCGCGCTGGTTTGTTGCGCGGTGGCGGGTAATCACATTGCCTGTGTCGGTGAAAACCGCAAGGTTTTGGTGTTTCCTATCGCCGAGTTACCCGAAATGGGCCGTGGCAAAGGTGTTCGGTTGCAGAAATATAAAGATGGCGGGCTGTCTGATATTACCACCTTTTATTTGGCCGATGGTCTAAGCTGGCTTGATCCGGCGGGGCGCACGCGCAACCAAACCGATCTGACAGATTGGATCGGAAAACGCGCAAGTGCCGGCCGGATGGCCCCACGCGGTTTTCCGAGGAATAATAAATTTACCTAAACTTCGGGTTGCGATTTTGATGTAGAATTTATGCCCCACGCACAATAGATTGCGCAACAGGCTTTGTTACTGTATTTTCAAGGAAATGGCACGAGGAGCGCCCTGTTATGTTGTTTTCCACCATGCGTATTATTGTTTTGACTTGTGCCATGGGCTTGATTTCTGCTTGCGGTGGGAAAGAGGATTTATCAAAGCCGCCAGAGCCGATGGGGAATTTTTTACTGGGGCATAATGTTGTCAAAGCCGATAACGTTCAGACCGGTCCCTTGTCGCGCAAGGCAAATCCGGATGATTGGGAAAAATCCGTCAAAAATGCGATAGAAGCCCGTCTTGGGCGTTATAAAGGCAATCATTATATCCATATTGGCACCCATATTGACGCCTATGTTTTGGCCGTGCCGGGTCTACCCCTGGTTGCAACGCCGAAATCTGTATTGATAATCAGCGTCAATATTTGGGATAATAAAACCCAAGAAAAACTAACCGAAAAGCCAAAACAATTCGTGGTATTCGAGCGTTCGAAAAAGCCTACATTAATTATTGGCTCGGGTATTGTGAACACCAAGGCCGAGCAAATGGAAAACCTTTCACGCAATGCAGCGCGCCTGATTCACAAATGGTTGCTGGAAAATAAACAATGGTTCGGGGATCAAGGCGCTGCAGAAAAAATTGCCGAAAAGGCAGCCAAAGCCCGGAACTGAAAGCTAGCGACGTAGTTTCAGCAAGGCAGCTGCATGAATCTGTATTCTGCGTGTGGCACTTGGTCTTCTGGATCAAGCAATGCCCATTCTTTGTAATACCGCTTGGCAAGTTCGCGTGTTTTGGAAAATAGTGACAGGCTATCAAACCGAACGCCTGCCAGAAGTGGCGAGTTCAGTGTTTGTGTATCGTGATCGGCAAGCATGTTGCTTGCATAGTCGCGTTTGGATTTTGCCGCATCCTTGTAGTCGCTGTTGATTTTACAATTAGCGTCTACACCCTGAAGGTTCCAGACCTGACAAATGCGTAAATATGCACAAATCGCGGCCAGCGGGTAATGATCGGGATGGGCGGCGCTGATGTTTTCCAGACGTTCAACGGATTGTTCCTGAATATTTGGCATTCCGTTTACGCCCGATCCAGCAGCCAGCGCATCGGCCACGGCAAAAAGCGCATGGCGGGCAAGGCGGGTTCCATCGGCTGCGGCTGTGCGGTTTTGATCCCAGCCCTGCATCAAATCCGAAAGCGTGATCCAGTTGTTGTGCTGAACCAGATCAAAGACTATTTTGCGAACAGCATTTAATTGTTGAAGGGCGGCTGTGGCCGCAATTTTCTGCGGTTTTGTATCCGGTTTTGCATCCGGTTTTACTTTGATCAACCCCGCGTTTGCGGGCGCTGCTGTTGGGAATGAAGAAGCAATCAAAGCAAAAGATTTTGCGACAAACTTGGCTGCGTGCATTGCAACCATGCCCGGTTTGGGTCTGTTTTGCTGTTTCTGTGAAAGTATAGTGTTCATTGAAATCCCCTGTTCTGGTATGGGGATATCGGGCCGGTTTGGCGATAAGTGGGCGCAAATAAGGCAAGAATATGTTGGTTAACGTTTTGAAAAACCCGCCGGTGGATGCCGGCAGGTTAATATTTACGGGTAGTATTTAAAGGATCGCGGGCTTAACCCAGCGACGCATCAATCGCCTTGCAGGCATCAACCAGCCCCTTGACCGCACCAACCGAATTGTCAAACATTTTTTGCTCGTCTTTGGTCAGCTGGATGTCGATGATCCGCTCAATGCCGCCAGCACCAATCACCGTCGGCACACCAACATAAAAGCCGTCCAGACCCAACGCACCATCGACATAAGCCGCACAAGGCAGCACGCGTTTTTGATCTTTCAGGTAGGATTCGGCCATTTCAATCGCGGATGTGGCCGGCGCATAAAATGCCGATCCGGTTTTCAGCAGACCAACGATTTCGGCACCGCCATCACGGGTGCGTTGCACAATTGCGTCGATCTTTTCTTGTGTGCTCCAACCCATTTTCACCATATCGGGCAACGGAATTCCACCAACCGCGGAATAACGGGTTAACGGCACCATCGTATCGCCATGCCCCCCCAAAACAAAGGCCGTGACATCGCGCATGGAAACGCCAAACTCAAGGCTAAGAAAATGACGGAAACGCGCGCTGTCCAGCACACCGGCCATGCCGCAGACCTTATTGTGGGGCAAGCCGGAAAATTCACGCAAAGCCCAAACCATGGCATCAAGCGGGTTGGTGATGCAGATCACAAACGCATCGGGCGCGTGTTCGGCAATGCCTTCGCCAACAGATTTCATTACCTTCAGATTAATGCCCAGCAAATCATCGCGGCTCATCCCCGGTTTACGGGCCACACCGGCTGTTACGATGCAAACATCGGCACCGGCGATATCGGCGTAATCTGTGGTGCCGCTCATTTTGGCGTCAAAACCCTCGGACGGGCCGGCCTCGGCGATATCAAGTGATTTTCCCTGTGGAATTCCATCGGCAATATCAAACATGACGACATCACCAAGTTCCTTCATTGCGGCAAGATGGGCAAGGGTGCCGCCGATTTGTCCGGCGCCGATAAGGGCAATTTTGGCTCTGGCCATAATTTGATCTCCTGATCTGGTTAATTTAGCGTTTGGGTATCTATTATTTTGCCTGCTTGCAAGGCATTTGAGCAGCCCAGAGGCGAGAAGTCAAACCGGTAAACCCCAGCAAATCAATGCCCGACACAAATCAGGGGCCAGCGGGTCTGTCTGGTCGGCATATTCTATCTTATTTCAGCAACTCTGACATTTTCAACTGTAAATGGATATTTGAAAAACCATTTTTATTAGCTGCCGCTTTGAGACGGAATTTGGCGGATATGATTTTTATTTACCATGAAATAATAGACATTATTTTTAATAAATTCAATTACTTAACCCTCACATGCAGTTACAAAAAATTTACAAAACTTAATGTTGCATTCCACCCCAGCCCATGTTTTGTCCTACATCGGAAGGGCTTGGACGCTGATAGCTTGAAGTGATAAGCTGGGATGGAGCGGACAGTTCCTCTTTGTTGAAATGCAAACCTAATCTGGGAGTTTACTGTTATGAAAACTAGTCTGTTGGGGGCCGTTGTTGCGGGTGCTATTGCATCTCTTGCCGGTTCCGCTGTTGCACAAACCGAAATTCAGTGGTGGCACGCCATGGGTGGCACGCTTGGCGAACATGTTGATAAAATTGCCGCCGACTTTAATGCTACCCAGTCTGATTTCAAAATCGTTCCGGTTAACAAAGGCAATTATACCGAAACAATGACATCGGCGATCGCGGCATTCCGCGCCAACGAGCAGCCGACCATTGTGCAGGTATTCGAAGTTGGCACAGCCACGATGATGGCAGCCGAGGGCGCCATTTATCCGATTGAGCAGCTAATGAGAGACACCGGCCAGCCCTTTGACAGATCAGCCTTTATTCCGGCGGTTATTTCCTATTTCCAAACACCCGAAGGTGAGCTGCTTTCAATGCCGTTCAATTCGTCCTCGCCGGTGCTTTGGTATAACAAAGACGCGCTGGATGCTGCGGGTGCCGAGGTGCCGACAACATGGGCCGAAATGAAAGAAACTTCGCAAAAGCTGGTTGATAACGGCATGAAATGCGGGTTTTCCTTTGGCTGGCAGTCTTGGGTGATGATCGAAAATTATTCGGCTTGGCACAACATTGAAATGGGCACGCAGGAAAACGGTTTTACCGGATTTGACGCCGAATTCACCTTTGCCAATGATGCTGTGATCAACCGTTTGCAAGCCATCGCCGACATGCAGGAAAACAACCTGTTTGTTTATGGCGGACGTCGCGGCGATAGCCTGCCGATGTTCACGAATGGCGAATGTGGCATGTGGATAAATTCTTCGGCCTATTACGGCTCGATGCAGGCCCAGGCCAAATTCAACTTTGGCCAAGCCATGTTGCCGCTGGACGAAGATGTTGCAAAAGCACCGAAAAACTCGATTATTGGCGGGGCCACTTTGTGGGTTCTGGCGGGTAAATCGGACGAGGAATATAAAGGCGCTGCCAAATTCCTGAACTATCTGGCCACAACAGAAGTGCAAACATGGTGGCATCAGGTAACCGGTTATGTTCCGATCACAACAGCCGCTTACGAGGCGTCAAAAGCGCAAGGGTTTTTCGATGAAAATCCGGGCACAGACACCGCGATCAAGCAGTTGATGCTGAACACACCGACACCGGCATCGCGCGGCATTCGTTTTGGTAACTTTGTGCAGGTGCGCGATGTGATCAACGAAGAGCTGGAAGCGCTTTGGGCGGGCGATAAAACCGCAGCCGAGGCAATGGCCGACGCAACCGAACGTGGCAACACATTGCTGCGCCGGTTCGAGCGCTCGATTCAATAAAGGCTTACCATAAAACACATGCCGCCCCTAAAAACGGGGGCGGTGTGTATTGATTCTAGCGTTTGCATTTACTAACCCTAGGAATGCCCCGCATTTAGGTGGTGTTTTGATTAAAATTAAATACAAATTGCCTTAAACCGGAGACTTTCGTTGCTAAAACGTGTCCATTTCCCAACCTCGTATTTGCCGTATTTGCTGGTTTCCCCGCAGATTATTATTACGCTGATATTTTTTATCTGGCCGGCATCCCAAGCGATATATCAATCCTTGTTAATTCAGGGTGCCTTTGGGCTAAGGACCGAATTTGTCTGGTTTGAAAACTTTATAGTGCTGTTTTCCGACAGCCAGTATTTTGATTCATTCCGGCGCACGATCCTGTTTTCCAGTCTTGTCACGCTGATTTCAATGTCGATGGCTTTGGTGTTGGCCGGATTTGCCGACCGCGTTGTGCGCGGCGCGATGACCTATCGCACATTGCTGATCTGGCCCTACGCGGTGGCGCCGGTTTTGGCGGGCGCGCTTTGGGTTTTCATGTTCAATCCGACGCTTGGAATCGTTTCGTATTTTCTGGAAATGATCGGCATTGAATGGAACCACCACCTGAACGGAAATCAGGCCATGGCGCTGGTCATCATGGCGGCTGCCTGGAAACAAGTGGCCTATAATTTCCTGTTTTATCTGGCCGCGATGCAGTCGATCCCGAAATCGGTGATCGAGGCCGCCGCGATTGACGGAGCGGGGCCGCTAAAGCGTTTTGTGACCATTGTGTTGCCGCTGATTTCGCCCACGACCTTTTTCCTGATTGTGATAAACGCGGTTTATGCGTTTTTTGACACTTTCGGCATCATCCACGCGATCACGCAGGGCGGGCCGGCAGGATCGACCAATATTCTGGTTTACAAGGTATTTAACGACGGGTTCATCGGCCTTGATCTAGGTAGCTCGGCCGCGCAATCGGTGATTTTGATGGTGATGGTCATCGCAATGACGGTGGTTCAATTCCGTTATGTCGAACGCAAGGTGGAGTATTAGGGCATGTCAAATAAAATTGAATCCACCCAACACCCTGAACGCGTGATGACTAGCAAACGCTGCCTCAGTCTGCCGGGCGAATGCATGATTATAAATGGATTGGACAAGCCCTGAAATGATAGAAAACCGCCCCCTTTTAAACATGATAACCCACCTTATTTTGATAGTGGGTGTCGTGGCGATTGCCTTTCCAATCTGGATCACATTCGTTGCCGCCAGCCACGATGCACTGCGCATGACGCAAGCGCCATTGCCACTGCTGCCGGGCGATCAGTTCTGGGTAAATATGAACGAGGCGCTGTTTGGCTCGGGCTTGGCCGGAAGCGGTGACGGGGTGCCGGTTTGGCGGATGATGCTCAATTCTCTGGTGATGGCGTTAACCATTGCGTTCGGTAAAATTTCCATATCGCTGCTGTCGGCCTTTGCGATTGTGTATTTCAAATTCCCGTTTCGTATGGGGTTTTTCTGGATGATATTTATCACCCTGATGTTGCCGGTCGAAGTGCGGATTTTGCCGACCTTCGAAGTGGTGGCGCAGCTGGGGATGCTGAACAGTTATTGGGGGCTGTCGATCCCGCTGATTGCTTCGGCCACGGCCACATTTCTGTTTCGCCAGATGTTTCTGACCATCCCCGACGAAATGCTTGAATCTGCCCGTATCGACGGGGCTGGACCAATGCGTTTTTTCTGGGATATTTTGCTGCCTTTATCACGCACCAGCATCGCGGCGCTGTTTGTGATTTTGTTCATTTACGGCTGGAATCAGTATCTCTGGCCGCTGCTGATTACCACCGACCGGGACATGACCACGGTTGTGATGAGCATCAAGCAAATGCTGGAAACCGCCGAGCAGGCTCCGGTCTGGAATATCATTATGATGACGGCCCTATTGGCCATGACGCCGCCGATTTTGGTGGTGATTTTTATGCAAAAGCTCTTTGTCAAAGGGCTGACGGAAACCGATAAGTAGGATTAGAAAATGGCAAAGATCAAACTGGACAATCTGCTGAAATCTTATGGTGAAGTCGAGGTTTTGCACGGGATCAGCGGTGAAATTATGGACGGCGAGCTGGTGGTTATCGTTGGCCCGTCTGGTTGCGGTAAATCCACTTTGCTGCGGATGGTTGCGGGGCTGGAATCGGTGACCGGAGGCGAGATTTTTATTGGCGACAAAATGGTCAATAAACTGGAGCCGGCGGACCGTGATATTGCGATGGTTTTCCAGAATTACGCGCTTTATCCGCATATGACGGTTTATCAAAATATGGCTTACGGCCTGAAAATTCGTGGCATTGCAAAATCCGAAATCAAGCGCCGCGTCGAGGAAGCCGCCGACATTCTGGAAATCCGCGATTACCTGCCGCGCAAGCCCCGCGCCTTGTCGGGTGGACAGCGCCAAAGGGTGGCGATGGGGCGTGCGATTGTGCGCGAACCTTCGGTGTTTTTATTTGATGAACCGTTATCAAATCTGGATGCCAAATTGCGGGTTCAAATGCGGCTGGAAATTCGAAAATTGCAGCAACGTCTTGGGGTGACGGCAATTTATGTGACCCACGATCAGGTCGAAGCGATGACCTTGGGCCATCGTTTGATGGTTTTAAGCGATGGTTATGTTGAACAGTTCGGCAGCCCGATTGAGTTATACGAGCGCCCCGCCACGATCTTTGTTGCCGGATTTATCGGCAGCCCTGCGATGAATTTTCTAACGGCCGAAGTTGACAGTGCGGGCATAGCAACACTGGAAAATGGCGTGCAATTGTCGGGGACTGCGGGCCGTGGCAAGGTCACGATCGGGGTGCGCCCCGAACACTTGCTGGCCGATCCCGATGGCCCGCTGAAAATCAAAATTATCATGCAGGAACAGCTGGGCGCAAACACGTTGGTGCACGGGATTCTGGACGGGAGCCAAAGTGAAATGGTCGTCAGCCTGCCGGGCACTCAACAGCTGGAAAACGGCGCCGTTATGCCGTTTTCAGCGGCAGACGGCGCGCTGCATTCATTTGATCCCGCCAGTGGTCAAAGGATTGGCGATTAAATCCAGCCCGTTTTGCCGCGATAAACTGTGGCTCAGCCAAAAGCCGGATAAAACCTGTGAAAATTTACCATTCGTAAACCAATTCCACGTTAACCATTAATCAATTGGTTAACGTGAAGGGATCAACGATGGTGGCACGCGCCTATACGGTAGCGTTTGAGGGGGTTCAGGCACGGCTGATCGAGGTGCAATGCGCCATCAGCCCGGGCATGCCGTCATTTGCCATTGTCGGGCTGCCGGACAAGGCCGTTTCCGAGGCTCGCGAGCGGGTGCGCGCGGCGATGACGGCCATGTCGATCGCGCTGCCTTCAAAACGGATCACGATTAATTTGTCGCCTGCCGATGTGCTAAAGGTCGGCTCGCATTTTGACCTGCCCATCGCCATGGCCCTGCTTGCCGCCTTGGAAATCATCCCCGGTGAGGACGTCGAAAACACCGTTGCCTTGGGCGAGCTTTCACTGGACGGATCGCTGATTTCTGTGCTGGGCGCGCTGCCCGCCGCCATGACCGCCGCCGAACATGATCGCGCCCTGATTTGCCCCAAGGCCTGCGGGCCCGAAGCCGCATGGGTCGGCGCAACGCAGGTTCTGGCGGCAGGATCACTGACGGATGTTGTGCATCACTACACGGGGCAAAATCCATTGATTCCGGCCGTGGCGGGCGAGGTGAAGCGTGAAAATTTCAGCCGCGATATGCGCGATGTCAAGGGGCAGGAGCGCGCCAAACGGGCCTTGGAAATTGCCGCGGCGGGGCGCCATCATGTGCTGATGATCGGCCCGCCGGGATCAGGAAAATCCATGCTTGCCGCCCGCCTGCCCAGCATTATGCCGCCGTTAAGTGCAGCCGAGGCGCTGGAAACCTCGATGATCCATTCTCTGTCGGGTTTGCTGAAAGAAGGCGGAATTTCGCGCCAACGCCCGTTTCGCGAGCCGCACCACACCGCATCAATCGCGGCAATTGTTGGCGGTGGGCGCGGGGCAAAACCGGGCGAAATTTCGCTGGCGCATAACGGCATCCTGTTCATGGACGAATTTCCCGAATACCCCCGCGCCGTGCTGGAAACCCTGCGCCAACCCATCGAAACCGGTGAAGTCGTCGTGGCGCGCGCCAACGCTCATGTGCGCTATCCGTGCCGCTTTATGCTGGTGGCCGCCGCGAACCCTTGCCGCTGTGGCAGCCTTGAAAAATGCAGCCGCGGCCCCGCTTGCAGCACCGATTATCTGGGCCGAATTTCAGCGCCTTTAATGGACCGGCTTGATCTACGTATCGAAGTGCCATCTGTGGCTTATTGCGATCTTGATCTGCCCGAAAGCGGTGATGATTCCGCCAGCATTGCCGCCCGCGTCAGCGCCGCACGGGCCATTCAGGATGCACGATTTGAAAAATACGACGACGTTTGGGTGAATGCCGATGCAGAAGGTGAAATATTGGCGCAAATTGCCACGCCCGATGAGGCAGGGCGTGAACTATTGCTAAAAGTGGCAGAACGATTCGGTTTGTCTGCGCGCGGATTTCACCGCGTTTTGCGCGTGGCGCGCACGATTGCCGATCTTGATGGCGCTGAAAATGTGCTAAAATCCCACGTGGCCGAGGCTGTTAGTTTCCGCGTTTCCACTAAAGATTAAAACCACCCGCCCTTCATCAGCCAAATCAGCGGGGGGGCGTAAGATTATAATTTCAATGCAGAAATATCGTCTACGTCATTGTTGGAAATTTCACTGATCAAAGTATACAAACGCTTCCGTAATTTTTCGTTTTTTATATTGGAAAGCAAGCTTGCAACACGGGCGGTTTCAATATCCATCGGCGGCATGCTTGCATAATCTTCGCCCTCCAGCCCCTCAAAAAAATATGACGGTGAAATCTTGAACAGTTTTGCGATTTCAAACATACGGCTGGCCGAAATCCGGTTGGCACCCGTTTCGTATTTCTGCAATTGCTGAAACGAAATACCCAACAGGTCCGCAACATTGGATTGGGTCAACCCGCGAATTGTCCGGATTTCTTTTGCACGCTTGCCAACGTGAAGATCTACTGGATGTGGCATGTCTGGCTCCCTGTTTTTCGTTTTTAGCGAGAAAGCAGCAACCCCGGAATCTATCAACCCGTTAACTGCGTTCAGAAATACATTATAAATCATATAGCTATGGGTGATTTATGCACCATATCTTTATGTGGGTCTTGCCGGTTTACTATGATCAGGATTACACATACGGCATAAAAAAGATACTATGAACTAAACTCAGCAGAGACCTAGTGAAGGGCGCCAGATTATGGAACCGCAAAGCCAGACGATTTTTTATGCCCTCTTGCGATCATATATCAGCTTGGCGAAAACCCTTAATTTATCACAAACCGTGCGCGATTTAAAAAGCACGCGGCAGACAGTCAGGCGCCATATTTCTCTTTTAGAGCAACAAAAAGGTGTGGCTTTATTTTATCTGAAAGACCGCGAATATAAGCTGACCGAGGACGGTAAAAATTCGTTGCAAGAGGCCGAAAACCTATTGGCCCGGGCAGATTTATGGATCAGCAACCAATCGGATCACATTAACGGGCTTGCGCATCTGGCTTTTGCGCCAAAACGATCAGGCTCTGGTTTTTACTATTATCTACAACAGCATCCGCTTGGCCGATTGTGGCAAGACGGCTCGGCACTTATGCAAACGGCTTTTCAGCTCTGGGCGCAAGCAAAGGGAGAAATTGAAAATCCTGCATTTGCAAAAATCAGGCCCTATCTGATGGTGTTCAGACAGCATGGTGACGATTGGATTTGCGCGGATATTGGCGAAAAATCATCGTTTGCAACCTGGCATGGTTGGGAAAAACAACGCAGTAGTATTGGTTGTGAAATAAACGAGCTGCCGGGCGGCATTGATATTGCAAAGCTGCTAACACATCAGTTTAAGGATGTTATGACACACCAATGCTTACGGCTTGATCATGTTTTTACGCTTGGGAAAGTAGCCGATCACTCCGATCCGGTGCCCATAAGTTATCAGAGATTAATTTTGGGCTGCCGGTTTCCGGATGGCGGTTTGGCGCTTGCCTGCTTGGTGGACCGAACCAGAAATATCGCTATTCTAGGCCTTGATCACAAACTGGCGCAATCCATGCCAAAAGAATTTATAATGAATGTTGATGTTGATTAACGCCTGTTAGAAATCAACAGCCACTAACGCTTGCGATCACGGCGCGACGACATGGGTTGAAACGCCACCCCGACATGGGCCTCGCAATAGGGTTTTCCAGGTTCCGAGGTCAAGCCGCAAAACCAGAATTCATCCGTTGCAGGATCACCGATTGGCCACTTGCAGGTGCGCTCGGTCAGCTGCATCAAGCTAATTCTTTTGGCGCCTTTTTCCACTTCACGCACGCTTGCCAGCGCTTCGGGGCTGATTTCATTGGCCGAAGGCTGCGGCGGTAGCGGCTGGCCTGCCGGAATAATGGCTTTGCGCGGGGGCAGTGGCGTTTGGGGCGCGGGTGCGGCAGGTGCGGCCTTGGCTTTGGCGGCCGGCTTTGCGCGCGCTGCGGCGGGCTTGGCTGCGGTCTTGG
>CAYSBD010000006.1:27754-38881 GCA_964429175.1 uncultured Marinosulfonomonas sp.
TTACACCGGGTTTTGCGCCGCCAGTGGTGCGGTTTGACAGGCCCAAACGATGCACTTTGCCAATCACCGCATTGCGGGTTACGCCGCCCAACTCTTTGGCAATCTGGCTTGCGGATTGGCCTTCGCCCCACATTTTGGTTAGCGTCGCTACGCGGTCATCAGTCCAGGCCATTTGCATTCCTTACAAATTGAAAATGGCCGCGGCAGGCAATTTTGCCCAATCGCCAACGACCAATAAGTAGATAATTGTCAGGGCCATTTTATACAGACCCTAAACAAAGGATACAAGCGCAAGCTAGCCATCGTCTTATTTTGCTTAGCTCACATTCGAACTGACGGCACCCGCGCCTGACGCCAAGCCAAAACCAAAGCCCCCGTTACAATAATCGTGGCCCCTAAAATGCTAACAAAATCTGGCACCGCATCAAAAGCAAGGTAGTCATAAAATATAGCAAAAATCAGGGTGGAGTAAGTGAATGGCACCACAAAGCTGGCCTCGGCGCGACGCAGGGCCTGAATAAAACAGCTCTGCGCAAGCGCCATCATCGCACCCAGAGCCGCCAGCAGCCCCCATTGCGCGGCTGTCGGTGTGGTCCAGACAAAAACCACCGCGATGGTGGCAATGATCAGCCCGATTGCATTATTCACCAATAATATCTGCAAAGGTTTTTCACGACCGGTCAGGATTTTAATTAAGATTATTTCCAACCCCAGTATCAAAGCCGCCCCCAGTGCCAACAGCGCTGCGGGTTGAAAGCTGTCAGGGGTCGGGCGTAGCAAAACCAACGCCCCGATCAATGCCAAAACAGCGGCCGACCAACGCACCCGGCCAACCTTTTCACGCAGTATCGGGATTGCCAGCATCATCGCAAATACCGGATTAAGAAAGCTGATCGCGGTGGCATCGGGCAGCGGGATAAAAGCAATGGCTGCAAAAAATAATGAAATCCCCGCCCATCCGCAGAGGCTGCGGCCAATATGCAGGCCAAAGTTTATATGCTCAAATCCCGGGCGAAGAATGCTTGCCACAACAAACAGCGCCAGAAAAGCGAATAAAAACCGCCCGTGGCTGATTTGCATTGGATGCAGGGCGGGGCCGAATGTGTCATGGCTTAGCGCTTTGGCCAGCAGACTGGTGCCGGCAATCAAGGCGGATGCCAGCATGATATAGCCGGTGGCGGCAAGGGGGTTGGGGTTCGCGTGCATCAGAACCCTGTAGCGCCGATGTTCGGGGTTTGGAAGTGGTTCTTTATTCAGACAGCCTCGCCTTCGTAAGTTTTTACACCAACCCGCACAGCAATTTTACCGTTTGATGGATTACAGCCAGTCGCGAATAATTGAAATCAGCGGAATATCGGCAGGCGGCATCGGGTAGTCGCGCAGCTGGTTTGCCCGCACCCACTTCAATTTCTGGCCCTCTTTTGCAACAGGCGTGCCTTGCCATTTCCGGCAGGCAAATAGCGGCATCAACAAATGAAAATCATCGTAGGCATGGCTGGCGAATGCAAGCGGCGCAAGGCAGCTTGCCCATGTATCTACGCCCAATTCCTCTTGCAATTCCCGAATCAAAGCGACTTCGGGGGTTTCGCCAGACTCGATTTTGCCACCGGGAAATTCCCATAAACCCGCCATTGATTTGCCTTGCGGGCGCTGGGCCAGCAAAATGCGACCATCAACATCAATCAGCGCCACAGCCGAAACCAGCAAGATCTTCACGACCGGTAATCCGCATTGATTTCGATATAACCGTGGGTCAAATCACAGGTCCAAACCGTGGCGCGCCCCGCCCCAACCCCCAAATCAACCGCAATCAGCAACGCCTCGCCCTTCATGTGTTTCGCCGCATCTGCCTCGACGTAATCGGGCGAAACCCAGCCATTTTCAGCCACCAGAACATCCCCGAACCAGATCGAAAGCCGGTCACGATCAGCCTTGGCACCCGATTTTCCAACCGCCATAACCACGCGGCCCCAATTGGGATCTTCGCCCGCAATCGCGGTTTTAACCAGCGGCGAATTGGCGATCGCCATACCAACTTTATGCGCATCGGCGTCGGTATCGGCACCGCTCACGCGAATCTCGACAAATTT
The DNA here is from genome assembly GCA_964429175.1 of uncultured Marinosulfonomonas sp. Taxonomy (GTDB): domain Bacteria; phylum Pseudomonadota; class Alphaproteobacteria; order Rhodobacterales; family Rhodobacteraceae; genus Profundibacter. The sequence goes on from CAYSBD010000006.1 coordinate 29,845, forward strand.
GGTTGCGCCTTCGCCATCCTTAACCACCTGATGGGCCAGATCGCGCATTACATCATGCAGCGCGTCATAAAACGGCGCGTCAATGTCGGTAATTTCGGCCGCAGCCGATTTGCCGGTCGCCGCCAAAATCAGGCTATCGGAGGTCGAAGTATCGCTATCCACCGTAATGCAGTTAAAGGTTTTACCGTTCAGCGCCGCCAGCATTTGCTGCAATAACGGCTGCGAAATTTTGGCGTCGGTGAAAATATAAACCAGCATTGTTGCCATATCAGGCGCGATCATGCCCGAGCCTTTGGCAATTGCGGCAATCCTGATCTGGCCGCCATCGCCATCAATCACCGCACTTGCGCCTTTGGAAAAGGTGTCGGTTGTCATGATTGCAGCGGCCGCATCCGAAATCCGGGTCGGGCAAAGACCCCCCTTCAGGTCGCTGATTTTTGCAGTGATCTTCTCGAACGCCAAAGGCTCGCCGATCACGCCGGTCGATGACGAAAAAACCCGATCCTGCGCAACGCCCAGCGCTTGGGATACTGCCGCCGTGACGGCCTGCACAGCCTTAATCCCGCCCTTGCCCGTGAACGCATTGGCATTGCCCGAATTGACAATAATCGCGGCGCCGCCTGTGTTGTCTGCGTTATCTGCGCCCAGTTTTTCCTGACAGTCCAGCACGGGTGCCGCGCGGGTGGCCGATTTGGTGAAAACCCCCGCAATATTTGTGCCGGCGCAAAGCTGCGCCAGCATCACATCATCGCGGCCCTGATACCGCACGCCGGCCTCTATCGTGGCAAACGCGGCGCCATCGATAACCGGCAGATCAGGAAATCCGCCCTTCGGGGCCAAGGGTGAAATGCCAGCCATCCGCGCCGCCTTAGTTATCAATCAAACCCGGATTGCTTAGAATAGAAACCGGAATGCTGCCCTCTTCGGCCCGCGTGATTTCGGCACTGTCGGTAAGCCCCGTGATTACGCTTTGAACTGAATTTTGCTGAATTTCGGCCTCAAGTTCATGGCGGATTGATTCAAGGCTGGGTGCTTCTTGCAAACGGGTTTCGTTCAGGATCAGAATATGCCAGCCAAACTGGGTTTTGATCGGCTCAGACAGCTCGCCTGCCTTTAGCGCCACAACCGCATCTTCAAATGGCTTGACCATCATGCCGGGACCAAACCAGCCCAGTGATCCGCCGCTGGCACCCGAAGGGCCGGTGGATTTTTCTTTGGCCAACGCGGCAAAATCAGCCCCTTCATCCAGCATTTTACGGATTTCTTTGGCCTCGTCTTCGGTTTCGACCAAAATATGCGCGGCGTTAAATTCTGTTACCGGATTAGAATCGGCAAAACGGGCCTCGTAAGCAGCCTGCAATGCCTCATCCGTTATCGCACCGGCGATTTTCTGATCAAGCACCACCGCCGCACGCAACGCACGCAATTCGTTTTCAACCGTCATCGTGATGCGCTTTGACTGCGCGCCCTCCATGGCTTGCGAAAGCACGGTTTGCTGGATCAACTGTTCGACAATGCCGTCAAACAGCACCTCATCGGGCATGGCCTGAAATTGTTCGGGCAAGGTGCCTTTGGTGGCAATAATGTGCCCAACCGTGATATCCACACCGTTTACCGTAACCACAACGGTTTCGGCGCTTGTTTCACCAGAGACCGCCGGAAAAGCCAAACCGGCCGCTAAAATTGCACCAAGCAGAAAATTATTGCGTTTCAACATTTATTTGTCCTTAGAATAGGTCGCACGGGCCCGCGCAACATTGACACTGCCAAGCCAGCTGCTTACATCGCCAAAAGGGTCTTGGTGACGGCCTGCACTTGTTATTGCCCATATCTAGGGCGGGCGCAGCGCCAGAGCAAGCGATAGTTACGCAAGATTGATTTTGGAAAAAACTACTTAGGCGGAGAGAACATGTTAGGTATCGGACAAATAGCCAAGAAAGTTTTTGGCACCCCGAATGATCGCAAGGTCAAGACAACCCATCCGCTGGTGGCCAAAATCAATGCGCTCGAGCCGGAATTCCAGAAGCTTTCCGATGACGAGATAAAGCAAAAAACCAAAGAGCTGGCGGGTCGCGCGCTGCAAGGCGAAAATCTGGATGATTTGATGTTCGAGGCCTTTGCCAATGTGCGTGAAGCTGCGCATCGTTCTTTGGGTTTGCGCGCCTTTGACACCCAGCTGATGGGCGGAATTTTTCTGCATCAGGGCAATATTGCCGAAATGAAAACCGGCGAGGGCAAAACCCTTGTCGCCACTTTTGCCGCCTATCTGAATGCGCTTACCGGCAAGGGCGTGCATATTGTGACGGTGAACGATTATCTGGCCAAACGCGATGCGGAATGGATGGGCAAGGTTTACACCGCGCTGGGCATGACGACGGGTGTGGTCTATCCCAATATGCCCGATGATGAAAAAATCGCCGCCTACGCATCCGACATTACCTATGCCACAAATAACGAGCTGGGCTTTGATTATCTGCGCGACAACATGAAATCCGAACTGTCGCAAATGGCCCAGCGCGACCATCATTTTGCGATTGTCGACGAGGTTGATTCAATCCTGATCGACGAGGCCCGCACACCGCTGATTATTTCCGGCCCCGCCGAGGACCGCTCGGAATTATACATCACGATTGATAAACTGATCCCCGGTTTGGCCGATGAGCATTTTGATGTGGATGAGAAAACCCGCAACGTGCATTACACCGAAGAAGGCCATGAAGTCATCGAAAAAACGCTGCTTGATGCGGGTATTTTGCCCGAGGGCCAGACGCTTTATGATCCTGAAAGCACCTCGATTGTGCATCACGTCAATCAGGGCCTGAAGGCGCATAAGCTGTTTACCAAAGACAAAGATTACATCGTGCGCGATGGCGAGGTCATGTTGATCGACGAATTTACCGGCCGGATGATGGCTGGTCGGCGTCTGTCCGATGGCTTGCATCAGGCGATCGAGGCCAAAGAAGGTTGCGACATCAAGCCCGAAAATACCACGCTGGCATCGGTCACATTCCAAAACTATTTCCGGCTTTATGACAAGCTGTCGGGCATGACCGGCACGGCCGCAACCGAGGCCGAGGAATTTGCCGAAATCTACGGTTTGGGCGTGGTCGAAGTGCCGACAAACCGCCCGATTGCGCGTAAAGACCATGATGATCAGGTGTTTCGCACGACGCGTGAAAAATTTGAAGGCGTGGTGAAATCGATCGAGGAAGCCCACGCAACCGGACAGCCAATGTTGGTCGGCACCACTTCGATTGAAAAATCCGAGGCCCTGTCGGAAATGTTGAAAAAGGCCGGCGTTAAACATAATGTGCTGAATGCCCGCCACCACGAACAAGAGGCCAAAATCATTGCCGATGCCGGTAAATTCAACGCTGTAACCATCGCCACAAACATGGCGGGGCGCGGCACCGATATTCAGCTGGGCGGCAATGTCGATATGATCGTGATGGAGGCGCTGGAGGCAGACCCGGATGCAAACCCCGAAGATCTGCGCGCGAAAATTGAAACCCAACACGCCGAGGAAAAATCCAAAGTGATTGCGGCTGGCGGGCTGTCCGTTCTGGCCACCGAGCGTCACGAAAGCCGCCGGATTGATAACCAGCTGCGCGGCCGTTCCGGGCGCCAAGGCGATCCGGGGGCATCTGCGTTCTTTTTGTCGCTAGAAGATGATCTGATGCGGATTTTCGGCTCGGCGCGACTGGATTCGGTTTTGTCAAAACTGGGCATGAAAGAAGGCGAGGCCATCGTTCATCCGTGGGTTAACAAATCGCTGGAAAAGGCGCAGGCCAAGGTTGAAGGGCGCAATTTTGACATGCGCAAACAGCTGTTGAAATTTGACGATGTGATGAATGACCAGCGCAAGGTTATTTTTTCGCAGCGCCGCGAAATTATGGAAGATGATGACCTGTCGGAAATCGTGCAAGACATGCGCCATCAGCTGGCCGAAGATCTGGTAACCACCCATATTCCACCCAAAACCTACGCGGATCAATGGGATACCGAGGGGCTTTATGCCGCTGTAATCGAGCAAATGGGCATAGATGTTCCCGTGATCGCATGGGCCAAGGAAGAGGGCGTGGATGACGAGGCCATTACCGAGCGTTTATGTGATGAATCCGATAAAATGATGGCGCAAAAATCCGTGCAATTCGGCCCTGAAACCATGCGCGGTATTGAAAAACAGGTTTTGCTGCAAACCATCGACGCAAAATGGCGCGAACATCTTTTAACGCTTGAGCATCTGCGCTCGGTCGTCAGTTTTCGTGGTTATGCGCAAAAGGATCCGTTGAACGAATATAAAAACGAATCCTTTCAGATGTTTGAAACCCTGCTGAATTCGCTGCGCGAGGAAGTGACCCAGAAATTGTCGCAAATCCGTCCGTTGTCGGAAGAAGAACAAGAAGCAATGATGCAACAGGTTTTGGCCCAACAAGCCGAGCTGCAAGCACCAGTTGGTGGTTCGGTGGAGTTTGACGAGAGTGATCCTGCAACCTGGGGCAACCCGGGGCGCAATGAAATATGCCCTTGCGGTTCTGGTAAAAAATTCAAGCATTGCCACGGACGTTTGGTGTAACGCTTGGCCTTTGGCTGGAAACGTGGCTTTGGCGGGCTGTTTGTTTTTGCTGTTTTAACGGGGTTTTCAGGGGCAATAGCTGCTTCTGAAACCGCATTGACAGCCGAATTTAAACTGCCCGAAAACAGTGCGGGTTTTGCTCCGCTTCCCAACAGCGTTCCTGATCTAGCGGGCCATGTGGAGCGAACCAAAGGCAATTACATCCTGCCGGAATTGCCGGACAATCAAAACTACAGCCCCTTTGGGCTGGCCTGTGATGTCGAATTTACGGCCACCAAATCAGATGCGGCGATGGTTCTGTTAAACCTGCACGCCCCTTGCCAGATCAACACCCCTCTGACGGTTCAGTTTCAGGGGCTAATATTTTCAGGCATGACTACAAATATCGGCCATTTTTCTACTCTGGTTCCGGCGGTTAAAGCAGACGCGGTGTTTGTGCTGACATTGGCCGGAAATGCGCCGGTTTCGACCGCGATCAATGTGGCGCAGGCAAATGAATACCATAGCGTGGCTGTGCAATGGTCGGGGCGGGATGATTTACAAATTCATGCGTTTGAACGGGGGGCAATCTTTGGCAACAAAGGCCACGTCTGGGCTGGCGCACCGCAATCAATGGCCCAGGCATTACAGACACGCGGCGGCTATATCATCAGATTGGGGGATGTTGATATTGCCAATGCATACCGCGTCGAAATCTATAGTTTTCCCATGGCGCAAATAGAAAAACCGGGAATTGTGCGCGTGCATGTAAAGGCCAAGGTTACGAAAGAAAACTGTGGGCAGCAACGCGTGCTGCAAATATTGCAAAATACGCCGGATCAAATGGCTGCGATAATGGATGTTTCGATAACAATGCCATCCTGCGACCGTATCGGTGATTATCTGCTGTTGAAAAATCTGCTGAGAGACTTAAAGATCGGCGGCAACCATGGATGACTCGGGACTAAAATGAAATTTATTTGCGCGTTCATTCTTGCCGTATTTTCCTTTGTTGCGCAGACCCTGCCATTGCAGGCGCAGGATGTCACCCTGACTTCAAAAGATGGCAAGGTTTCAATCGAGGGCACATTGTTGACTTTCGATGGCGAATTTTACCGCATTAAATCGGTTTACGGCGCCATGACGCTGGAACGATCGGCCGTAATCTGCACCGGGTCAGGCTGCCCCGATCTGGAAAACTATGTGGCAGAATTCACGCTTTCAGGCGCGCCCTCTATGGGCGAGGTCTTGATGCCCGCGCTGATTGAAAATTTTGCGCGCCAAAGCGGCTTTGAATTGCGGCTCAATATAACCGATGATTTGAGCTTCAGCTATGATTTGCGCTTGCCTGAAACGGACAAATCGGTTGCGCGGATTATTATTCGCATCTCAAACACAGATAACGGGTTTGCCAAACTGCTGGCAGGTGAAACCGATATGGTTTTGGCAGCGCGTGAAATAACCCCAAGCGAAGCAAAAGCCGCCAAAAACGCAGGGTTGGGTGATATGAAAAACGTCGCCCGCAGCCGGATCGTGGCACTGGATGGTCTGGTGCCTGTGGTTGCGCCGGGCAATTTGGCCGAGTCAATTTCGCTTTCCGATCTGGCGCTGGTTTTTGCCGGAAAAATTGACAATTGGCAGCAAATCGGCGGGCCTGATGCACCAATATATCTGCATTTACACATGGGTTCATTGGGGATTGCGCAGCGGTTTGAAAAAATTGTGATGGCCCGATACAATCTGGTGCCAAAGCCATCAGCTATTCGCCACCTCACAGCCGCAGCATTGGTTGATGCGGTTGCCGCGGATCCGTTTGCCATTGGAATTGCGCGATTTTCCGAACTCGGTAACGCTAGAAAACTTGCGATTAGAGGGGCTTGCGGGATGAATTTTTATGCAACCGCGCAATCGCTAAAAACCGAAGATTATCCGTTAAACGCACCCCTGTTTTTATACACACCTGCCCGCAGGTTGCCAAAAATAGCGCGGGAATTTTTGACGTATTTACGCTCGCCGGCAGCGCAACGCGTGGTGCGGTCGGTGAGGTTTGTTGATCAAAGCGTTGATCAAATCCCGATTGCTGATCAAGGGCGGCGATTTGCAAATGCGATTGTCTTGGCAGGCGCAGAAACCAAATTAGCCGATTTGCAACGCATGATCAGCATTTTGCGCCCCGCCAAACGCTTGACGATAACGTTTCGCTTTGAGGCAGGATCCGCCAAGCTTGATGCCCAATCACGATTAAATATTGTGTTGCTGGCCCGCCTTCTGGAGGCCGGAAAATATGACGGGCAAGATTTGTTATTTGTTGGCTTTAGCGATGGCATGGGCGATGCGGCCGTAAACTTGAAAATCGCCAAAAAACGTGCAACTGCGGTTCGGGCAGCTGTCCTAAAAGCCGCAGATACGCTAAAACCGCAGAAACTTTCGCTGAAGGTTGAAGCCTTTGGCGAGGCCTTGCCAATGGCCTGTGATGATACTGATTGGGGCCGTCAGGTAAATCGGCGGGTCGAGGTCTGGGTTAAATAGACAGCTTATAAATAACCCTCACTGCGAAAACTGAGTTCACGGGATTTTCCGATAATCAGATGATCGTGCAATGTTAAGCCCAGCGCCAGCGCCGCATCCTGCACCCGATTGGTCATTGTGATGTCTGATTCTGACGGGGTTGGATCGCCAGATGGGTGATTGTGCACAAGAATAAGCGCGGATGCGTTCAATTCCAGCGCACGTTTTACCACCTCGCGCGGGTAAACCGGAACGTGGTCAACCGTGCCTTTGGCCTGTTCTTCATCCGCCACCAACACATTCTTGCGATCCAGATACAGCACACGAAATTGTTCGGTTTCACGGTGGGCCATTGTGGTGTGGCAATAATCCAGCAACGCATCCCAGCCCGAAAGCACATGTTTTTTCATAACCTTTGAGCGGGCCAGCCTGTGGGCGGCGGCCTCGATTATTTTCAATTCCTGTATCACTGCATCGCCAACACCTTTTATTTCGCGCAACCGTTCTGGCGGGGCTGAAATGGCGCGATTAAAATCACCAAACTGATCCAGCAAACGCCACGCAAGCGGTTTTACATCGCAGCGAGGAATAGCGCGAAACAGCACAAGTTCTAACAATTCGTAATCAGGCATTGCAGCGGCACCGCCAGAAATAAACCGCGCCCGCAAACGCTTGCGGTGATCACGAATATAAGAGGGCTGGCCCGGAGCCAGTGCGCTCGAAACAGCCTCATCCCCCTTAAAAAGAGGTAGCGGCATTTCGGCAAAGTGATTTTCCTGACCCATACCGACTGTGATCGGGTATTATGATGAAGAAAGGGTTAATCGCGCTGAAATGTTTAGCTTTTCATTCCGTCCCAAAAAGTTTTCACCTTGGAGAAAAAGCTGGAGCCTTTGGGGTTGTTATCGGCGGCAACATCTTCAAACTCGCGCATGATTTCTTTTTGTCGCGTGGTCAGGTTAACCGGTGTTTCCACGGCTAATTCGATAAACATATCACCCGTGGTGTTGCCGCGCAGCGAAGGCATACCTTTGGAGCGCAGGCGCATTTGACGGCCCGATTGAGAGCCGGCAGGGACTTTGACGCGACTGCGGCCGCCATCGATTGTCGGCACTTCGATATCACCGCCAAGGGCTGCCGTGCCGATGCTGACCGGCACCTGACAATAAAGATTTATGGCGTCGCGCTGAAACAGGTTGTGCTCTTTAACCTCGATGAAAATGTAAAGATCACCAGCGGGGCCGCCGCGCAAACCGGCTTCACCCTCACCGGCCAGACGGATGCGCGTGCCGGTTTCAACACCCTCGGGGATGTTGACCGAAAGCGAGCGATCTTTGTCTTTACGCCCGGCGCCAGAGCAGGATTTGCACGGATTGTTAATCATTTGCCCCGCGCCCTGACAGGTGGGGCAAGTGCGCTCAACGGTGAAGAACCCCTGTTGCGCGCGCACCTTGCCCATGCCCGAACAGGTGGGGCAAGTGACAGGCTCAGAGCCGCTTTCAGCACCGATGCCAGAACAATTCGAACAGGAAACCGAAGTTGGAACATTGATGGTTTTTTGCAAACCGGCGTAGGCTTCTTCCAATGTCACGTGCAAATTATAGCGCAGATCCGAGCCGCGCGTGGCCCGTGGCCGCCCGCCACCGCGCCCGCCGCCCATGAAATCACCGAACAGATCATCAAAAACATCCGAAAATGCGGATGAAAAATCGCCTTGGCCGGGCTGTCCACCGCGGCCGCCGCCTTCAAATGCAGCGTGGCCAAAACGGTCGTAAGCGCTGCGCTTTTCAGCGTTTTTTAGCACGTCATGGGCCTCGTTCACTTCTTTGAACTGGGCTTCGGCGTTGGGGTTATCGGAATTACGGTCGGGATGCAGCTCTTTGGCTTTTTTGCGAAACCCTTTTTTGATCTCGTCGGCCGAGGCACCTTTGTTGATGCCCAGTAATTCGTAATAATCGCGCTTTGACATGATTA
>CAYSBD010000007.1:0-26967 GCA_964429175.1 uncultured Marinosulfonomonas sp.
ATGTGATTGTAGCGGAGTAAAATACCGCCAGTTTGTGCCAACTTTTTAGGGCGTCACCAACTTTCGGCTATAACTCCAGCCGATCTACTGATCGCCGCCGAGGGCCAAGTATTGCTTGCGGGGTTCAGAATTGGGGTGGATGGTATATGGCCAATCGAGTCAGTAAAGCACACCATAAACAGCTCAGGATTCAAAACCGAAATCCAAGCCGAAAAACCCAAAAAGAAAGTGACCGGTGCTGGCTGAAAATAAGTATTAATAATGCAATTTATTGTGTTTCGCAGAACAGAAAAACGTGTTCCGCTCCGTTAAAATCATCTTTGCCCCGCCATCAATCTCACCGCAACTTTTGGCGCTGCTCAAGTGGCCAATCTACAACCCCTTGGCCTCGTATGATTTAGCCACGCGCGTGATTGCCACAATAAACGCGGCCGTGCGTAAATCCTGCACATCATCACGCGAATTCCAGACATGGCGCATGGCCTGATAGGCGCTGCGCATCGTGTCATCCAGCCCCGAACGCACCAGCGCAATCTCGTCGGCACCGCGCAAATATTTCTCTTTAAAGTCCTTTGACATCGACCATTTATTGTCCAGATACCGGTCCAGACGCTCCAACTCATTCACCAATAACTGGTGGCGAGATTCCTCCTGACGGCGACCAATGCGGCCAAACCGAATGTGGCTCAGGTTTTTGACCCATTCAAAATAAGACACCGTCACACCACCCGCATTGGCATATAAATCGGGAATAATCACAACGCCTTTTTCGCGCAAAATCTCATCAGCCCCCGCCGTTACAGGCCCGTTTGCCGCCTCGATAATCAAAGGTGCCTTGATGCGCGCGGCATTGGTCAGATTGATCACCGATTCAAGCGCCGCAGGGATTAAAATATCGCATTTTGCCTCAAGCATTTTGGCCCCGTCCGCATCAAAATGCGCACCCTCGTAACCAGCCAGCCCGCCATGTTCGCCCAGCCAGCCATGCACCGCCTCAACATCCAGACCCTGCGCATTATAGAGACTGCCGTCACGCTCGATAATACCGACGATTTTAGCACCGTCTTCCTCGCTTAAAAACTTGGCCGCGTGATAACCCACATTGCCCAAGCCCTGTACGATAATTTCTTTCCCCTCAAGGCTGCCCGCAAGATTTGCCTTGGCAACATCCTCGGGATAGCGGAAAAATTCGCGCAAACCATATTGCACGCCGCGCCCCGTGGCCTCGATTCTGCCGGCAATACCGCCCGCATGCACAGGTTTGCCCGTCACACAGGCCCGCGCGTTAATGTCGGTGGTGTTCATGCGCGCGTATTGGTCGGCCATCCAGGCCATTTCACGCTCGCCTGTGCCCATATCGGGGGCCGGCACGTTCTGGCTGGGATGCATCAAATTGCGCTTGGCCAATTCATAGGCAAACCGGCGGGTGATGGTTTCCAGCTCTTTTTCATCATATTGCAGCGGGTCAATCCGAAGACCGCCCTTGGAGCCACCAAACGGCGCCTCGACCAACGCACATTTATACGTCATCAACGCGCCCAGCGCCTCGACCTCGTCCTGATTAACGTTCATCGCGTAACGGATGCCGCCCTTGACCGGCTCCATATGTTCGGAATGAACCGAGCGGTAACCGGTGAATGTTTTGATCTCGCCGCGCAAACGCACCCCGAATCGCACCGTATAAGTCGCGTTCACCACACGGATTTTTTCCTCAAGGCCCGGCGACAGATCCATCAACGCAACGGCGCGATTGAACATTAAATCAACAGATTGGCGGAAACTTGGCTCATTATTGGCGGACATTGCGCTCTCCAAAATTTGCGTGCGACAGAATCACGCACCTGTAATATCGCGAACTTAGGGGGCTTTGGTTAATTGCACACCCTGTTTTTTGATGCCGCGAATAATAATTCGGCTAGCTTTTCAAAAATAGCATTTTTCGGATTTTAGAAACAATAACACAGATCAGACGGGGTTGAATCTACAACGGCAACAATACCCCCGAAACCACATGGTTTTTACAATAAAAATCACGGTATTGCCTTTTTTCCACCTTTTTTCGCCGCAATTTAAACACAGAACACTGGTTAAAAATTCAAGAACAAACCGTGCGAATATTTCTTAGGCATTCTTAGGCATTCTTAGGCATTCACTGCTTTTAATGTCCGGTCAGAGGGCAAACCAGTTATGATCAATATTATTAGTATCTCCGCAACATGCGGCATTAACAATAAAAAGCGCCCTCAAAAGGCGTGCAACCCGATTTCGTTTAAAACGCGGCTACACAATTTTGGACGCCGCGAAGATGGCGCGGTTTTGCATTGGGCGCTGATAACCATCGTTATGATGATGATGATTGGCGGGCTGGCTGTCGACGTGATGCGCGCCGAACATCAGCGCACCGAAATCCAGTATACACAGGACCGTGCCGTTTTGGCGGCGGCCAGCCTGAAAAACACGTCTTTTTCGCCCGGGACACCAGCTCAGCAAGTGGCGCAAGATGTCTTTAATGATTATTTCGCAAAAGCCGGTATTAGCCAGTTCACCCCGACTGCAGTGGTTAGTCAGGGCCTGAATTTTCGTCGCGTAGGCACAAGATATGACGCAGGTAATTCACCCACTATCAATACGTTTCTCAGTGATATGATTGGCATTGAAACGCTGGCAACCCCGGCAACGGCAACCGCCCGGGACGAAGTCAACAAAGTCGAGATTTCACTGGTGCTGGATGTTTCCGGCTCGATGTGGGATCCATCCCGATCCGGTAATACAAAAATTCTGGACCTACAGAATGCGGCAAAGGAATTTGTGGATACGCTTTTGATAGGCCGCCTTCCGGATGATGACACTTTTTCAATTTCCATTGTGCCCTATGCTGCCCAGGTTACGGCCGGAAAAACCCTGCTGGACAAGTTTTCGGTTACCAGCGAGCATAACTATTCCCATTGCGTAGATTTCAGTGCTGCGGATTTCAACACAACCGCAATTAATCCAACCGGCACACAACTTCAGCGCACCGGCCATTTTTCGCCCGACGCCCAGAATAGAATACTCGTTTCTGACCAGTGGGGTACGCGCTGGTGGGATCGTACCTGCTTACCGGATGATAAAGGGAACGGCCAGATTATTGCACGTCACATTCTGCCTTTATCGGATGATATCACCGCATTGAAGGATCATATCGACAACTTGATTGTCGGGGGCTGGACCTCGACCGATATTGGCGCCAAATGGGGCGCTGCATTGCTTGATCCAAGCGTGCGGCCGGTTGTCAGCTCCTTGATTGATGATGATGAAATCAACGCGCGTCTTCAGGGCCGCCCGTATAATTTCACCGAACAAAACGTCATGAAAGTAATGGTGGTGATGACCGATGGCCAAAACACCAACCAGTTTTCTCTGGATCCGGATGTTTCACAGGGCCTAAGCCCCGTTTGGCACCGAAAAAACGCTGACGGGACCGTCCAGAACTTCTGGGTCCACAACGAAAACCGCACAAATCGCCCATATCTCCGGATGCAGTTCAACCGGGATGGCACCTTGACCAGGTATCATGGCTGGAAACGGAGACCGGATGCTGACGCCGTGCGTCTGACATACCCCGAGCTGTGGCACATTGCCACGATGCAGCTCGTGTCCGATATGTTCGGCTGGGCCAATATTCCCGGCGGCTGGGGTTGGTATTATAATAACTGGAATAATATGGGTTGGAATAACCATTACACCCGCGTTAACTGGAGAGAAAAAGACCAACGCTTGGCCAATATATGCACCGCGGCCAAGGACAATAATATCTTGCTCTTCACCATCGGCTTTGAGGTTCACGATAGCAACGCTGTGAAACTCGAGGCCTGTGCGACCACACCGGCGCATTTCTTTCGGGTCGAAGGGCTTGAAATATCCGAGGCTTTTGCATCCATCGCATCCCAGCTGGGTAACCTGAGGTTGATCCAGTGAAGTGCATGCTCAATAAATTAGCGGCATTTTTTCGCGGCACAGCCAGCAAAGACGACGGCAACGCGTCGGTTGAGTTTGTTCTTGTGTTTCCGGTTTTGCTGGTCCTGTTTCTAGCCTCTTTTGAAACCGGACTGCTGATGATCCGTCAGGTCACGCTGGAACGTGCCGTTGACATCACTGTTCGCGATTTGCGTCTGGGCAACATTGAGGATCCCACCCAAACCGAGCTGCGAACCCGGATTTGCAACAATGCCGGCCTGATCCCCGATTGCATGACCTCGATTTTGATCGAAATGCGCCCGATCAGCACCACCACATGGGCCCCGCTTGGCTCTGACGTTACCTGCAAAGAGCGCTCCGAAACGCTTGACCCTGTTGTCGAGCTTAACCCGGGCGCTGCGCATGAAATAATGTTGGTGCGTGTCTGCGCGGTATTTGAGCCTTGGTTCCCGACCACGCATCTGGGCATGCAGTTGCACCGTGACGAATTGGGCGGCTATGCGCTGGTTGCAAGTTCGGCATTTGTGAACGAGCCGTCATGAGGGATAGTATAATGTTGAAATTAATCAATAAAGTCCGAAATTTTGGCCGCCGAGAAGACGGCACGGTTATCATTGAAGCCCTGATCGTCATTCCCGTTCTGGCCGCAATTATCCTTTCGATGATTGTCTTTTTTGATGCTTTCCGTCTAAAAAGCGTAAACCTGAAAGCCGCTTATACCGTCAGCGATATGGTTTCGCGCCAAACCCCGAGCGTCGATGCCGATTTTATTGCCGGCCTGAAAACCACCTATGATTTTCTGGTTTCCAGCGGCCACCCCACTTCCCTACGCATAAGCCTGGTCCAGTTTGATACCGGAGATACCACAGACCCCGGCAACGCAGGCGATGATAGCTATATTTTGCAATGGTCACACGGGATTGGCGAATTTAGTGACCTAACGGATGCAACACTGAACGGAATCGAAAGCCAAATTCCAATTATGGGGCATGGCGACTCACTTCTTATTGTGCAGACAAAAATGCATTATGAACCACCTTTCAGGGTAGGGATTTCGGCCTATAATATCACTAATTTCATCGCCACCCGCCCGCGTTTCATCCCGCCCTGCTGGGAAAACTGCCTCGGCGGATAATCAGGCAAAACAAATCAGCCGATATTACCGCGCCGGGCCAGCTGTGCGGCCAGTATCTCGGCCATAAACCGTGTGTGTCCAGCGCCCGTTACCCCGCCAACACCAACGCGTTTTCCAACCCGCCACCACAGCCCGGGCGCCCAGCCCCGTGTCTGGGCCACCTTTGTCAGCACCGAAAACCCGTTTGATGGCTTCATCGTAAAGGAGCCGCGCACCACGCTATCCACATCCTCAAGCCGCACCAGAACCAGCCCGTCGGTTGTGCGCAATTCGGTCTTTGTCAGCTCAATTCCATGTTGGGTTGCCTTGTGCATTTTAACGGCCAGCCATAAAATAACCCCGCCCAAACCCAGCAACATAGCCTGCAGGCCAAATGATTGCGGCGGCGTGACCAGCGCCACATAAACCAGCATCCCGCCCAGAAAAGCCAGAATAGCCAATCCCGAGAACCGGCGGATCGGCGATGGCATAACGGTGGCCAGAACTTCAGTATCAGACATATTGGTTTCCTTTAAATTCGCGCGCCCCTACCGGCTTGCACCGCAAAGATGGCCCCGGATCAGCCCGTAACCGATTTTCGCGCCATATCCCAGTAAATTTCTTCAACCCGTTGGCGCGACAGCCGGCCACCCTCGCGATACCATGTGTTCACACCGGTCAGCATGGCAATTATCGCCATCATCGCCAGCTTGGTGTCGGGCACCCGAAATTGCCCGCCCGCCTGCCCTTTTTGCAAAATATCCTCTAGCGCATTCTCGTAACGTTTACGCAAAACCTCAACGGCAGCAAAATTTTTCTCCGATAGATTGCGCAATTCCATATTGGCAATAAAAACCGCCTCGGGGCGCTCCAGATGAAACCGGATGTGAAAACGCACAAACGCCTCAAGCTGGCTAAGCGCAGCCTCGCCCTTGTTACAATCCTGCCAAGCAGTCAGCAAATCCTGCATATGTTGCTGCATCAAATCAAACAGCAGCGCCTGTTTGTCTGGCGTGTATAAATAAAGCGCCCCGGCCTGCACGCCAACTTCGGCCGCAATTTGGCGCATTGAAACCGCGGCAAACCCGTGGTGCGCAAACAGTTTCGATGCGGCGTTGCGCACCTTGGGGCCGGTGATTTGCGAATGAGATCCTGCTTTGCGTGCCATAAACGCTCTCTAACGTAGCGCGCGTTGATTTCAAAGCCCTGCTTGTCATAAACCCGTTTGGCGCGCTATATTGGCGCGATCATTTTTAGGAATCCTGTCAATGTTGCGCCTCGCCGTCATTTTCTGTCTGTCTGTCACGGTTTTCACCGGATGCAGCAGCTTTCCCCAGCTGGACGGCGCGATCAGCCCGGCCACCCAAAACGCCGCCTACCCGACCTTGATACCGATCGGCCAAATCATCACAGGCGCAAAAAATCCGCAAATCCACGACCAGTCCGTCGCGGCACTGACATCACGCGTTACTAATTTAAATGCCCGCGCCAACCGTCTGCGTGCGCCGGTGCTTGATGCGACCACCCGGGGCCGGCTGCGCGCCGCGATAAAACGTCACCAATAAGCCGTTTTGGCGCGTTGCACCCCCACGAAATTATCGTTACAGATCAGCAAAACAAACAACCACCGGAGTGCCGAAAAAATGACCAATCCTTTACGCCTTGGAATTGCCGGTCTGGGAACAGTCGGCGTTGGTGTCGTTAAAATCATCCGCCAAAAGGCCGATTTACTGACCCTGCGCACCGGCCGCCCCGTAGTGATCAGCGCTGTTTCGGCCCGCTCTAAAAACAAGGATCGCGGCGTGAACCTGTCGCCTTATGCGTGGGAAGATGACCCTGTGGCGCTGGCAAAACGCGACGATGTCGATGTGTTTGTCGAGCTGATGGGCGGCGCGGACGGCCCCGCCAAAGCCGCAACCGAGGCCGCGATTGCCGCCGGCAAAGACGTTGTGACCGCCAACAAAGCCATGCTGGCGCTGCACGGTCAAGAACTGGCGATTGCGGCTGAAAATGCGGGCCGCGTGATCCGGTTTGAAGCGGCCGTTGCCGGTGGAATCCCCGTGGTCAAGGCCCTGACCGAAGGCTTGGCCGGCAATGAAATAACGCGCATCATGGGTGTGATGAACGGCACCTGCAATTATATCCTGACCCGGATGCAAAGCGCTGGGCTGCCCTACGCCGAGGTATTCGAAGAGGCAAACCAGCTGGGTTACCTCGAGGCCGATCCCAATCTGGATGTCGGCGGAATTGACGCGGGTCACAAGCTGGCGCTGCTGGCCTCGATCGCTTTTGGCACGCAGGTTGCCTTTGACGATGTGGCGCTGGAAGGCATCGGCCAGATCACCGTTGAGGACATAAAACAGGCCGCCGATATGGGCTACCGGATTAAACTGCTGGGGGTTTCCCAGATCACCGCGCGCGGGCTGGAACAACGCATGTCGCCCTGTCTGGTGCCCGCCGACAGCCCGCTGGGGCAATTGGAGGGCGGCACAAATATGGTGGTGCTGGAAGGTGATCACGTCGGCCAGATCGTGCTGCGCGGTGCCGGTGCTGGCCAAGGGCCGACAGCCTCGGCGGTGATGGCCGATGTGCTGGATATTGCCCGCGGCATTCGGGTTTCGACCTTTGGTCAACCGGCCAAAACCCTGCAAACCGTGACCGCGGCCAAATCCACCACGCCCGCGCCTTATTATCTGCGCATGGATCTATATGACAAACCCGGTGCCTTGGCCAAAATTGCCACAGCTCTGGGCGATGCCGGCGTTTCTGTGAACCGGATGCGCCAATACGACCACCAGAAATCCAGCGCGCCGGTGCTGATCGTCACCCATAAAACCACCCGTGATTCACTGGATGTTGCAATCAAAAGCTTTGCCGCCACCGGTGTGCTAGCCTCGACGCCAGTCACAATTCGCATTGAAACCGTTTAGGATTAAAAAAAGATGAATGATCAACTGGAATTTCAGGACCGCCTGCTGTCACTGGGTCTGGCCCGCGTTTCCGAAGCCGCCGCTCTGGCTTCGGCCAAATTAATCGGCCGTGGCGATGAAAAAGCCGCCGATCAGGCCGCCGTTGACGCCATGCGCACCCAGCTGAATATGCTGGATATCAACGGTGTAATCGTGATTGGCGAAGGCGAACGCGACGAGGCCCCGATGCTGTTTATCGGCGAAGAAGTCGGCACCGGAAACGGTCCCGGCGTTGACATCGCGCTGGACCCGCTCGAGGGCACCACCCTGACCGCCAAAGACATGCCGAACGCGCTGACCGTAATTGCGATGGGCCCGCGCGGATCCATGCTGCACGCGCCGGATGTTTACATGGATAAACTGGCGATCGGCCCGGGTTTCGCGCCCGATGTCGTGACGTTGGAAATGTCACCGGCCCAACGTATCAAGGCGCTGGCCGCCGCCAAAGGTTGCGAGATGAGCGACATAACGGTTTGTGTTCTGGAGCGCCCGCGCCACGAGGATATGATTGGCGAGCTGCGCACCACCGGCGCCGCAATCCGGCTGATTACGGATGGCGATGTGGCCGGTGTGATGCATTGCGCCGAGCCTGAAATCACCGGAATCGACATTTATATGGGCTCTGGCGGCGCGCCCGAAGGTGTGCTGGCGGCGGCGGCGCTGAAATGTATGGGCGGCCAGATTTACACCCGGCTTTTGTTTCGCAATGATGACGAACGCGGCCGTGCTGCCAAGGCCGGAATTACCGATCTGGACCGCGTTTACACCCGCAATGATCTGGTCACAAAAGACGTAATTTTTGCCGCCACCGGCGTCACCGACGGATCAATCGTTAGCGGCACTAAACGCCAGCCCGGATTTCTGGAAACCGAAACCATCCTGATGCGCTCCAAAACCGGATCGGTTCGGCGGATGAAATACCGGACAAAAACCTAGATCATGGCGGCTTTTCTAAATGTTTCCAAATCCCTCGGCCAGCGCCGTTGGCTGGGACCAACAGTCGAGGATGACAGACAAAGCCAGGCCATGGCCCAAAACACCGATCTGCCGCTACCGTTGTGCCGGATTTTAGTGAAGCGCGGCGTTCAGGATATTGATATCAAAGGATTTCTTTCACCGACCTTGAAGGATTTACTGCCTGATCCGCATTGTTTAAAAGACACCCAACCGGCGGCTGCGCGTTTTTTGCAGGCCGTGAAAACCGGTGAAAAAATCGCGATTTTTGCCGATTACGATGTCGACGGGGCCACCTCGGCGGCACTGCTGCTGGATTGGCTGCGCCAGATCGGGCGCGATGCCACGCTCTATATTCCCGACCGCATAAAAGAAGGTTACGGGCCAAACACCCCCGCGATGAAAATGCTGGCCCGCGATCACACGCTGATTATTTGCGTCGATTGCGGCACCCTAAGCCACGATCCAATTTCCGCCGCCACAAAAGAGGGTGCCGATGTGCTGGTGCTGGATCACCATCTGGGCGGCGAGACCCTGCCCGACGCGGTGGCCGTAGTGAACCCGAACCGGCAGGATGAAACCGGCGATTACGCGCAATTATGTGCCGCCGGTGTGGTGTTTTTAATGCTGGTCGAGACCAACCGGCAGATGCGCCAAAGCGGCAAAACCGGCCCCGATCTGATGTCGATGCTGGATCTGGTGGCGCTGGGAACTGTGGCCGATGTGGCGCCGCTGACCGGTGTGAACCGCGCGCTGGTGCGCCAAGGTTTAAAGGTGATGGTCAAACGTGCGCGCATCGGCATTGTGGCGCTGGGCGATGTGGCCCGCATGAACGCCGCCCCCACGAGCTATCATTTGGGTTTTTTGCTGGGGCCGCGCATTAATGCCGGCGGGCGCATCGGGCAGGCCGATCTGGGCGCGCGTCTGCTGGCCTGCACCAATAAAGACGAGGCCCGCGCCATGGCCGAGCGGCTGGATCAGCTGAATTCCGAACGCCGCGAAGTCGAGGCCCAAGTGCGCGATCTGGCGCTGGAACAGGCCGAGGCGCGTGGGCTGGATGGTCCGCTGGTTTGGGCGGCTGGCGAGGGCTGGCACCCGGGCGTGGTGGGTATTGTTGCGTCGCGCCTAAAGGAATCGACCAACCGACCTGCGATCGTGATCGGGCTGGACGGGGATGAGGGCAAAGGCTCGGGGCGCTCGATTTCCGGCGTTGATTTGGGCGCGTCCGTTCAACGGCTGGTGGCCGAGGGATTGCTGTTAAAAGGTGGCGGTCATAAAATGGCGGCCGGTCTGAGCGTGGCGCGTGACAAACTGGACGCGGCGATGGAACGGCTGTCGCAATTGCTGGAGAAACAAGGCGCCGGTGATGCCGGTCCGGCCGATTTAAAGCTGGACGGTTTGTTGATGCCCGGCGCGGCCACCGTTGATTTGATCGCGCAATTAGAGCAGGCCGGACCATTCGGTGCCAGCGCCCCTGCCCCGCGATTTGCCTTTGCCGATGTCGAGATAAATTTCACCAAACGCATTGGCGACAACCATTTAAAGCTTACGTTTGGCGATGGTCTGGGCGCGCGCATCGAGGCGATTGCCTTTGGGGTTTTTGACGGGGAAATGGGTCAGGCGCTGGTAAATCATGGCGGCGCGCGGTTTCATCTGGCGGGGCGTTTGGAAATTAACACTTGGGGTGGGCGCTCGCGGGTGCAGCTGCGGCTGGAAGATGCGGCGCGGGCTTGAATTTTACATTTGTGTCACAAATCGCTATGAAGATTGTCGGAAACATTCAGGGCAAACCTATCCAGCAAACCAAAATACAGAGGCCAGCAAATGATTTTTCGTTACACCATTTTATACGTCCACGATGTGCCGGCCACATTGGAATTTTTCAACACAGCCTTCGATCTGAAAACCGCATTTTTGCACGAAAGCCAAGATTACGGCGAGCTGGATACGGGCCAAACAAAATTGGCCGTTTCATCCATCAAACTTATGCAGCAGCTGGGCAAATCCCCCGCCAGCCAGCCCGTCAAAAAACCCGCTTTCGAGATTGCATTTGAAACCGGTGATGTGGCTGCGGCCTTGGAAAAGGCGTGCAATGCGGGGGCCGAATTGGTGCAAGGGGTTGCGGAAATGTCTTGGGGTCAAACCACAGCCTATGTGCGGTTGGCCGAAGGTGTGTTGATCGAAATTTGCACCCCGATTCAGACCCCGTAATCCGGGCCAAATTATGGGCCAAATTATGGGCCAGCCAGCCAGAAACGGAAAATGCCGGCGACATGATCACTGGCTTTCATCTGCACCCCGTCGAAACCGGTTTTGTTTGGCTACCCAAATCCGGTTTTAGGTAAAAAAAAGAGCGAATGGCAAATAGCCTCTTGCGCCTGCGCCCCTCTTTGCCTAAATACGCCTCACGTCACAAAGTGGCCCGTTCGTCTATCGGTTAGGACGCCAGGTTTTCAACCTGGAAAGAGGGGTTCGATTCCCCTACGGGCTACCAGTTTCTCATTCCCGACAATTCTCTCAATTCATTGGCACCCAGTGCATCCAGACGCGCTTGCTGGTTAGCTAGATGTTTAAGACAATCACGCGGCCTGATATCTACGACCCGATTTTAGCAAATAAATTAAACGGCTTGGCCACAAATCGGGCAATCATCACGCGGTGCCAATTTGATTTTCCGCGTCTCGGCAAACAGCGCGTCATAAATCAACATCTGCCCGCGCATCCCGTCACCTGCTCCGGTAATTTCCTTGACGGCCTCCAGCGCCATCATCGCGCCGATCACCCCGGGCAACGGGCCAATCACCCCGGCCTCGGCACAAGAAGGGGCCAGACCGGCGGCCGGAGCCTTGGGGAAGATGCATTGATAACACGGCGCAGCATTAGCCGGATCATAAATGCTGATTTGGCCCTCCCATTGGCTTAAGGCACCAGAAATTAACGGAATTTTTAGCGCAACACAGGTGCGATTTATCAGATAACGGGTCTCGAAATTATCGGTGCCATCCAGAACCAGATCATAATCGGCAAACAGACCGGCGGCAATATCCTGATCCAGTCGACGCTGATAGGGGCGCACCTCGACATAAGGATTTTGCGCAATCATCGCGGCTTTGGCGGAAAAAACCTTGGGCGTGCCAATATCGGCATCGCGATGGATCACTTGGCGCTGCAGGTTGGAATTATCAACCAGATCGTCATCAATCACCCCGATCGTGCCCACTCCGGCGGCCGCCAGATAAAGCAAAACAGGCGAGCCCAGCCCACCGGCACCCACCATCAGCACGCGCGCATTTTTCAGCTTTTTCTGCCCGGCCCCGCCAATTTCATGCAGCATAATGTGGCGGGCATATCTGTTCAGTTCGGTGTCTGAAAAGCTGGGGCTGGCTTTGTTATCTGTCATTTTCTCAACGCGCATTTGGCCTTTTGCCCTAAAGAAACGCAACATCGCCCGATACGCAAGCACAACCGAAACCAAACCGCCGACGACTAGCCATCCTTGAAACGATCCCCCCACAATCAGCCGCAAGGTTGCGGTTTCGGGCAGCAATAAATGCACCAGTAAAACAGCGCAAAACAACAGAAATATCAACGCCCAGCGCAAGTTTCTAGAAATCCCCGCAATCATCCCCAGCAACCACAAAAGAACAGCCGCGCCAAAAACCACAAGCATTATTCGCGCCCTGAATTTTGCCCGGTCGAGCCAAACCCGCCTTGCCCGCGCGCGGTGCCGCTTAGTTCATCCGCCAGCTGAAAATGCGCCTGCACAACGGGGGCCACCACCATCTGGGCAATCCGGTCGCCATGATTAACCACAAAAGACGCGTCCCCTGCGTTCAGCAAAATAACCCCCAACGGGCCGCGATAATCACTGTCAATCGTGCCGGGGCTGTTGGGCAAAGTAATGCCCTGTTTTAATGCCAAACCCGAACGCGGCCTGATCTGAACCTCAAAGCCTTGCGGAATTTCCAAACGCAGCCCCGTCGGCACCAAAACCCGCGCGCCAACCTCCAAAACCACGCCATCACGCTGACCTTCAATAAAATTCGCGCGCAAATCCGCCCCCGCAGAGCCGGCCGTCTCATAAACCGGAAAACCCAATTCCCGATCCGCCCCCTCAACCCACAACAGCTTAATCAAAACCATGCCCGCGCCCTTCTTCTTGCCTTAAATACCTGCGCCGCAGGCATAAAATCTCTTACCCCAACGCATCCGAAATCGCCGCCGCCAACCGCGTCGCCACCTGATCTTTTCCCATCCTCGGCCACGCATCCGCCCCCTGATCCGAAATCAGCGTCACCGCATTTTCACGACCACCCATAATTCCGCTTTCAGGCGAAACATCATTGGCCAAAATCCAGTCACAACCTTTGCGTTTGCGTTTGGCCATGGCATTTTCAATCACATCATCGGTTTCGGCCGCAAAGCCAACCACCAAATCAGGCCGCCCTTTTTTCATCTGCGAAACTGTCGCCAAAATATCGGGGTTCTCGGTAAATTCCAGCTTTGGCAAACCACCCCCGGCACCCTTTTTAATCTTCGAGTTCACCTCACCCACCACGCGCCAATCCGCCACAGCGGCAACAAACACGGCCGCCTCTGCCGGCAACGCCGCCTGAACCGCCGCCAGCATTTCGCGCGCGGTTTGAACCGCCACCACTTTTATCCCGTCCGGCGGCGCAACATCGGCAGGGCCGGTCACAAATGTCACCCGCGCCCCCAAAGCCGCCAAGGCCCGCGCAATCGCCGTGCCCTGCGCCCCCGATGATCGGTTTGCAATATAGCGCACCGGATCAATCGGCTCGTGGGTTGGTCCCGAGGTCACCAAAATATGTTTGCCCTTCAAAGGACCATCCGCAAGTGCCGCCTCAATTGCGGCCACAATTTCTAGCGGCTCGGCCATGCGCCCCGGTCCAACTTCGCCGCAAGCCATATTGCCTTCATTGGGACCAACAAACAGCACGCCGTCGGCTTTCAGCGTTGCCACATTTCGTCGGGTCGCCGGGTGTTGCCACATCCGCAGATTCATCGCGGGCGCAACCAGCACCGGCTTGTCCGTTGCCATCAGCAAAGTCGAGGCCAGATCATTGGCCAAACCGGCCGCCATTTTCGCCATTAAATCGGCCGTAGCAGGCGCAACCACCACCAAATCGGCCCCGCGCGATAGCTCGATATGACCCATCTCGGACTCATCCGTCAGATCAAATAAATCGCGGTAAACTTTTTGCGCCGCCAACCCCGAAACCGACAATGGCGTCACAAATTCTTCGCCCGCGCGGGTTAAAACCGGCACCACTTCGGCCCCGCCTTCGCGCAAACGCCGGATCAGGTCAAGCGATTTAAAGGCGGAAATGCCGCCGCCGATAATTAAAAGAATACGTTTTCCTGCCAGCATACCCATGCCCTCTCAAACTCGTTGCAGCCTATTTCTGAAATGCCAAACACGGATCTTCACGCTCCGCGCGTTCGGTCTCGATCCAGAAATCAAAGCGTTTATCCGGCTCTGCGGGGGCCTCGAGAAAGGCAATTGATAAAAACGTCATCGGCGTTTTTGTCGCTTGCAATTTGGCCGGAACCGCCCAGTCATAATGCGCGTGCCCCGATCCGGTGATCAACACAACAGGGCCGCCGGTTTGCACAAATGCCTTGATCGCAGCATTGGCAAATGCCGCGTCGCGCACCCGTTGGGCCTCGACCATGCCGCCCATCCGCTCCAATGGCATCGCCTCGCAATGGGCCTCGAATTTCTCTTGTTTGCGTTGTTTTAGCTGCGCTTGGGGCACGGGTTGATCCAGCCCGAACCGCGCGGCCCCCTCGCCAAACACAGCCGCAGCACCTTCGCTAAAAGCCCGCCGCACCTCGGCTCGGGGCATTGCGGCGCCAAATATTCCGGCCTCACCCAATGCGCTAAATATCGGATAATACATCGAAAAATCAGGCCACCCGGATGCATTCCAGTCCAAAGCCGCCTCCAGCGCCGCCTCGTCAGCCAGCAGTTCGGGCGTGATCAGCGCGGCCTGCGCGGGCGTTAACATTTCAAACACCACGGCGGCGGGTTGCACGGCCGCAATCACCCGCGCCTGACCTTTATGGTGCCACGGATTATCATGGGTTTCGCCCAGAATATACAGATCAACCGGTTTCAGATTATCCAGATCATCCATTGAAATTTCAACTGCCTGCGCCGGCCCCAAAGCCACCAAAGCTGCGATTACGGAAATAAGTATGTTTTTCATACTGGCAAAATGCCCCAAACGGGAACAAAAGCCAATAGCGCAGATTGCCCCTTAACCTTGGCCCGCAAGCTTGCTATTGTTTTGGCCAAAACGGGAAAGAATATGTTGCCAAAATTAAGCTTGCTGATTGGTGCGGCCGCATCGGGAAAATCTGCTTTTGCCGAACAATTGGTCGTGAACAGCGGATTGAACAAGATTTATCTGGCCACCGCGCAAGCCCATGACGGCGAAATGGTGGCCAAAATCGCGCGCCACCAAAAAATGCGCGGCCAAGGCTGGCTGACGGTCGAATCTCCGTTGGAATTAAGCGCGCCGCTGGCACAAACCACGCCAAACGACATTGTGTTGCTGGATTGCGCGACCCTGTGGTTGAGCAACCATTTACTGGCAGAAAACAACCTGCGCCAAGCCCGAACAGAGCTGTTGGCCGCGCTGATCAGTTGCAAATCCTCCGTTGTGGTTGTGACAAACGAAACCGGCGCGGGGATTGTGCCGGATAACGCCTTGGCGCGAAAATTCCGCCAAGCCCAAGGCGAATTAAATCAGGCACTCGCCGCGCAGGCCGATCTGGTGGTCAATGTTATTGCCGGTTTGCCAATGGTGCTAAAAGGCGCGCTGCCAAAATGAGCGTCTGGTGGTGGGTGCGCCATGGCCCGACCCATGAAAAATGTTTTACCGGCTGGCGTGATGTGCCGGCCGATTTATCCGATACGGCCCGAATTTCGCGCCTGAATGCCTATTTGCCCGGTGATGCGCTGCTGGTTTCATCCGACCTGATCCGTGCATCCGCCACCGCCGATGCCCTCGGGAATTCCCGCCAGCGCCTACCAAATTCGCCGCAATTGCGCGAGTTTGATTTTGGCGATTGGGACGGGCTGACCTTTGATGAAATCAACAGCAAATATCCGCAGTTATGCCGGGCTTACTGGGAAACGCCGGGCGATATTTCGCCGCCAAACGGCGAGAGCTGGAATCAAGGTGCCGCCCGCATTAACCAATTCGTAAACCAGATGAACAGCCGCCACCCCAACCGCCACATCATCGCTGTCGCCCATATCGGCGTGATCATGACCCAAATTCAAACGGCCAGAGATTTAAGCGCGGATCAGGCCGTTTCGCATAATATCGACAACCTGTCCGTCACCCGTCTGGAGTGGGATGGCAATATTTGGCAAACCGGGGCAATTAATCTGCTGCCCTAAAATAAAACCGGCAATATCAGATCAAGATCACGTCCGGTCTTGAAGGTGGGTTGCAAGCAATTATATTGCAACAGTCTTTGATTGAAACCGCCCGCCGGTTAGGGCATGGTTGAAAAAAATAATAATCAGACGGGAAAGTATCCGCAAACCGGAGCACCCTATGAAATGAGGCAGATAGAATGAAACAAATCGTAATGGCAACCTTCGTTGCTGCAATTTCCTTGCCCGTAACCGCGCCCGTGGTTCAGGCCGGTGGCCAAATTCAGCGGGCTTGCATAAAAGCGGATCGTCCGGCCGCATCGCGCAGGCTTTGCAGCTGCATTCAGGATGTCGCCGACCAAGTATTAACCAGACGTGAACAAAGAAAAGCCGTCAGGTTTTTCAGGGACCCACAAAAAGCGCAAGATATCAGGATGTCTCGCACTGCCGCCGACGATGCTTTTTGGGACCGCTACAAGGCCTTTGGCGCGACCGCTTACAAATATTGCAAGTAAAGACCGCAGCCTAAATGACCGCAGCCTAAACATCTGATTTAAAACTTGGGTGCCCCGCGTTAGTGCCGCCCCCGTGCGCGTTTAAGCCATTTTTGTCGAAAGCCATTTTGTTCGAAATCCAATGGGCTTTTCCAACCGGGTGGCTGCGGCGCAGATTGTAGAAACCGTTGATATATTCAAAGATGGCAACGTCGACAGCACCGCGTGTTTGCCGGCAATACAGGCCCAGCACGACACCAGATCAGGCCTTGCTTGCGCGTCAGCCCACGGCGCAATGCGATACGCACCGCATCACAAAGACCCTCCTGTAAAGCAAACGGGTTAGCGCACCTTTAACGTCGCCAACCCGATCAGCGCCAGTATCAGCGCGACAATCCAGAAACGGATGACAATCTGCGGCTCGGACCAGCCCTTTTTCTCAAAATGATGATGGATCGGCGCCATTAAAAACACCCGCTTTTTGGTGCGTTTGTAATATAGCACCTGAATAATCACCGACAGGGCCTCGAACACAAAAACACCGCCCACAATCGCCAGCACGATTTCGTGTTTTGTCGCCACCGCAATCGCGCCCAGCGCGCCGCCCAGCGCCAGTGATCCGGTATCGCCCATGAACATCGCCGCAGGTGGCGCATTATACCACAAAAACCCCAAACCGCCGCCGATTAACGCCGAGGTAAAGACAAACAGCTCGCCGGTGTGGGGCACATAATGCACGCCCAGATAATCGGTGAAATCCACCCGCCCGACGGCATAGGCAATCACACCCAAAGTGCCCGCCGCAATCATCACCGGCATGATCGCCAGACCATCCAGACCATCGGTCAGATTAACCGCATTGGCCGAGCCAACGATCACGATCATCACAAACGGAATAAAGAAATAACCAAGGTTGAACAGCGTGTATTTTAACACCGGAACCGCCAGCTGATAAGCCAGCTGCTCGGGGTGGTATTGCGCGGCCCAATAAGCCGCAATGGCGGAAATCAGCAAGCCCAGAAGAATGCGGGTTTTGCCTGAAATGCCTTTGGTGTTATTTTGGCTGACCTTGGCGTAATCATCGGCAAAACCAATCGCGCCAAAGGCCAGCGTCACAAACAGCACCATCCAGATATAAGGGTTATCCAGCCGCGTCCAAAGCAGGGTTGAAAAGGTCAGCGCACCCAAAATCAGCACGCCACCCATGGTCGGGGTGCCGGCTTTTTGCAAAATATGGCTCTGGGGGCCGTCCGCGCGGATGGGCTGGCCGTTGGTTTGTTTGCGCTTTAGAAAATTAATCAGCGGCTGGCCAAAGATAAAGCCGAAAAACAATGCGGTAAAAAACGCCCCACCCGAACGCACCGTAATATAGCGGAACAAATTAAAAGCATCGCCCCCGTCCGAAAATCCGCTTAACCAAAACAACATCTACTTTTACCCTTTATTATTGCGCCTGCCCAAGCTTGCGAATGGCCTGAACCACCACGCTAACCTTGGAGCCGAGCGATCCTTTTACCAAGATCACATCACCCGCGTCCAGCAACCTATGCGAAATAGCTGCAAGATCGGGCGCATTTTCCAACCATTCACCGCGTTTACGTTCGGGCAACGCCTGCCAAAGCGCCAACATACGCGGCCCGCAGCAATGGATTTCAGAAATTTCCGCCAGCGCCGGATGCTCGGCAAATTCGGCGTGCAGCGCCATTTCCGTATCGCCCAATTCCAGCATATCACCCAAAATGGCAATCCTGCGCCCTTTTTTATGGCGGCCCAAACCATTCACCGGAACGCTCGCCGCCAGCACTTTTAGCGCCGCATCAAGCGAGGCCGGATTGGCGTTATAAGCGTCATCAATCAAGGTCAGACACTGTTTGGGGTCGGCCACATCCAGCGAAATAATTTCATGACTGCCACGCCCGGCAGGTGGTTTCCACAGGCCCAGATCATTGGCCGCCAGCCCCGTATCGGCCGCCAAAGCCCGCACCACACCCAAAACCCCCAGCGCGTTCATGGCAAAATGCTGGCCAAGACTGGCAACTTTAAACATCGCATCCGTGCCATCAAGACTGGCGCGCGCAATGGTGGTGTTTTGGCTTAGCTGCACCTCCAGCAAACGATCCGTGTTGGTTTCATTTTCGCCAAATGTGGTAATTCCGGCCCCTGCCCGCGTGGCGGCCGCGCGCAAAATCGGGGCCGTTTCAATGTCGCCGTTCAGCACCGCAGCGCCGCCAGACTCCAGCCCCTCACAAATCGAGGCCTTCTCATGCGCGATACCTTCCAGGTTCTCAAACGCCTCGAGATGGGCCGCGCCAACCGTGGTGATCATCGCCACATCCAGCCGGGCCAGACGCGCCAACGGGGCAATTTCGCCCGGGCGGTTCATGCCGATTTCAATCACCGCATAATCGGCATCGGCAGGCATCCGCGCCAAGGTCAA
Organism: uncultured Marinosulfonomonas sp.; assembly: GCA_964429175.1. Taxonomy (GTDB): domain Bacteria; phylum Pseudomonadota; class Alphaproteobacteria; order Rhodobacterales; family Rhodobacteraceae; genus Profundibacter. Next base: position 19,340 of record CAYSBD010000007.1, read on the forward strand.
CGGCACGCCCCAATGGTTGTTAAAACTTTTCTCGGCCGCAAAAACCTGCCCTTGGCGGGCCAAAACCGTGCGCAACATTTCCTTGGTCGAGGTTTTGCCAACCGATCCGGTAACCCCCACAACCTTGGCCGTGGTGCGCGCGCGCGAAAAAACCGCCATCGCGCGCAAAGCCGCCAAAACATCATCGACAATCAACAACGGCACATGCACACCAACCCCGTCAGGCACCCGCGAAACCAATGCCGCAGCCGCGCCTTTTGCCAAAGCCTGCGCAACAAAATCATGCCCGTCGCGCGCATCTTTCAACGCCACAAACAAATCGCCCGCCTCGATCGAGCGCGTGTCAATCGACACTCCGCGGGCTTGCCAATCACCGCGTGTTTTGCCCCCCGTGGCCAAAACCGCATCGCCCGATGTCCATAAAATGCTCACATTAAACGCCCCTCAAGTGCGGCAACCGCAACGCTTGCCTGCTCCACATCATCAAACGGCAACACATCATTGCCGATGATTTGCCCGCTTTCATGCCCCTTGCCGGCAATCAGCAAAACATCGCCCGATTGCAACGCATCAACCCCGCGCAAAATCGCCTCGGCCCGATCGCCGATATTTTTGGCATGCGGACAACCCTGCATCACCATGGCACGAATGCTGGCGGCATCTTCGGTGCGCGGATTATCATCGGTGACAAACACAAGATCGGCATTTTCTTCGGCCACATGCCCCATCAAAACCCGCTTGCCCGGATCACGGTCACCGCCCGCCCCCAGCACCACAATAATACGCCCCATCACATGCGGGCGCAGCGCGCGCAGCGCCGTTTCAACCGCATCGGGCGTGTGGGCAAAATCAACAAACACAGCCGCGCCGTTTTGCCGTGTGGCGGCCAGCTGCATCCGGCCGCGAACCGTGGTCAGTTCGTGCAACACCTCAAACACCGCAGCCGGATCAGCCCCGCAGGCAATCACCAAACCGGCCGCCAGCAGCGCATTTTCAACCTGAAAACCACCGATCAAATCAATCCGCGCCTGATAGGCATCGCCCAGCCATTCAAACCGGATATCCTGCCCTGTGTTGTCAAACCGGTGCCCCGTCAGACGCAAATGCGATCCGTGGCGGGTGCCAACCGTGATCACCTTTTGGCCACGGTTTTTGGCGATTTCAACCACGTCGTCACCCTTTGGGTCCATGATATTGATCACGGCGGTGGCCTCGTCGGGCAGCACAGCGCGAAACAGGCGCATTTTGGCGTTGAAATAATTCTCGAAGGTCTTGTGATAATCCAGATGATCCTGCGAAAAATTGCTAAATCCGGCGGCCGTCAAACGCACCCCGTCAAGCCGTCTTTGCGACAGGCCGTGCGATGAGGCCTCCATGGCGCAATGCGTCACGCCGGCGCCTGCCATTTGGGCCAAAACCCGGTGCAAACCGATGGCCTCGGGGGTTGTGTGGGTCAGCGGGGCCTGAAAATCGCCCTCGACACCGGTGGTGCCCAGATTGGCCGCCTTTATGCCCATCGCCATCCAGATCTGGCGCACGAATGTGGTGACCGAGGTTTTGCCGTTGGTGCCGGTGACGCCAATCACAAATTCGGGCTGCGCACCAAACCAAAGCGCGGCCGCATAAGCCAGCGTCTGACGCGGATCCTGGGTTAAAACCACAGGCACCTTGGCGGCGGCAATTTCAGCACGCGCCAGCGCCGCACCGGCCTTGTCGGTTAAAATTGCGCCGGCATTCATCCGCAGCGCATATTTGATATATTCGCCGCCATGCACCCGGCTGCCGGCAAATGCTGCGAATAAATGGCCGGGCTGCACCAAACGGCTATCAACAGAAAGCCCTGTAATTTCAGCCTCTTGACCACCGATTGCGCGCAGACCCAGATCGGCCAGCGTTTTTGCGGCTGTCTGGTTTGTGCCTGTTTGATGTGTCATTTTACCCCCCGGTTTATTTGATTCTACTGGCTGACCAATGTTACCCCAGTTGGCTGCACAGGCTCAAGCTCTGGTCGCAAATCCAGCAGCGGGCCAATGCGGCGGATCATTTCCGCCGCCACCGGAACGGCTGTCCAGCCTGCCGTGCGGCGCGGCTCTTTGCCCGAATTTTCAGACGGCTCGTCCAGCGTAACAATCAGCACATATTTCGGGTCATGCGCTGGAAAAACCGTGGCAAATGTGGAAATAACCTTGTCATCATAATAGCCGCCGCTTGGGCGCGGTTTGTCGGCTGTGCCGGTTTTGCCACCCACGGCATAGCCCTTGACCTCGCCAAATGATGCCGTGCCGCGCACCACAACTTGGCGCAACATCCTGCGCGATTGCTCGGAGGTGCGCGGCGAAACCACACGCGCGCCCGCCCGCACATAGCTTTGGCGCAACAAGGTCGGCTTAACAATCGTGCCGCCATTTAAAACCGACGAATAGGCGACCGCCAAATGCAGAGGGCTGACCGATAATCCGTGGCCATATGAAATAGTCATCGTCGAAATTTCCGACCAGTTGCGCGGCAACAGCGGCCTTGCGCCGGATGCTTCGATCAACTCAACCGGCGCCGGCTCAAACAAGCCCAATGCGCCCAGAAATTCCTGTTGGCGTTCGGCGCCGATTTTGATCGCCACATTGGCCGTGCCGATATTCGAGGATTTCACAATCACATCGGTCAGCGACATTTTCGGGCCGTAATCGCGAAAATCGTTAATTCTATGCCGGCCCCAACGCAACGGGCCTTTGGTATCGATTTCAGTGGACGGGTTCACAATGCCCAGCTCAAGCGCCTGCGCGGTCGTGAAAATTTTAAACACCGAACCCAGCTCGTACACCCCCTGCACCGCGCGATTAAACAGCGGGCTGTCACCGGCATAACCATCGGTTAAAACCCGGGGGCGATTGTTGGGGTCAAAATCGGGCAGGCTTTGCATCGAAACAATCTCGCCGCTGTGAATATCCATCAACACCGCAGAGCCACCTTTGGCGTTCATCAATTTTATTCCGCCCGACAAAACCTCGCGCGCGGCGGCCTGAACCGTCAGATCAATCGACAGCTGCAACGGCTTGCCATCCAGCGCCGGATCACGCAAGAAATCATCGTGGAATTTTTCGATGCCGGCAGTGCCGATCACCTCGGCCGAATGCACGCCTTCGCGGCCAAATCGGGTGCCGCCCAGAATATGCGCCGCCAAATGCCCGTTGGGATAAAGCCGCATTTCACGCTGGCCAAACAGCAAACCCGGCTCGCCAATATCATGCACGGCCTGCATTTCTTCGGGGCTGATCTTGCGTTTGACCCAGACAAATGTGCGTGCGCCGCCAAATTGGCGCTTTAGTTTTTCAACATCCAGATCGGGAAAAATTTCCACCAGCTTTTCGGCGGCACGATCTGTTTCAACCATAATCTGCGGCTTGGCATAAAGCGCGTGCGTGGCCAGATTGGTGGCCATAATCCGCCCGTTACGATCGACAATATCGGCCCGGTTTGCGCTAATATTGGCACCCGACACGGCCGCGCGCGGCTCGACCGGATCACTGGCGGCCAGCGTGCCCATACGAATACCGATCACCGAAAAAGCGCAAAAGAAAAACGCGCCCAACACCAACAAACGCCCCTCCGAGCGCTGACGCGATTTGTCGCGCATGGTTTCTTGGCGAAGGCGAATATTCTCACGCTCGATCAGGTCAGGGTTTTCACCTTTTTCACGGGCCCTCAAAACACGCGACAACGGGCGCAGGGGGGTGCGGATCATTGGGTTTGCTCCAGCTCGGCCGACAGGTTAACGGGGTTTGTGACCGGCCCCGGATCAGGCGCGGGAAAAGCAACCTGATCGATGCGGCCAAATTGCTCGGGCGACAGCGCCAACAGGCCCAAACGGTCAAAGTTAATTTCCACCAGATCGCGCAACCGGTCGGGCCGGTTCAAATAGGCCCATTCGGCCCGCAACACGGCCAGCATTTGGCGCGCGGTTCCGATTTCGCGCTGGATTTTTGCGGCCTCGGCCAGAGAGGCGCGGGTTTTGTAATTTTCCTGATAAGACCAAAACGCCAAGCCGATCACGGCCAATGCGCTGATCACATAAAAAAAGCTACGCATCGTTGTAATCCCCCAGTGATATTTTCGGCATTCCCAGCCCCGTGTGCGGCATTTGATCCGATGGATTTTTCGTGCGCACAGCCACGCGCAATTTGGCACTGCGCGCGCGTGGATTTTGGGCCAATTCATCCTTGTCCGGCCCAATTGCACGCCGGTTCACCAACTTGAATTGTGGTTTAACTTCAATACCTTGAGGCGCATACCGGTTGGCATTTCCGGCCCCGCCAGAACGGGCAGATAAATAGCGTTTTACGACACGATCCTCGAGCGAATGAAACGTTACAACCGCCAGTTTTCCACCCGGTTTTAGCGCATGTTCCGCCGCATGAAGCCCGGCCAGCAATTCGCCAAATTCGTTATTTACCGCAATACGGATGGCCTGAAATGTGCGCGTTGCAGGATGGCTTTGGCCCGGTTTCGAGCGCGGCAAACAGGCCTCGACAACCTGCGCCAATTGCAATGTAGTTTCAAACGGCGCAAGGTTTCGCGCCACAACAATGGCCGCAGCAATCCGGCGCGAGGCACGTTCTTCGCCGTATTGAAAAATAACGTCGGCCAGCGCGGCCTCGGAGGCGGAATTAACCAAATCAGCCGCCGATGCGCCGGTTTGACCCATCCGCATATCCAGCGGCCCGTCGCGCATGAATGAAAAACCGCGATCGGCGCGGTCCAGCTGCATCGAGCTAACGCCCAGATCCAAAACCACGCCATCCAGCAACGCATCGCTATAACTGTCCAGCTGGCTGAATATGCCCTGAACCAGCTGTAAACGATCACCATAATCAGCCGCCCAACCCGCGGCCATTTCAAAAGCCAACGGATCACGATCAACCCCGATCAGCCGATCCGCACCGGCATCCAGCAGCCCGCGCGCGTAACCGCCCGCGCCAAATGTGCCATCCAGCCAGAGGCCTGAAACGGGTAAAACCGCCTCGAGAAGCGGTTGTAATAAAACAGGAATATGGGGGGCAGCCGGGGGCGTTGTCATGGATCAGCCCGCATTTGAATTATCCGTATTTAGCGGATCCAGCAAAGACAACGGATCAAAATTATCCGGCATTTTCGCCAGATAGGCTTGTGACTCGGCCTCTTCTTGCGCGCTATAAGTTTGCGCGTTCCAAATCTCGAAATGATCGCCCATCGCAACCATTGTCGACAGCCCATCAAGGGCAATTTGCGCGCGCCGGTCTTTGGGTAAAACGATGCGCCCGTCGCGATCAACTTCGGTTTCCCACGACTTGCCCAAAACCATCCGGCTGGCCTGCTTGCGCGCATCCGAGCCACGCGGCAAAGCCCGAATTCCGGCTTCGATTTCGGTCATATCGTCAATTGTGTAAGCTTGCAGATAGTTTTTCAGATGCGGACCATACAATACCACCATGCGTGCATTGGCGTTTTTTTCGGGAAAATCAGGGTCGCCAGCCTCGAGCACACGACGAAAATCGGCCGGGATCGACATGCGCCCCTTACCGTCGACCTTTTGGTCAAATTCGCCTCTGAAACTCAGACCCACTTTGCGCGTCCCTTACCTGTATCTTCCCCCGAATTTGTCATTTCGAAAATGGAAACGGCGGGTTTGAGTTAGCTGCCACTACTCAACCCGCCGCTTTCGCCCGCATTGCGGGGTATGTCCAGCTGCGCGCGCCACCTGGGGGGATGTCTGCTCGCCCGCGCGCCGGATCTCTCGTTGTAGATAAAATCGAAGCCTGTATGAAACCTGACTAGGTGCCTTTTTCGGGGTTCTTTAATTCGCCCCAATTTTTTTGCTCTGCTCGTTCTTATCTTGGATCAATGTTTGCCATGGGAAATCATGGTAGTCAATAAATAATTTTAGATTATTTTTTCCTTTTGCGCCATTTTGACGCTTAGATTAGCAAATCAGCGTGAACGAAAATGGAACAAAAAACACTATGCAGCGCAACAGCGATATCAGGACACTAAATATAGATTTCGAAAATTATTTCTACTTTCCCATAATTTCCCGACATTCAATGAAATATACGCAAATTCAAAAGAAATACAGGCCCAAAAAAGCCTTTCAGGTCAACAGAACTGTAAACCCCTATAAGATTCGGCATCAAAAAAGACAGGAAACGGGCGTGAAAATCACACATTTTACAGATGTCCCATAAATTCCCGAAAAATCAAAGACGAGCCGAACCACAATCAGGCCATATCGCCCTCGACCAACCTCGCGGCCAGTTTTGCATAAGCCTCGGCCAACGGCCCCTGCCCCGCAGCAACCGGCGCGCCGGCATCCCCCGCAAGACGCACCGCCAAATCCAGCGGCAACGCGCCCAGAAACGGCAAATCCAGACGCGCGGCTTCTTTATGCACGCCGCCATCGCCAAAAATATGCGCCTCGTGGCCACATTCGGGGCAAACATACGATGACATATTTTCAATCAGACCCAAAATTGGCGTGTTGAATTTTTGAAACATCGCAATGGCGCGGCGCGCATCAATCAGCGCCACATCTTGGGGCGTCGACACAATCAATGCCCCCGTGATGCTGGTTTTCTGCCCCAAAGTCAGCTGCACATCGCCGGTTCCGGGCGGCAGATCAATCAACAACACATCCAGCTTGCCCCAAACAACATCGCCCAACAACTGTTGCAGCGCCTTCATCAACATCGCCCCGCGCCAAGCCAGCGGTTGATCATCCTCGACCATCAAACCGATCGAAATCATTTTCACCCCGTGGGCAATTAGCGGAATAATCCGGTTGTCTTTATCGGAATCAGGGCGGGCATTAACCCCCATCATCCGCGGCTGGGACGGTCCGTAAATATCGGCATCCAACAAACCAACGCGTCGCCCCTGCTTGGCCAAAGCCACCGCAAGGTTCGAGGTAACCGTCGATTTTCCAACCCCGCCCTTGCCCGACCCAACCGCGATAATCCGGCTAATCCCCGATATTTCCCGGCGCCCCTGTTGCAAACCGTCCTTGCGCCGTGGCTTGATATCGGGGGGCGCGGTTGGGGCATGCGCGGTCAACACCACAGAAACATTTTCAACGCCGTCCATATTTTCAACCGCCGCCTGCGCCGCGACCCGCACATCCGACAGTTTGGCGGCATCAGCCGGGTTGGCGGCCTCGATCACAAAACGCACCTGCCCGCCATCGACAACAAGCGCGCGCACCAGATCGGCCGAGACCAGATCACCACCAGCGGGCAGGCCGATTTGTTGCAATACCTTCAAGACATCTTCACGGCTGCGGGTCATGGGGGCGCTCCTTGCATAAATGTTTGCGGCATAAATATTTGCGTATTTGTCGCGCTCTTTTGGCATAATCGCAAGAGGAATATCGCCCAACCAACCTATGCACGCCGCGCATAACGGAAATGATCAGGCGGGGTGTTGTAACGGCGATAAAAACGCATATGTTCTGCTCAACGGCGTCAATCTGGCGTCAGAAATTTCGTTGCGCCCGTTTTTTCCTCCCGATTGCATTGGCGTGACGGGTCGCGGTGATGCCCCCCCTCCCGGGCGTCACCGCGCAAATATTTGGAGCCTCCCGCTCTAAATCAGACGCCTCGGAC
>CAYSBD010000007.1:27067-34456 GCA_964429175.1 uncultured Marinosulfonomonas sp.
CCCCCCAAAGTTCTGGCCGGGTGCTGCCTTTTTCTTAGGCGCGCTCGTCTTTGGAGGACCCCATCACCATATAAGATGTGATCGAATTCACCTTGGGGACCGTGCCCAGAATATCGGTGTGAAAGGTTTTATAACTGGCCAGATCGGCCACTTCGACCCGCAGCAGATATTCATAAACCCCGGCCACATTGTGACATTCGCGCACTTGAGGCGAGGCCGCCATCGCCTGCTCGAACGCCTCTTGGGATTTTTTGGAATGGTCCGACAAACCCACCGCAACATAGGCGGCAAATCCGCTACCCAGCTTTTCGCGGTCCACCACAGCGCGGTACCCTGAAATCACCCCGCTGCGCTCTAATTCCTGCACCCGTCGCAAACAGGCCGAGGGCGAAAGCGCCACCCGCGCCGCCAAATCAATATTGCTGATCCGGCCATCCGCTTGCAGGATGCGCAATATTTCACGGCTTTTTAAATCAATTTCAGGCATATGTTGCTCTTTTATCTTTTTGGTCGCGCGAAAAAACCATTAATTGCGCAGATTACAGTAGATAGTTGCCCAACAGCCACTTGAAAGGCAAGCCAATAATGACACTCGATCTCATCCTCGCCCTGATTGCCTTTGCTTTTGCCAGCTCGATCACGCCGGGACCAAATAACCTGATGTTGCTGGCCTCTGGCGCCAATTTTGGCCTGATCCGCACAGTGCCCCACATGCTGGGAATCTCGCTGGGGCACAGCTTAATGGTGTTTTTGGTCGGCATCGGCCTAAAGCAAATATTTGACGCCTACCCGTTTAGTTACACAGTGCTAAAACTGCTCAGCGTCTGCTATTTGCTGTTTTTGGCCTGGAAAATCGCCAGCAACCAAACACCGCCAAACGCAACATCGGGCCGCGCAAAACCGTTTACATTCCTGCAAGCGGCGGCATTTCAATGGGTCAACCCAAAGGCCATCGCCATGGCATTTACCGCCATCAGCATTTACGCGCCAACATCGGCAACAACCGCCCAAATCGCCATGGTCGCGGGCATTTTTGCAATTGTAAATCTGCCGTCCGTTACAACATGGGCCGTTTTGGGCCAGCAAATGAGCCGCTTTTTACACACCCCGCGCCGCCTGAAAATATTCAACATAACGGCCGGATTATTGCTGCTGGCAACGCTTTACCCGATCCTGACGTCCTGAAAACCTGCCACTCTTCTTTTCCCCAAATAGCTGCGCCGCAAATACTGCCGCAGATACCGCCGCAGATACCAAAGCAGGCATCAATTCCCTAAAATGGCACGTCATCCGCCCGATCCGCCGCCACCACAAAACTTGCCACAACCTTCTTGGCCCCGGCCCGCTCAAACTCGATATCCAGCTTGTCGCCCTCAACCCCCATCACACAACCATAGCCGAATTTCTGATGAAACACCCGCTCGCCCTGACAAAAAATCGCGTTGGCTTTCAGATCAACCACCGCAGAACTTGCCGCAAAACCTGCCGCAGAACCTGGACCCGTCACCCGCGCGGATTTTCGCGCCTGCATCCGTTTCCAGCCCGGCGAATTATAACTGTCAGAGCCGGACACATTTCCCGCCATCGCCCCGCCACCGGCCGCCCCGTAACCGCCACCATAAAGGCCCGGCGCGGTTAAAACCTCGACGTGCTGTTCTGGCAACTCGTCAATAAAACGCGACGGCAATTGCGACTGCCACTGCCCGTAAACCCGCCGGTTGGCCGTAAACGAAATCGTGCAAAGCGCCTCGGCCCGCGTGATGCCGACATAGGCCAGACGGCGCTCCTCCTCCAACCCCTTGATGCCGCTTTCATCCATGCTGCGCTGCGACGGAAACAGCCCGTCCTCCCAGCCCGGCAAAAACACCGCCGGAAACTCCAGCCCCTTGGCCCCGTGCAGCGTCATGATCGTCAGCTTTTCACCGGCATCATCGGATGCATTATCCATAATCAACGCGATATGTTCTAAAAATCCTTGCAGGTTTTCAAACTGCTCCAACGCCTTGACCAGCTCTTTCAAATTCTCCAGCCGGCCCGGCGCATCGGGTGATTTATCGTTTTGCCACATGTCCGTATAGCCGGATTCCTCCAGCATAGCCTCGGCCAATTCCACATGACAGCTACCATTCTGCGCCGCCTCGGACCAGCGCGTAAAACCATCAACCAACCCGCGCAACGCCGCCTTGGCCCGCCCCTTTACTTCCCCCGCATCCAGCATCATCCGGCTGGTTTGCAGCAGTGGCAAGCCATGCTCGCGCGCCATAATTTGTATATTTTGCAATGCCTTATCGCCAACCCCGCGCCGAGGCGTATTTATAATACGCTCAAAAGCCAGATCATCCTCGGGCGACACGGTTACGCGAAAATATGCCATCGCATCGCGGATTTCGCGCCGCTCGTAAAACCGTGGCCCACCAATCACCCGATACGGCAAACCGATGCTCAAAAACCGGTCTTCAAAGGCGCGCATCTGATGGCTGGCCCGCACCAAAATCGCCATCCCGTCCAGCGACACCGGCGCCGCGCCGCGCGTGCCGCGTTGCATGGCCTCGGCCTCGTCACCAATCCAGCGCGCTTCCTCCTCGCCATCCCAATGGCCAATCAGCCGAACCCTGTCGCCCCCGGTTTTTTCAGTCCAAAGCGCCTTGCCGAACCGCCCTTCATTGCCCGAAATCACCCCCGAAGCCGCGCCTAAAATATGATGGGTCGAGCGGTAATTTTGCTCGAGCTTAACCACCGTCGCGCCCGGAAAATCCTGCTCGAATCGCAAAATATTTTCCACCTCGGCCCCGCGCCAACCATAGATCGACTGATCATCATCGCCAACGCAGCAAATATTTTTATGACTCCCGGCAAGCAGGCGCAGCCACAAATATTGCGCCACATTGGTATCTTGATATTCGTCCACCAGAATATATTTAAACCAACGCTGATACTGGGCCAAAATATCGCCGTTTTGCTGAAATATGGTCACGACATGCAGCAATAAATCGCCAAAATCCACCGCATTCAGCACCTTTAAGCGCGCCTGATAGGCCGCGTATAATTCCAGCCCCTTGCCGTTAAACGCGCCAGCTTCGGATGTGGGAACTGTGGCGGGTATCCAGGCACGGTTTTTCCAGCTATCAATAATCCCCGCCAGCCCACGCGCCGTCCAGCGTTTGTCATCAATTCCGGCCGCCCTGATCAACTGCTTTAGCAGCCGGATCTGATCGTCCGTATCCAGAATGGTGAAACTGCTCTTTAACCCAACCAGCTCGGCATGGCGGCGCAACAATTTTACACAAATCGCATGAAACGTGCCCAGCCACGGCATCCCCTCCACAGTCTCACCCAACATCTGCCCCACGCGCAGCTTCATCTCGCGCGCCGCTTTGTTGGTAAATGTCACCGCCAGAATTTCATTGGGCCGCGCATGGCCAGCATTTAACAAATGCACAATCCGCGTGGTCAGCGCCTTGGTCTTGCCCGTGCCAGCGCCAGCCAGCATTAAAACCGGGCCGTTCACCGCCTCGACCGCATTCCTCTGGGCCGGATTCAACCCCTCCATATACGGTGCCGGTCGCGCCGCCATCGCCCGCGCAGCCAACCCTAAAGGGGCATTATTTCTATCAAAATCGTTCATTCCCAAATTCCTACCCCAATTCTTTGGCAAACGAAAGCCTTGTTCACACTCTGTTCCGCCATTATTGTTCTGTTAAATATCCGCGCCGCAGGCATCCGCCCTTACCGCACGCAAAATAGCCAATATTGAATTTACCCTGCCCCCCATTCGCGATATAGCATGCACAATCCCAAATAGGTAAGAGGCCCTGACATGACCGATTTCAACAAAATCCTGATCGCCAACCGTGGCGAAATTGCCATCCGCATCATGCGGGCCGCCAATGAGATGGGCAAAAAAACCGTCGCTATCTATGCCGAAGAAGACAAGCTGAGCCTGCACCGTTTCAAGGCCGACGAGGCCTACCGCGTTGGCGAGGGGCTGGGACCGATCGCGGCCTACCTTAGCATTGACGAAATCATTCGCGTGGCCAAAATGTCGGGTGCCGATGCGATCCATCCGGGCTATGGTTTTTTGTCGGAGAACCCCGAATTTGTCGATGCCTGCACAGATGCCGGTATCGCCTTTATTGGCCCCAAAGCCGAAACCATGCGCAAACTGGGCGACAAGGCCAGCGCGCGAGATATCGCCATTCAGGCCGGTGCGCCGGTGATTGCCGCCACCGAAGTTCTGGGCGATGACATGGCTAAAATCAAGGCGCAGGCCGCCGAGGTCGGTTATCCGTTGATGTTAAAGGCCAGCTGGGGCGGCGGCGGTCGCGGTATGCGCGCGATCAATTGCGAGGACGAGCTGGAGGAAAAACTGCTGGAGGGCCGGCGCGAAGCCAAGGCCGCTTTCGGCAATGACGAGGGTTATCTGGAAAAAATGATCATCCGCGCCCGCCATGTCGAGGTGCAAATTCTGGGTGATAAATCCGGCGAAGTCTATCATTTATTCGAGCGCGACTGCTCGGTTCAGCGGCGTAATCAAAAAGTGGTTGAGCGTGCGCCCGCGCCTTATTTATCCGAAGATCAGCGCCGCGAAATCTGCGCTCTGGGCCATAAAATTTGCAGCCACGTCGGCTATGAATGCGCCGGAACTGTTGAATTTTTGATGGATATGGACACCGGCACCTTTCATTTTATCGAGGTAAATCCGCGCGTTCAGGTTGAGCACACCGTCACCGAAGAAGTCACCGGCATTGACATCGTGCAGGCCCAGATCCTGATTTCCGAGGGCAAATCACTGGCCCAAGCCACCGGCAAAGCTGACCAATCCGAGGTGCGCCTGAACGGCCACGCGTTGCAATGTCGCATCACCACCGAGGACCCGCAGAATAATTTCATCCCCGATTACGGCCGCATCAGCGCCTATCGTTCGGCCACCGGCATGGGCATTCGGCTGGATGGCGGCACGGTTTACGCCGGCGGGGTGATCACGCGTTATTACGACAGTTTGCTGGTAAAAATCACCGCCCACGCCCAAACACCGGCGGGCGCGATTGCTCGCATGGACCGGGCTTTGCGCGAATTTCGGGTGCGCGGGGTTTCGACCAATATTGCATTCGTTGAAAACCTGCTGCGCCACCCGACATTCCTTGACAACAGCTATACCACCAAATTCATCGACAACACACCGGCGCTGTTCAAATTCAAGAAACGCCGTGATCGCGCCACCAGAATTCTGACCTACATCGCCGATATCACCGTAAACGGCCACCCCGAAACCGATGGCAGACCACGGCCCGCAGCGCAGGCAAAACTGCCCCAGCCCCCCGTGCCCCAAAGCCAACCGGCCGCCGGCACGCGCAACTTGCTTGATGAAAAAGGCCCCGCCGCCGTGGCCGACTGGATGCTGGCCCAAAGACAGCTTCTGCTGACCGATTGCACCATGCGCGACGGGCACCAATCCTTGCTGGCCACCCGTATGCGCAGCATTGATATGATCCGCGTGGCCCCCAGTTACGCCGCCAATATGAACCCGCTGTTTTCGATCGAATGTTGGGGCGGCGCGACCTTTGATGTGGCCTACCGGTTCTTGCAGGAATGCCCGTGGCAGCGCCTGCGTGATCTGCGCAGCAAGATGCCAAACATCATGACCCAGATGCTGCTGCGCGCCAGCAACGGCGTTGGCTACACCAATTATCCCGATAATGTGGTGCAGGAATTCGTGCGTCAGGCCGCCGTTAGCGGGGTTGATGTTTTTCGGGTATTTGACAGCCTGAACTGGGTTGAAAACATGCGCGTGGCCATGGATGCGGTGCTTGAATCGGGCAAGGTTTGCGAGGGCACGATTTGCTACACCGGCGATATTATGAACCCGGATCGGGCCAAATATAACCTGAAATATTATGTGGCGATGGGGCAGGAATTAAAGGCGGCCGGTGCCCATGTTCTGGGCCTCAAAGACATGGCGGGATTGCTAAAACCGGCCTCGGCTGCGGTGCTGGTGCGGGCCTTGAAAAACGAAGTCGGGTTGCCGATCCATTTTCACACCCATGACACATCGGGCATTGGCGGTGCGACAATTTTGGCGGCCTCGGATGCGGGCGTTGATGCGGTTGACGTGGCGATGGACGCATTTTCGGGCGGCACCTCGCAGCCCTGCATGGGCGCGATCGTCGAGGCCCTGCGCCACACCCCGCGCGACACCGGCATCAACATCGCCCGATTGCGCGAAATTTCCGATTACTGGGAGGCCGTGCGCGCCCAATATCTGGCCTTTGAAAGCGGTCTGGCCGCCCCTGCAAGCGAAGTTTACCTGCACGAAATGCCCGGCGGTCAGTTCACCAACCTAAAGGCCCAAGCCCGCAGTCTGGGGCTTGAAGATCGCTGGCACGAGGTGGCCCAAACCTATGCCGATGTGAACCGGATGTTTGGCGATATTGTCAAGGTTACGCCATCCTCAAAAGTGGTTGGAGATATGGCATTAATGATGGTTTCCCAAGGGCTTAGCTGTAATCAGGTCGAAGATCCCGCCACCGAGGTTTCCTTTCCCGACAGCGTTGTCGACATGATGCGCGGCAATCTGGGCCAGCCTCCGGGCGGCTTTCCGAAAGCGCTGATAAACAAAGTGCTAAAGGGCGAAAAACCCGACACTTCGCGCCCCGGTTCGCGCCTGAAACCCGTTGATCTCGAGGCCACCCGACGCGACCTGTCCAAGCAGCTCAACGGCTTCAAAATCGATGACGAAGATCTGAACGGATATTTGATGTATCCCAAGGTTTTCCTTGATTACATGGGCCGCCACCGCAGTTACGGCCCCGTGCGCACGCTACCCACGCGCACCTTTTTCTACGGGATGGAGCCGGGCGAGCAAATTACGGCTGAAATTGCCCCGGGCAAAACCCTTGAAATCCGCCTGCAAGCGGTGGGTGAGAGCAATGAGGATGGCGATGTTAAGGTGTTCTTTGAGCTAAATGGCCAGCCGCGCAGCATTACCGTGCCCAACCGTTTGATCAAATCCCAAACCACCCAGCGGCCAAAAGCCCAGCAAGGCAACCCCGATCACATCGGCGCGCCGATGCCCGGCGTGGTTGCGACAATGGCCATTTCTACCGGCCAAAAGGTGCATCGGGGTGATTTGCTGCTGACGATCGAGGCGATGAAAATGGAAACCGGCATTCACGCCGAACGCGATGCCACGATAAAGGCGGTGCATGTTCAGGCCGGCGGCCAGATCGACGCCAAGGATTTGATGCTGGAGCTAGAATAGCACCCTGCCCAATTTCTTCTTGCTGTAAATACCTGCGCCGCAGGCAATAGCGCTTTGGGCCAACGGCTCAAAGCGCTGGGGCGTTGCACAACGTGCAGCGCAATTCTTGCACATCCCCTGCACATCGCAAA
>CAYSBD010000007.1:34556-37752 GCA_964429175.1 uncultured Marinosulfonomonas sp.
CACATCGCAAAAAAATTCACACCCAGCCTCATTTTTCCCTTGCGGCCCGACAAAGCGGCGCTATATATCGCCAGACCATTCGGTAAGCGGGCGTAGCTCAGGGGTAGAGCATAACCTTGCCAAGGTTAGGGTCGGGCGTTCGAATCGCCTCGCCCGCTCCAAATGGTTTTCAAACTGGCACAGCTTCGGCTGTGCCATTTGCATTTTAATCACCCTTTTACACAGAACCGCCCAACCGATCTTGGTTTTTACCGCCAGCCCGCCTATAGAGCATTAACAAATAATTCGGAGACCATGATGCGCACAGCAAAAATCACACGCAAAACTGCAGAAACCGATATTTCGGTTGAGATCAATCTTGATGGATCAGGCATTTACGACAACAAAACCGGCATTGGTTTTTTTGACCACATGCTGGATCAGCTCTCGCGCCACTCGCTGATAGATATCACCGTGCGGGCCACGGGTGATCTGCACATTGATGATCACCACACGGTCGAAGACGTTGGCATTGCGCTGGGTCAGGCGCTGGTCGCGGCCATGGGCGATAAATCCGGCATCCGGCGTTACGGCGAATGCCATTTGGCGATGGATGACGCCCAAGTGCGTTGTGCGCTGGATCTGTCGGCGCGCCCTTTTCTGATTTGCAATCTAGAGATGCCCACCGCCAAAATCGGCAATTTCGACACCGAACTGGTGCGCGAATTTTTTCAGGCGCTGTCCACCCACGGCGGCATTACCCTGCATATTGACCGCTTGCACGGCTTCAACGCCCACCACATCGCCGAGGCCGCCTTCAAGGCCGTGGCGCGCGCCTTGCGTGTTGCGCTGGAAACCGATCCGCGCAAAAGCGATGCAATTCCTTCGACCAAAGGAATGCTCTAGGTGCTGACGGTTCTGATTGATTACGAATCCGGTAACCTGCATTCGGCCGAAAAGGCATTTCAGCGCATGGCGGCCGAAACCGGTAGCGGCGAGGTGATTGTCAGCGCGTCCCCCGATGACGTGCTGCGCGCCGACCGGATTGTGCTGCCCGGTGACGGGGCATTTTCGGCCTGCCAAAAAGCGCTGTTCGAGCGCTCGGGCCTGTTTGAAGCCACCCGCGAGGCCGTGCTTGAAAAGGGGCGTCCGTTTTTGGGGATTTGTGTTGGCATGCAGATGATGGCCAGCTGGGGCCGCGAATATGGTGACACCCGCGGCTTTGACTGGATCGGCGGTGAAGTCGTCAAAATTCAGCCGCGCCCGCCAAGCCTGAAAGTGCCGCATATGGGCTGGAACGATCTGGTTCTGGATCAACCGCACCGGGTTCTGGACGGGATTAAAACCGGCGATCACGTTTATTTCGTGCATAGTTATAAATTTGCAGTGGCCGCCCCTGCGCAGCGTTTGGCGCATGTGGATTATGGCGGCGATGTTACCGCCATAATCGGTCGTGATAATATGTTGGGCATGCAGTTTCATCCTGAAAAAAGCCAAAGCACGGGCTTGCGGCTGATTTCAAATTTTCTGCGCTGGAAGCCCTGATTATTTAACCCGGGTCCAGTCCGAGGCGCGGCAAACCAGCCCGCCCATCACACAGCCCGAAACCGCCAGTTTATTGCCCGACAGCGTCATTTTGGCCCTGTAGGTTTTATCACGGTCCGGCGCCCAAACTTTGCCTTTACTGTAACTCCCGTCGCCCTCAGGCACCATATTCCAGATGATTTTGCGGCCAATATTATCGGATGCCAAAGGCTTGCCGGCCCCGTCAAACGATTTCACCAGAACACCGCAAACTTTCGCACCGCAAGGCGCAATTTTAACGTGCCCGAAATTGCCGTTATCATCGGCTTTGGTTTTCCACATTCCCGCAGCCGGATCGGCCATCGCCGGTGCCGCCAGTGCAAAAATAAACGCCGAAACAAGACTTAGTTTTTTCATTTTTCTTTCCTCCCAAAGATTATCCGACCACCCTGCCCGCTACGATCGGCTCTGGCAAGCCTGACGTTAAGTGATAGATCGCTTTGCATTTCCCGCCGCTTCGTGCAAAACAGCGCAGGAATGCAGCAACCAAGGCCAAAACCATGATCCTATACCCCGCGATTGATTTAAAAGACGGTCAGGCCGTGCGCCTGCTCCGCGGCGATATGAACCAATCCACCGTCTTTAACGACAGCCCCGCCGATCAGGCGACCGCCTTTGTGAATGCCGGTTGTGAATGGCTGCATTTGGTCGATCTGAACGGCGCATTTGCCGGCGAGCCGGTGAACGGTGCGGCGCTCGAGGCGATTTTGGCCGCAACGAATGTGCCCGCGCAACTGGGCGGCGGCATCCGCGATATGGCCACGATTGCGCGCTGGATTGACAAGGGCATCGCGCGGGTAATTCTGGGCACGGTTGCGGTTGAAAACCCCGATCTGGTGCGCGAAGCGGCCAAGGAATTTCCAAACAGGATCGCCGTTGGCATTGATGCGCGCGACGGGCGTGTTGCCACCAAAGGCTGGGCCGAGGAAACCGACGTGATGGTCACCGATCTGGCCCGCAGCTTTGAAGACGCGGGCGTGGCGGCCATTATTTACACCGACATTAACCGCGACGGAGCGATGCAGGGACCAAACGTTGCGGCCACGGCGGCGCTGGCAAATGCGGTGAGCATTCCGGTGATTGCCTCGGGCGGGGTTAGTTCAATGGCCGACCTTACGGCCCTGCGCGATTGCGGTGCCAATCTGAACGGTGCCATTTCGGGGCGCGCGCTTTATGACGGGGCGATTGATTTGGCGCAGGCGTTGGAATTACTGGCCAAACCGTAACACACAGACTCAAAGGCAGAACCTGCGGTTGTCAGAACCCTGAACCTGCCTTAAGCATCGGGCATGGATAAAACCTTGAACCCAGTCTTGCCTGTTTTTATCATCACCAGCGCCTTTGGTGTTGCATTTTTTGGCTTGCCAATCATTGATACCCCCAACTGGCTGATTGCTGTTTTTGTAATCTGGACATGTTTTAGCGCCATCGCCCTGCTGAACATGCACGACCCAAAACGGCGACAAACCCTGCTGGATAGCCTGACCACAGCACATTACGCACCGCTGTATCACCGCATTGCCGGCCCTGTAATTCGCTGGCTCTGGCATCGGCTGTGCCATCCGGTGGCCAAAACCGCGCCCCCCTTGCAAAAACTGCGGGCGGCGTTTTCATGGCGGCTGTATGACAAGGC